>RFNT01000052.1 GCA_009927045.1 bacterium | reverse complement strand
ATTATCTCCAATCTAGTTTTATTCTAGACGAGACCCGCTGGATGTCACCTATCTATCCGAATTCTACATTACGGACAGTCCGCAGAGCAACTCAAATTCGTTTCACCTGAATCACACAGGAAGTCGCCACAGGCGCCCGCAGGGCTGGAGCCATCACTCATCCAATCCATAATCAGCAGCCGGAACGGATAATAGTTAATTTGCCAAACTCGGCCGCCAGGGGCGATGTGTGTTTTAGGATAAACCGCTCCCGACCAGCCCGGACCGAAACCATAATAAACACTCATGTCCAAACGCCTGTCGATAGTGCCATCAAATTTAATATGGTAAAGATAAGGAGCTTGAACATAACTATGAGTATTGGGAATCCAAAACCCGGTAGCATCTCTGGCCACCCCTTCAATCGAGTCAATCACGACATCTAAGAAGCGCCCTGTATCGGTGGCATAATCATATCGATAAAAAGTACTTCCATCCCCTCCGGTGGCTACAAACCATCCCCCCTGGCCCTCAAGTACTCGGTAGGCTTGAGCAGGATCCAGGCCAGCTGAATTAGATGGGAGATCTTTTGTTCGAATCACCGACAGCGTATTTTTGTCGAAAAAAACCAGTTTTGAATCGCCCGTAATGGCAATTTTGTTGCTATCGACTGCAATCCCCTGGGGCCCATATCGCCACCAATCCCACGGGATCTCCCCTTCGGGAAAAGCACCAAAGATATCGGACAAGTCTCGGGTCACCACTATCTCACCAGTGTTGCCATCTACTTTGTACAACTTCGGACCTGCATGGACTCCCAACAACCAAATAAAACCATCCGAACTAGCACCCGTTTTCACGATGGGAAAAGATTCAGTGAAAGTAGTGACCGCGTCTGTGGCTCGGTGAACTCTCCATGCACCTGAGTCTCCCCAAGTTCGGAAGGCCCAAACGTATTCCCCGACTCTGAACAACATGGCGGAACCGCCGTTTCCGGGTAGTTCTATATTACTGATAAATTCCCCAGTCGTGATGTCCCGTTTTTGAATATAAGAAATATAACGATACGAAATCCATGCATAGTTTCCCGGCATGAGGGTGGAGTCGGCAACAGCATGATCGCCATCAGATTCGGGGGCATAGACTCGAATATTCTCCCCTTCTGCACAGGTGTAACTGCAACTGGAATCATCGTTATTAGCGGATGGATTGTAATTGCAAGCCAGGGAATCCATGCATCCAGAGATTGCAACCGATATCACTCCGTTTACATAGAAATTTCCATTCCAGCTATTGAGACCATTCCCCCCATTGTCCAGAGGGCGACCACCAATAAAGCAGCCCCATGCATTACACCCGTTCAATCCATTCCAAACCGCAGTCGCTACATCAACTATTCCACCCCAGTTGACCGCATTTTCAGCAAAAGTGGCAACTCCGGTTACCGTGCCACTGTTATAGTTCTCGTTATTAAAGCTAGCATCCCCATTGATTGTGCCAGTATTGTTAGCATAGTACCCATTTCCACTGAAACTTGCGTTGCCGATCACCAAGCCGTTATTAGATGAAAGGCCTTGGAAAGACACGTACGAAGCGGTCACAGTTCCGTTGTTGCTAACACCAGCAAAATCCACAATTCCGGAACTGCTCAAACTGCAACCGGCACACAAGTCCACAACCAACATGACATTACCCGGAGCCACGTAATTAAATCCATTAGGCAAAGTCTGCGTTATTTGAAGATTACTGCTATCCCCCAGTCCGTACTGAGTCCCTTGATAAAAGAAACGCCCATCCCAAAACCCTGTTCCGTTGGCATCCAGGGTGGTCGGATATCCACTCACATAAAAATTACCCTTTGCGAAACCAGAAAAGCCTCCTACTCCACTAAAGGCGATAAAAGTACTGCCAGCGGAACTAATCCCAGATACCAGTGCGCCTTCCGGAAACAAATAGTTCCAACCTGCAAAAACAGCAAAGTCGCTGCCATCCAAACGAGAAAAATCAAAAACATTGGGGTCGGAGGATCCGAATCGATCGACTTCAACACAGATATCGTAACCACACCCAAGAAAACTTCCTATTCTCAGTCCATCTACATAACAGCCTGTGTCTCCGCAGCTGCTGGCTAACAAACCGGAAGAATAATATTTACCATCGCTCATCTGTCCATTAGCTAGCTCACCCAAGTAATAGTACTGATCAAAAAATAGCCCTTCCCCATTTTGATCTAACGACGTCTGCACGCCGCTCAAGTAATAAAGCTGCTCGGCTGGAACCCACCCACTGAGAGCACTTCCTGTTGAGAAAGAATTTATTGCTTCGGGAATATCCTTGAAAACAAGTGGGCTATTGGGATCTAGGAGAGCACTTCTGGCAGCGCTCATGGCACTTTCCCAAACCATAGCTAATTTTTTTGAAGCTAAGCTTAAAGATCCGGAAACACTACCGTTGAATTTTCCATCGTCTTTGAAATCGGCTTGCAACGCTTCTATGACTGTAGCGAGCTTTTCTGCTTCAGCCAGTCCTTGCAGCGAAAAATCTTTTACGAAATAGGATAAAATTGCTAACCGGCGTGCGACTTTGATGCTTTTCGCTTTCTCGGTTTTTTCCTCGCCAGACATTGTAGCTATCGCATAAGGCGAAACAGGAAGTTCCAACAAATCAGAGGCTTCCATATCAAATTTAGATGCTACTTCAGATTCAGCTTGGGACTTTGCTTCCTCAAATGTTTTACCAGAAGCTCCCATGAGCTCTTGGGCTCTTGCTTGAGCCAGTGTCGAAACAGGGGTCACAGGCACTTGTGTTGACTGCGCGGGATCAACCACGGCGCCGAGAACGCAAGCACTCTTTTCCGTTTGAAGGGCTTCGTCCAGATGAGTTCCTTCTCCCAGCGTCTTAATCACGAGCGGACCGGTGCCTTCGGGCACTCTTAATGTAAAACTTCCGTCATCTTGCGTAGTGGTTTCTGCAACGACAGCACTGTCGATAGTGCCATCTGCGTTGAGTTTATAAGCTCTGACGCTTTCATTCTTTACAGGGGCTAATTGAACGATACCGTTGATGGTTATGCTCGGAACAGCATTAGCTTCGGTAGGAGCTTCAATAGAGGCATCAGTAGCACTTTGCTGGGAGCCTTTGGTGCAACCTACAGTGACTAAGAGGATACTCAACCCGAGAAGAGACCCAACGATCTGAAACGCACCAAGCATGTAAGACCTCCACATACGTCCCGCCAATAAACAACGTTAAGAGCTTATTCTATTCCTTAATTGTGTAGGAAATGTGAGGACGGGCGTTTTTTAG
>RFNT01000168.1 GCA_009927045.1 bacterium | reverse complement strand
GGAAATCTGTGAAAAAAGGGGATGATGTAACCATGGTAGGATTTGGAACATTTACCCGTTCTAAAAGAAAAGCGCGCACGGGAAGAAACCCACAAACGGGAGCATCGATAAAAATCCCAGCTTGCACAGTTCCTAAGTTTCGGCCTGGCAAAGCATTCAAAGACTATTTAAATTAATCATTCCCTCAGGGGATCAGATTCAAACCCCGGGGCCTCCCTTCAGTGGAGGCTCTGGGGTTTTTAGTTTTTAATCTAAAAAATCGCCATTCTACAGACTGGCTTGTCACTAATTTGACTCTCAATAGATAACGCGATGCATTACATTGGGTGGTTTGGTTCCTGGGCAGGAAAAACTTTCCGCCTGAATCGGAAAAAATAGGTAGATCAGGAATGTCTTTCAAGAAGCGGCTCCAGCGAACCGTTTGGCACGGTAGATGCTTCATCTCTGGGCATGGATAAAGGAATCTACACTGCGTTATCGGGAGGTCTTGCCAAGTCTCGAGAAGTGGAACTGATTGCGAATAATTTAGCAAATGCCACCACTCCCGGATTTAAGCGAGATACCGGAACATTTAACGAATACTTAACGGAATTACGCCGGCACGATTCTGTGGACGGTGTTCAAAGAGAAATCCGAAGCCTCTCCGATCCCGACGCGCGTCCTACCGGAGACAAAAGCTTTGTTGAAATGGATGGGGTTTATACGGATTTTCGACAGGGAACTCTTCAAAAATCGGGACGCACATTGGATATGGCGATTGAAGGCACTGGTTTTTTCGAAGTGTTGACTCCGGGTGGCGTTCGTTACACACGCCAGGGAAACTTCAGTATCGATAAAGACGGACGATTGGTGACTTCCAATGGATTTCCTGTTCTGAGTAAGGGGAATCCCTCCCAAGCGAATGTTACCGATTTACAAATTCCAGGCGCGCCCCCCATTACAGGTCCAGTTTCCGACCGTCAGCCACTTCCTGAGCAACGGGTGATTCAACTCGGTCAGGGACCGATTCAGATCACGGAGGATGGAAGAATCCTCCAAAATGGCGGAGAGGTTGGACAATTGAGTGTTGAGGAATTTCATGAACCCCAGTGGCTCGAAAAAATGGGGAATAGTTACTTTCGTAATACGCATCCGAACAACTTAAAAAATGAGAACGTAAAGAGCAAGATTCATCAAGGTTTTGTGGAGGGTTCCAATGTGAATCCTGTGAGCGAAATGACTCGCTTGATTGAGGCAACTCGAGCTTACGAATCGCACATGCAGGCAGTGCGGACTTATCAAGATATTGATAGCAAAAGCGTCAACGAGATAGCAAAGGAGCGATAGATGATCAGCGCCCTCAATAGTGCAGCTTCTGGAATGGAAGCTCAAATGGCACAAATCGACAGCATCTCCAACAATCTAGCCAATGTGAATACCACTGGCTATAAAAAGAGCCGTGCTGAGTTTCAAGATCTCCTCTATGAAACTTTGCAAGAGCCCGGTGCGAATACTTCTGCACTCACTCAAGCTCCAGTAGGAATTCAACGGGGCATGGGAGTGAAAGTATCTGGTACACAAACTAATTTTGAAATGGGGAGTCCAGTCTCCACTTCCCGAGATCTCGATATGATGATTCGGGGGGATGGCTTCTTCCTCGTCCAACTTCCCACGGGAGAGACGGGCTATAAGCGAGATGGTTCATTCTACCAATCTTCTACTGGTCGTATTGAAACCATTGATGGATACCCTTTAGTTCCTGAAATCTCCATTCCTCAAAATGCTCGCAGAGTGGAAATTACGGATGACGGAATGGTCTGGGCCATCATGACAGATACGGAACGCCAACAATTAGGACAAATCCAAGTGGCTACCTTTGTGAATAAGGGAGGCCTGAAGGCCATGGGGAAAAATATTTTTCTTGCTACAGAGGCCAGTGGGCAAGCCAATATCTCGGTGCCCAATCAAGCTCCTGCTGGGGGCATCATGCAAAGATATTTGGAATCCTCGAATGTAGATGTGGTGAGGGAAATGACAGACATGATTTCCACTCAAAGGGCTTTTGAGATGAATTCAAAAGTGATTCAAACAGTCGATCAGATGCTTCAGAACACAACGGGATTGAGGTAATCGAGTATGATGGGATTTCTTCTTCTCTTGGCTTCAGTGACTGTTTGGGCGGCACCTTCCACTAGTTCGGGTCATTTAGAGCAGATGATCCGAAGTGCAGCCAGACGAGATTGGCCTCAGGCAACTCGAATTGAAGTGTCTCAAGTAACGTCTCAGGGGGTAGTTCCCGCTGATGCCACCCTCATTCAAATGAATCCTCGCCCTCTTTTGGGAGCGATTAATTTTCAGTTGGCATGGATTGCTCAAGGAGTTCAGAAAAAGAGCTACGGAAGCGCTGTAGTGAAAGTATTCCAGCCGGTTTTACTGAGTCGCCTCCCCATAAACCCCGGCGAGGCTCTGAACGAAGAAAATACAACTCTTCAAGAGCAGGAAATCTCAAAATTTATGCAGAATGGATATTTTTCTAATGAAATTGAAGTGTCGGATCAGGTCGCACGCGCCTTCATCAGACCCGGCACAGTGATTCATCGGAATCAAGTGGAAAAGCCCACTGAAATCAAGACGGGGCAAATGGTGGAGCTTGTTTTTGAAAACCGACAAATGCTGATTTCAGCAAGAATGAAAGCTTTAGATTCTGGTAGAACTGGGCAGTGGATTCGATTAGAGAATCCGACGAGCAAGCGAATTATCCGTGCGAAAGTATCTGCATCCGGACGTGTGGCACTTCATTAAATAAGAGGCAATAGAATCATGAAACAGGCTGTTTTTATTTTTTGCAGTTTGGTTGTGAGCGGGTGTTCCTGGTTTTCTCCGGCAAAAAAAGATGTCGAAATTCTACCGCCGCCTAAAATCACGCATGTCTCTAGGCAAAAACCGAAACAGATCAAGCGCGAGCTAGGATCGCTCTGGAGCGAAGATTCCAGCTGGAATCAAATTTATTCCCCGACCCAAACACGATCCCCAGGGGATATTATCACTGTGAAATTGGATAAAAAGTTTCTCTCCAAGTTAGAACTAGCCGTAAAACGACCTGAACTTGAGGAAGAGCCAAAAAAGGATGAAAAAGACAAGAAGAAGGAAAAGAAAAGTCCTGATCCTGAAGCCAATGCTGAAAATATGAATGCCAGTTCTGAAGGCACCGGCGGGGGCAGGTCTCCGGCAAGTGCTACTACACCAGCTCCCAAACTTCCAGACACTGTGGAAGTCACTATTGTAGAGGTATTGCCTCGAGGCGCCTATCGGGTAGCTGCTAACCAAGGCTTTAAGCCGACTGTCGATGCGCCCTATGTGTACATTCAGGGAATGGTTCGCGATCGAGAAATTGGTGAAGATAATTCAGTGAGCTCTAACTCACTTTTGGATTTGAAGTTTGAGAGTATTAATCGGGATATGAAAGTCACCACTGAGTCGGGCGGGGAAGAATCATGAAAATCACTCTTCTTTTTCTAATTTTATTATCGTGCTCCTGCTGGGGTGCGCGTTTAAAGGACATTGCTTCATTAAAAGGTGCAAGAGCCAACCAGCTCTTCGGTTACGGCATCGTCGTAGGATTGGCCGGAACCGGAGATAAATCGAATGAATTAACGGAATCATCATTAGGGCTAGTCCTTAAAGGGCTGGGAGTCGATGTCAAAAGTCAGAAAATGGAGACCAAAAATGCGGCGGCAGTTGTAGTAACTGCTACGCTACCTCCATATAGTAAAAGTGGTACTCGCTTGGATGTTCAAGTCTCCAGTGTCGGAAGTGCAAGCTCATTAGAGAGCGGCACCTTGATGATGTCTTCTCTCCGGGGAGCTGATGGAAAAGTTTATGCAATGGCCACTGGCAAAGTCTTGGCACTGAAGAAAAGTGCTGGGGGCGGAGGTGGACAGGCCGGTGGATCGGGAGGCCAGAATTTAGTGACTGGACTGATCCCAGGTGGTGCAATCCTGGAGCGGGAGTTGCCTCAGAACCTCGCTGCAATGAAAGAGTTTCGTTATCAGTTACTCAATCCTGATTTCACTACTGCTGTTCGAGTAGCGAGAAGAATTAATGAAGAGCTGGGGGGTAAATATGCAACTGCTGTGGATGCTGCTACGATTGATGTCCTCCCTCCCTATCATTACGAATCAAATCCGGTGGAGCTGTTGGCCCAAGTGGAAGTGATTGAAGTAGAAGCAGATACTCGATCTAAGGTCGTTATCAATCCTAAAACGGGTACCGTGGTGCTCGGGGATCAAGTTCGTATTTCTCCCGTTGCAATTGCACAAGGAAATCTCAAAATTGAAATAAGAGATGAGAGAGCTCCCGCTGCGGAAGGTGCTGGCGCAGGATCTGGAGAAACTGAAAGTGGTAACAAGAAAGAGCAAAAGCTGATGGTGATGAGGCGGGGAGCAAGTATAGCGGATATTGCCTCCTCTTTAAATGAGATGGGGGCGAGTTCAGAGGACCTCATTTCATTGCTGCAGGCTCTCAAGGCATCGGGAGCTTTGGTTGCTGAAATAGAAATGCAATAAATTATGAAAATCAATCCTTCAACTTCACTAGTTCCTGAATATCAGAGTGGGGAAAAGCCGCAGGAAAACCCAGAGGTGAGAAAAGTCGCCAAGCAATTTGAAGCGATCTTTATCAATCAGATGATCGGCGCAATGCGAAAGACCGTGCCTTCGGGCGGGTTGATCCCCGAAAGCAATGCGGAGCGTACATTTAAGGCGATGTTAGACAGTGAAAATGCCCAGAGAATGGCTGACTCGGAGCAGTTAGGCTTGTCACAAATAGTCTATGAGCATTTATTGCGAACGGCCCAAGGCAAGTGATAAACTAGTAGTATCCTAACCCAGGAGCGGGACATGAAAGTTTCAAATCAAATTCCAGTAAATCCTCAAAGTGTTGAAAAAACGAAGGATTCTGGTGCGGCTGCCAAAAGCTCTTCGGTAAAAAACACAGCGGCGACCTCTACTGAGTTAGGGGGAGCTTCAGTGGAAATTTCCGAGCATGCTCAGCTCATGAAACAAGCGAGCGAAATAGCGAAGAGCGCGCCCGATATCCGTTGGGATAAAGTGAATGCTCTCAAGCAAAGTATTAAAAATGGAACGTATCAAGTAGAGAGTTCCAAAGTAGCGGATCGCTTAGTCGATGAGCATGTCCGAAATGATTTCGGAAAAAATCTTCTGTAAGTCTTTTATCAACTAGACACATTTGTGTGGGGCTAATATGTCCAATCAGTCGCAAGAGCTCATTTTGCCTTGGGGTCAAGAGTGTATCGACTTGGCTGAACAAATCTTACGAGCTTTAGGGAAAGAAAAGAAAAGTCTTATCAGTTTTGATATTGAACTCCTCACGAATGCTGTAGCCGAGAAACAGTCCTTGATGCATCGATTGAAAGAACGCAGAGAGGCTTTGAGACGACTTGTATCTATCCGTTATAGCAAAAAGCTCGAGGAACTTTCAGAAGTATTACCTGAGGAGCATGCTCAGAAATGGGCCGAGCAACAACAGCAGTGGAAAAAGTATGGGGACAGTTGATTGTTCAATGCCAATCTAATCAAAGTTTTCTTAAGCACTCTTTAAAAAATATGGATCTACTTTTAGGTCATTTGAAACACTTGTTCGGTAATCCGGGAATCTATAACCAAACGGGAAAACGACAGGATTTAAATTCCTCAGGAAAAGTACTGGAAGGACGGTTCTAATGGCAGTCAATGACATTCTCGATGTGGGGCAGAGGGGGTTGCAAGCTCAACGTCAGGCTTTGACCACTACTTCAAGTAATATCGCCAATGCAAATACTCCTGGCTACAGCCGACAAAAAACCCAATTAGTAAATCAACCCCCGCATTTAGTCCACGGATTGCCGATTGGATCCGGGGTAGAAGTTAAAAAAGTAGTTCGTGTTCACGATGAATTTGTTCAAAAGCAGTTGATCGATGAAAAGCAGAGCTTAGGCAGTCTACAAGTGAAAGCTGAGATGTTGAGCCGTTTTGAGGCACTCACCACCCAAGAGGGCTCAAACCTGGGTGATTCGATCAATCGATTCTTCAACGACTTTAGAGACCTTGCTACGAATGTTGAAAATCCATCACTCAAAAATGTGGTGCGAGGTTCCGCTGAAAGCTTAGCCAGAAGTTTTCATAAAATGAATCAAAGCTTGGAAATGGGACGAAGAGAACTCGATCTTCGAGTGGAAGATGTAGTTAAACATATCAATACCGAAGGTCGTGAAATAGCGGATTTGAACAACACGATTGTTCAGGCGGAGTCTCGGGGTGAAGTGCCCAACGAGCTCATGGATCGGCGAGACTTACTCATCAGAGATTTAGCGGAAAAGATCGATCTTCAAGTCACTGAAGACCAACGAGGTCAAAAAACTTTGGTGGCTGGAAATGCAGTGATTGTACAGGGCGGAGATCACTTCGAAATGAGTGTCCGACGATCGGCCGCCGAAGGGGAAAAAGCAGCTGGAAGTATGAGCGTGTTCATTCACTCCAGTGGAACTCCTCGGGAAATCACCCGAAGTGTGAAAGACGGAGAGCTGGCTGGTCTGATGCAAGCCCGAGATCGAGTCATTAATCCGGCCATGAAGCACCTCGATCAAATCGCCTTTCAGGTCACTCAAAAAGTAAATGAACTTCATGCGGAAGGGATTGGACTTGATGGGATCGACAATCGAAAGTTTTTTAAGGATCTTGGAGATGATGTAGAACATGCGAGTTTTCACTTTGATTTGGATCCCGACATCAAAGAAAACCATGAAAAAATTGCCACTGGCTTTTCAAGTTCCACTGGGGACAATCGATTAGCTCAAGCCATTGCAGACATTCAAAACGAAAAAATGCTTCCGGCTGGGCAACTGGGTGGAGAGGTCAATTTGACCGTCAATGAGAGTCTAAATAACTTGGTTTCACAAGTGGGAATCAATACCCAGCAGGAAACTCAAATGTTTGATCATCAAAAAGCGATTGTAGATCAGCTCGAAAATTACCGGCAGTCCTATGCCGGGGTCAATCTCGAAGAAGAAGCCGTGGACATGATTAAATATCAGACCGTGTTTAATGCCTCAGCAAAAGCGATGAAGGTGGGTGAAGATCTTCTGGACACTATTTTAAGCCTGAAGGACTAATCTATGACGACTCGAGTATCGACTGCACAAATTTTTACAAACGCTCAAAATCATATTTCCAAAGCACGTGAGAAGGAATCGATTTCAGCTGCAAAAGCGGCGACTCAGAAAGAAATCACCCGTCCTTCTCAAAATCCTGCTGAATGGACAGTCGCAGCGAATCTGAAAGACGATCTGAACATTCGAGAAGGGATTGCTAAGAATGCCAAATTCGCAACTAGCTTTTTAACAGCTACTGAAAATACGCTTGCACAACTTCAGGAGTTAGTAGGACGAACGCATGAATTAGCCGTCGAAGCGAGCGGTAGCGGTACGGTCAGTCCCGAGCAGTTCTATCATATATTACCGGAAGTGGAGGGGCTGTTCCAAAACGTGATTCAAGCCGTTAATACCGAATTTGCCCATCGTCCAGTTTTTGGCGGCTATCAAAGTCATCAAAAGCCATTTGATACTGAAGGCAGCTTTTCCGGCGATAACGGGAAAATTGAAGTCGAAATTGATCGGAATTTAAAAATTCCAGTCAATCTCTCCGCTTCTCAAATCATTTTTGGTGAAGGCTTGCAACGAGGAGTCAATGTTATCGATACGTATCGCGGGCTTCTGACTGGACTCAAAGAGGGGAATATTCAGGGCGTTCGGGATAGTTTAGAGGGATTGTTAGGTGCTATTGATCAATTTTCCCTGGGTCGGACTCAAGTGGCGGGCAGTATGACAGAAATTCAACGCGCTCTGGATTCTTATGAAGTCAATCAAGAGCAGAGTCAGAAAGTGATCTCAGAATTGGAAGAAGCGGATCCTGTAAAAGTCTTTTCAGATTTGGTTCGAGATCAGACGGTCTTGAGAGCTGCCATCGAAACCAATCGAAAAGTGATCAACGAGAGCCCCATTGATACCCTGCTAAAGTAGTCCCGCGTCATTTATTTTTACCCAAATGGCTTAAGCGATCTCATTTTTTCTCCGATACATGAAGGAGAGGTAGATCGTATTAGCCTATGCTCGTCCTAACTAGAAAACTCGGTGAAAGCATCACGATAGACGACGATATCAAAATCGTTGTGGTGCAGATTAAAGGACGGCAAGTCCGTTTAGGTATTGAAGCGCCGCGCGATACAAAAATCCATCGGGAAGAAGTCTATATCGCTATCCAGGATTCCAATAAAGAAGCTGCTGACAGTAAAATCCCCGTTTTAAAATCCCTTGCTAAGACTACACGAGCCAGTTAGCATTTTCTCAGTAACAGGTTTTTCCCATACAATTTGACTGAGGAGCGTTCATCCTATGATGATTGAGACGACACGTTTTGGGAGCATCACCGTTTCTGAACAAGATATCATTACATTTCCAGAGGGGATGCTGGGCTTCTCAAAAATTGATCAATACGTTCTAGTAGAGCGCTCAGATGATTCGCTTTTTGTGTGGTTACAGGCAATTAAAAAGGCCTCAGTAGCTTTTCCGCTTTTAGAACCCCAAATTTTTGAACAGGGCTACAAAGTAGAGATGATGGATGAGGATTTGAAAGCGATTCGCTTAAAAGACCTCAAATATGCCAAGATTTTTTCTATCGTGACTATCCCAACCGATCCTACAAAAATGACGGCTAATTTGAAGGCCCCGGTGGTGATTAATGTGAAGGATCGTCAAGCGAAACAAGTAATTCTTCACAATCAGGATTATCCGATCCGTAAATCCATTTATTCAGAACTTCAAAAATACTGTCTCAGTGCGGAAAGAACGATTTTTCCCACAGAGGAAACCTCCCAGTATCAGGCTATTTCACTCTCTGAAGAGGGATTGCCGAAGTCTCGCCGAAATCTCGATATCTAAAGGCTTCAGTCCTTATGGTTTTTGAGGACTTCGTTTACTTCTCTCGTACAGATTGAGGATCTTTTTTACGTAGGCGCGGGTTTCTGGAAAGGGAGGAATCCCCTGATAGCGATCCACATTCGAGGGACCTGCATTGTAGGCTGCCAAAGCCAATTCTAACCGACCTCGGTAGCGATTGATGAGCGTCCGCAAGTACTCGCAAGCCCCCATCAAGTTATCCGTTGGATGATAAGGCTGTCGAATTCCCTGAGCTTCTGCTGTTTTGGGCATGACCTGCATCAGGCCCATGGCCCCTTTGGGAGAAGTAGCATGGGTTTTAAAGTTCGATTCCACTGCGATGACAGCTTTGATCAATAGAGGATCTAACGAGGATCGAGCTGCTGCATCCCGGATCTGGGTTTCGAGTGAACCATGAGGAGCAGGGAAAGCAGAGAGAGTCGATAAACAAATAAAAAGGGCCAGCAGATGCATATCAGAGGTAGTAAACGAAACCGTAGGTGCCCATCAAAATATTACTGCCATTGCCGACGTAGAGACGAATATCGCCCCGAAGTGCAGCTCCAAGCAGCGGAATATCAAAGAATATTCCGGGTCCTACAAACAGTGAGCCATCGTTAATGGGGGGAGAATTATACTGTAAATTGGGGTTGGTATACCCAGCTTTCTGAGTGATTGCTCTAAAAACTGAAGCAGCATCGAGGCCAACCGAGAGGGTTACAATTTCCTCGGCAAAAGGGATCTTATACCGGGCTCCCAAACTTCCCATAAGGTAAGTAGAGGCGGAGAGCCCTGCCTCCACACTGATTCTAGGAGCTACCTGATAACCCCCATTGAAACCAAAAGCAACAGTGCTTGAACTTTGGCCTGCGCTACCAAAGCGAGCCATCCCGATTTGAGCTCCAAAATACAGTGAAGAATCAGTTTGCGAGGCTAACTCTCGAAAGAGGAGGCGAGTCTCTTGTGCGATTCGATTGTCTCTTCTCTCGCTTTTTGCAATCGCTGCATCGGTATTAGCCCCTGGTAAATCTTGAAAAGACTTCTGAGCGAGCGAAGTGGTGGCCTCAGCAAAAGCCTCTCGGAAGCGAGTTTCAATCAGAGCAGAATCAATGGGAGCGGGTGTTCCATCATTAAAGGATTTGGTGCCGACGATGAATTGAAGGGGTTGTTCCTTATCAAAAATAAAAATAGAGAGTCGTTCGGGCTCTATCAAAACAAAAGAAAGTAATTCTGTTCTATTCGCTTCAAGCATCCTGCTGATTTGAAGGGGAGTAAACCCCGAAAGCGCTTCATTGGAGGTCGTGACTTCGTAGGTTCCAGCTTGCTGATAAAGTGTGCTCAGCGCACTTTGCAAGGCGGAGCCTAATCCATAAGCAGAGCTATCGGTGGTGGGGAGAACGGAGAGTTTCCGTAGCGGGGCCTCAGCCCATGTTAGCGGTGCAGCAATGATCGCTAAGAGGAAGAGCAGTCCTGGAGTACGAAAGAGTTTCATACGGGTTCCATTCTATCACAGTGACCCCTTAAGCTGCTAGTCGTGGGGGCACTACTTTTTTCTTCGAGAAATAGTAGTTAGAGGCTCGTTTATTAGCGCTGCTCAAGCGGACGCAATTCAGCGCGATTCCTACTGGAGCTTTTGAAAAGACCTTACACGTTTGAATCGCTTCTTGAATGTCCTTAGGCCGTGTTGAGAAAATACGTGCTACTAAAATAATGAGATCTCCCAGCCCAGCCCATTGGTGAGCTAAATTAGACGCAAAGAGTGGTGGGGTATCGATAAAAATCATGTCATATTCACTTCGTAAATGCTTGAGGAGTTGCTCCATAGGCTTCAGGAAGTGGGGAAGAGCGACTGTCTCCATTCGACTTCCTCGGGGCATGAAATCAATCCCAGTGTATTCCGTTTTCAAGATTAAATTCTTCCATTCGGTGGATTGATTGGTGTTTTGAAGGAAACTGCCCAATCCCGGAGTTGCATCTTCAGAAAATCCAAAGAATTTATTTGGATGAGCGGTGAGCAAGTCACCATCGATGAGCAAAGTTTTTCTATCTGGGTTTTGCGAAGCAATCGAAAGAAAGTGAGTCAACGTACTTTTACCTTCCCGAGCATGCGGGGAGCTCACAATCACGACCGGACACTTCAATTCCTTTGTCTCTCGGACAATTCGGTAAATCATGATCTTTAAGTGCTCGAGCCCATACCCTGGGATATCGTCCTGCACCGTTCGGAATCTCCGAACAAGAGGTACTTTACCCAAAACAGGTAAGTTCAAACGATGGACTTCAGCTTCAGAATCCAATCGAGGGAACATAGCCATGAGAAGAACGCTCGTGAGGGCAATTACAAAAAGACTCATAGAAAGTGCGCCGTACATGTACTTAGTCAACTGAGGGGCGCTCCGGTGTCCGGGGAGTGAGGGCTTGGCTAGACGGAAAATTTCTGCACTCCCAGCAGACAGCTCAACTTCGGTTTCTTGTTCCTTTTGATATAAATTGGTCATGAGCTTTTTGCGTTGTGAAAGCTCTGCTAACATACGTTCATAATCCAATTTCATTTGACCAAATTTACGTTCTTTAACTTGAAGGTCTTCAATTTGTTTTTCAAGGTTTTGTAATTGGAGTTTAGTGCTGCGGAATTCAATTTCCAAGCCAGCTAATTTTCTGCTGACTTCAGCAGCAGGTAAGGGAGTCTTTAAAGAAGCGTTAACTTCCTCTTCATTAACTCGTGCCAACTGCTCAGAAGCTTCTAAAAGTTTTAACTTAATGTTTTCAGCTCTCTCTTTAGCATCGGGTGCGGTAGAGGCTTCAACGAGTTCGAGTTGATATTGTAAATCGGTGACTCTTTGAGTGAGAGCTTCAATGGAGAGGGTTCGGGCAGTAAGTTCCCCACGATTGGCTCTGGGAGCTTCAATGAGGAGCGACCGGACGGCTCGATTGGTGGCCATTTTTTGTAGGAGATTGTGACGCTTTAATCGAAGACGTTGCAACCCTTTTTCTTCAACACTTTGAACAATGTAATTAAAAAACTCTTCATTGCTTTGTTGGAAATCAATAATGTGTTTCTCTCGTTCTTTAATCTGGGAAATGAAACTGGAGATTTGACGAGAAAGGAAATCTCGCTTCATCATCACGTCTCGCTGTCCAATTTCAGGGTAGTACTGCTCAATCGTGTTCATGTAGACCCAGCAGAGGTCGTGAGCGGCTTGACCTGTTTGAGCTTTACAATTGATATTGTAAACATCGCTATTTTTGTCATAGCTCAAATCAATAAAGCTTCTAAAGCGTTCTGAGGGAAGAGCGGAACCTCCCGGGAAATAGGGACGTAGATGAGGTGGTCTTCCTTCATTACTGTAGAATTCAGAAAGAGCCACTTGGAATCGCTCTAACATTTCAGCAGAACTGAGTAAGTTCGCTAGATTTTGTTTTCGGGATAAATTATTACTGCCCATTCCAGGGACTAAAGATTGGTAGAGGTTTCTTTTCTGAGAATCGATTAAGATCCGGGCATGAGAATCAAAGACCGGAGGGGACTTACTAAAGTTGTGCAAAGCCACTGCATAGATGGCAGTGATTTCTAGAATAAAGAGCCACCAATGCGTGCGGAAATAGGTCAGCGCTTTATAAAGAATCTGAAATTCATTTACAGAATTATGTACCATAACAATCTAGCTTCTAGTTGCTTAACGGTTGATTATGAAAAAACCATGAAGAAAAATTTAAAAAAATTACATAGTGTATGGCGCTAGAAGTCATAATGCTGAGCGCTAACTGGAGGGAGAGTTTCAATGAGTAAACCTAGAGATATTAAAATTACGCATGTTAAAGGGGGAGGGCCCGGTGGACAGAATCGGAACAAGCGAATGAGTGGGGTGCGAGTGGAGCATGAGCCCTCGGGTTTGGCTGTAAGAGCCACAGAGCGGCGCTCCCAAAAGCAGAATCTCTCATCAGCCCTGGAGCGCTTAGAAGAAAAATTAACGCGCCTCTCCTATCGACCCAAAAAGCGAACAAAAACGCAACCCACGCGTTCGAGCCAAAGGGTTCGTTTAGACAGTAAGCGTAAAACCTCGACCAAGAAAAGGCTGCGCACAAAAAGAAACGATCAATGGGATGAGTAAAGATTCCGATACACTCATTAGAGAAAGGTCTCGAGCAGACCAAAAGAAAGGATATACTAAAGAATATGAGCGTTGAGTCGTCACCCCTTCAAGGTCCACTCGGCTACTTATTAGTAGGTGAAATCGTGGGCGTGGTGTCCTTATCTTGGGTCTGTGTAGGGATGTTCCTTCGAAGATTAAGAGCAACCCCCGAAGACTCATTGATGCCTGTTCTTGAGGGTCCAAGTGAACCCCTTCGTGTTGAAGATCACCCTGAATATCAATCTTTATTGAAAAAAGTCGGAGAATTAGAAGCCCAACTTCAAGCAAAGGTTGAGCCTCAGCCAGCATCAGAACCCGCTGCGGGCGAAGTGGAAAAGCTCCAAAAAACAATTTCCTACTTAGAGAATAAATTGTTGGAATACGAAATCGTTCAAGAAGAAATTGCTACTTTAGGTGAGCTTAAAAAGGAAAACGAAAAGCTCAAAGCAGACTTGTTGGAACTAAAAAGTCACCAACTGAAGACCAGCACGGAAGCAGTGATTGAAGAAAAATTTACTGAGTTTTCTGAAAAAGCTGTTGAGCCGGAGCGAAAAGAACCCAGTCCTGGGGAAATTGAAAATCTTCTGACCGATATTGAGAAGCTTGCCCAAGAAGCTCCTAAAAAAGATCCTACTTAAAAGCTGTTATTTCTTCTGCTGCGACCGTTTTTCAATCGCTTTAGCGAGGGCTTTTTCCATTTCTAAGATCTGTTGAATCCGATACAGCAATACTTTTTCTTCAATTCCATCTGAAGGATAACTCAACCAGCCCGTATAAAAATCCTGATATTGCTCGAGCTCCTTAATAACGCGGACTCGAACCAACGACTGATTGCTTTTCTCCGAAGCTAATTTTGCAAAGCTCAATTTCAAACTGTATCGAAACCGCTCTGGTTGCTCCAAGGGCCCCGGGTAGGTGAAGAGGAGTTCGTTATAAGGTCCGTTCACGTTTTCGGTGATGATGCGTCCCGAGTCTTTATTTGAAACCCGAAGCGGATAATCGTTCAATGACTTTAGCGCAGCAAGCCATACATCATCGTAATTTCCAACGTAAAGGCGAGTCTTGAAGGGGTCATTAGACACTTTATTAGACGCGCAGCCTCCCAAACAGACAAGAAGGAGAACAACCTTTAGAACCGATGCTTTTTTGAACTTCCAAATCATCATTTATTGTTTATAATTTTAGTTATCAATAATAATATCAGCCAATAACGGTTCAAATCGGGAGCAGAGCAGCAAATGTTAACGCAACAGGTAAACAAAGTTCTTTTTTGGACCCTTTTCCGACTCTCCCTCTGGTTAAAACGCAGGTCGCAAACAGAATGGGAAAAGTTCGTGCTTTCTGCTGTTCCTTCTGAACCCTTTCGGCCTTATCGGCAGGAAAGAGGGGCTTATAAAGGCAATAAACAAACGAGCCTGGAAAGCCTTTACCAGCAAGGCTCTACGGCTAACGCAGTTGCTTTGCCGTCATCGGTGGTTTCTTTACCCCGATGGGCTCAGGAAATTCAGCCGTTTTTACAGAATCAACTGAGTGACCATACGCGTCGGGCTTATGAGGCGGATCTCAAGCAGTTCTTTCTTTTCTTAGAAGGACGGATTTCCCCCGGGGAGTTGGACCATTTGCGTGCGGAGCATGTCATTTTATTTAGAAAGGCATTGGAAGAGGGACGGCTTACGGGAACCCCTCTGGCGAAGGCGACCGTAAATAGAAAGCTAGCCGTTGTGAAGAGCTTTTTGAGTTGGCTCAAAATCAACCACGTGATTGCAGATAACCCTGCTCAGTGGGTGAAAGGGTTCCCGCAAACGCAGGAATCGGGCTTGAAAGGCTTTTCCGATGAAGAAGCCCGCAAAATCTTGTTACTTCCGAGACTCAACTCGAAGGCGGGGGCACTCCATGCGGCAGTTCTCCACATGCTCCTCTATATGGGGCTCAGAAAAGCGGAGCTGATGGCGTTGAAAATGGGGGATTTGGGAGAGGAACGAGGGGTGCCTGTTGTGAAAGTGCGTGGGAAAGGGCACCGGGTGAGGGTGCTTCCCCTTGTGCCGATTGTGCGCGCTGCTTTGGACCACTATTTTCAAGTGAATCGCAGAGATCCTCTACAAAGTGAACGTTTCGTCTTCACCCCGACCAAGAATCCGCTGAACGGAGTCTTGGAAAAGCCCCTGGGACCGAATGCGATTACCTATATCGTGACTCATTACGCAAAAAGGGCGGGTGTCCTTCAAAAAGTGTCTCCCCATTCGTGTCGGGCGACCTGTATTTCAAATGCTTTAGATAAAAAGGCAACTCACCGAAGTGTTCAATACTTGGCCGGTTGGTCCACGCCGCTCATGATCCAGCGTTACGATAAACGCCGTGAGGAACTCAAGAACTCAGCGGCTTTTTTGGTGGATTATGGCGAAAAGTTGAACTAGGCTTAAAAAATTCCCAAGGAACGCTGCAAGGCACCCTCTGCCCTAGGCTTGGAATTAGGTAACGGCGTTCACCCTACAACACACAACTGAATAAGGAGCAGAACATGCATAGCGTAAGAGATTTTGTCGTGGCTGATATGGGCTTAGCCGATTGGGGACACCGAGAAATTAAAATTGCCGAAACAGAAATGCCCGGCTTGATGGCGATTCGAGAAGAATTTGCAGCTTCCCAACCCCTGAAAGGAGCTCGCATTACGGGTTCTTTGCACATGACGATTCAAACCGCTGTGCTGATTCAAACCCTGACTGCTCTGGGAGCTAAAGTGCGTTGGGCTTCTTGTAATATTTTTTCCACCCAAGATCATGCAGCTGCTGCAGTGGCAGCGAGTGGAGTGCCAGTTTTTGCAGTAAAAGGTGAAAGCCTTGAAGATTATTGGGAGTACACTCACCGAATTTTTGAATGGACCGATGGTGGCTACAGCAACATGATCCTGGACGACGGTGGCGATGCTACGTTGTTACTCCACTTGGGTGCTAAAGCTGAGAAAGATATGAGCGTGCTTGCAAAACCGACTTCTGAAGAAGAAACAGTTCTTTTTGCAGCGATTAAAAAGAAGCTCGCATCAGATTCGAAATGGTATTCCACGCGTTTGGCTCACGTTAAAGGAGTCACCGAGGAAACAACTACGGGAGTGAACCGGTTGATTCGCATGCATGAGCGGGGAGAATTGAAATTCCCTGCCATCAACGTGAATGACTCCGTAACGAAATCTAAATTTGATAACCTCTATGGCTGTCGCGAATCTTTAGTGGATGGTATCAAGCGCGCAACAGATGTGATGGTAGCTGGAAAAGTGGCCGTTGTTGCAGGGTATGGAGATGTGGGAAAAGGTTCCGCACAAGCATTGAGAGCCCTTTCTGCTCAAGTGTGGGTGACGGAAATCGATCCGATCTGTGCGCTTCAAGCAGCGATGGAAGGGTATCGCGTCGTCACTATGGACTATGCAGCTGACAAAGCAGATATCTTTGTGACCGCCACGGGGAACTTCAATGTGATCACTCATGATCATATGGCAAAAATGAAAGACCAAGCCATTGTCTGTAATATTGGTCACTTTGATAACGAAATTGATGTGGCTTCTCTAGAGAAATACAAATGGGAAGAGATCAAACCCCAAGTGGATCACGTCATTTTCCCCAATGGAAAACGCATCATCATGCTGGCTAAAGGGCGATTGGTGAATTTGGGTTGCGGGACCGGACATCCGAGCTATGTGATGTCTTCTTCGTTTGCAAACCAAACGATTGCGCAAATCGAGCTCTACACACAAACGGCGAAGTATCCAGTGGGCGTGTACACGTTGCCTAAGCATCTCGATGAAAAAGTCGCTCGCTTGCAGTTGAAAAAACTCAATGCCGAGTTGACCGAGCTTCGAGAGGATCAAGCGAAGTATTTAGGCGTGTCGGTCCAAGGGCCTTATAAGCCGAATACATACAGGTATTAGTCGAGCGCGAACTTCCCGCACGCAGTCCATTTATTTTGATCTAACGAGTTCTGAAACACGAGCTGGTATTCACTGCCATCGTGCCGCCTACGGTATTCTACAATATCGTGGCTTCCGGAGGGGATGAAGAGCTTATAGTGTTCTGAGAAATAAGAATCAAAACTTCGCGTGGCTCGCGTGAGCGAAGCCATTTTGGAAATTCGGGTGATTGCGGCCCCGGGCTCCATACTGACGATGAATTCTGAATCAGACGGTGCTTCTAATTTCAGTTGGCAAGGAGTGCCATCAGGAGTGGTGCCTTCAAATAAAAATGGGTTCTGCTCGCTGGCTCCGGTAAAAAGTGCTCTGATTTTTTCTTCAGCGGCTTTCCCCGTCATGATTTCAAACGTGGGAGCGGGGGCAGGTTCTGCCCATAAAAGGGTCTGAGAAAAAAATACGCTGACTGCAAGAAAGAACAACTGCTTCATGAGGCCTCCTTAAAAAAATTACCAATAGATATTCACACTTAATGTCGGCATGACAATAAGCTCACCTGCCAAACTGCCAAACTTTCCTTCAAGCCACATTTGTGTCGTTGCACCGGCATTTATGAGGACTCCAGGGCGAAAGAGCAAAAGAAAATCGATGCCTTTAGCGCCATTTGCTTGGCCACATACCAATAAGCTCCGGCAGAAACCCCCAGCGTCGGCGCTAAACTTTCACTCCCCGAGCCGATGTGCACCACCGAGGGCAGGAACTGAAAAGCTGTTGTGGATTCCGTGAGGCTGTTGGCTTTTCCTAAAAAGTGTAAGCCGAAATCGCCCCCCCAATAAAATTTGGAATTGCTTTCTGTTTGAGTGAGCCACCCCAAAGACGGCCCCGCTCCGGTTTCTCCAGAGTCTACAGCAACCGGCAATGCGAATCCGGGGGAGAGTAGGGTTTTGCCTTTCGCAAATGGAGCGCTCAGCGCAAATGGAGAGATAACAGCTAAAAGAAGAAGGGTTTTAAAGTGATTCATGCGCCCCAGTTTATGATGATTTCTAGAGAGCGGCAAGCGATTGAGTGCTATAATGTCACGCATGGCCATAAAACAACTTTCAGAAGAACAAATTCAATCCATGAGCCTTGAGGAAAAAGATCGCTGGTGGCTCGAACACTGTTTCAAAGGCGATATGCCGCAGCTGACACTCCGCTCGGCAATTACTGGAATGCTCATTGGTGGAATTCTCAGCATCACCAACTTGTATGTGGGAGTGAAAACCGGCTGGACTTTGGGGGTGGGGATTACCTCGGTGGTTTTGGCATTTGCAATGTTTAAAATCCTCTCTCGTTTTGGAATCGGATCTGAAATCAGCGTGCTCGAAAACAATGCCATGCAATCCATTGCCACTTCAGCAGGCTATATGACAGCACCTCTGGTTTCTTCCATTGCTGCTTATATGGTCGTGACAGGGACCATGATTCCTCAATATCAGACGATGGTGTGGATTTCTCTGCTTTCATTGCTGGGAGTGTTTTTTGCTTTTCCTTTAAAAAAGCGGTTCATCAACGATGAACAATTGCCGTTTCCAGAAGGCCGGCAGCGGGTGTAGTGATGGACAGTCTCCATTCCGATGCCGGCGGTAAAGAAGGCGTGCTCAAAGCTAAAATTCTGATCGTAGGAGCGGCTTTAAGTGCTCTGATCGAATTTTTACGCAGTGAAAAAGTCATGACCCATTTGAAATGGGAAAAATTTCGGCTCCCCGAACACTGGGATGACTTCTTGTACGCAGGAAATGGATTTGTTCCTAAGATCTTGGGCACTCCGTTGAAAGATCTTTCCATCCGCTGGGATTCTTCGATTGTGATGTTTGCTACTGGCGGCCTCATGGGCACAAAAGTCGGTTGTAGTTTACTGGTCGGGGCGCTTTTTAATTATTGTTTCTTAGTCCCGTGGGCGATTTCTGGAGGTCTCATTGCCGAGCCCACTTGGAAGGGCATCAATATGTGGCTTTTGTGGGGGGCGTTGCCATGATGACGACCTCGTCGCTCTATGCCTTCTTTGCAAAGCCAGAGTTTATTTTGGCAGCCTTCAAGCGCAAAAAAGAAGCTCACAAAAAAGATGTGCTCGCTCACATTGAATTACCGCTCTGGCTCTCGCTCGTGGGGATTCCCGCCGTTGGGCTCCTGCTCTTAGTGCTGGGCAAAATGTGGTTCAACATTGAATGGTGGGTGACGGTCATCGCCATTCCTTTGGTGTTTGTGTTTACGTTGATTGCAGTCACTTCTACGGGCCTTACGGCCATTACGCCGGGAGGAGCGCTTGGAAAACTCACTCAATTGACGTTTGCGATTTTAAAGCCCGGCGATATGGGAACAAATATTATGACGGCTGGGATCAACGGTGAAGTGGCTCTGAACGCTTCCAATTTGTTGATGGACATCAAGCCAGGCTACATGCTGGGCGGAAAACCTCGCCATCAAGCGATTGGCCATTGCCTAGGGATTATTGCCGGGGCTGTGGTTTCGGTGCCGGTTTTTTATTTGCTCCTTCAGAATGACATTTCCAAAATTGCTTCTGAAGACTTGCCGATGCCAGGCGCACAGATTTGGATTGCGGTTGCAAAAGTACTCTCAGCAGGGCTCAGCGTGCTGCCGCAATCGACCCGGGTGGCAGTGGTAGTAGGTGGCCTTCTGGGGATTGGGATTGAATTTATGAACCGAAGGACCCGAGGGAAATTTCCTGTTTCTGCGATGGGCTTGGGACTTTCGTTTGTTCTGAATTTTTCAAACTGCTGGTCCATGGCGCTCGGCAGCTTAGTGTTTTGGGCCCTGGGCCGAAAGTTTGAGGGGAAAACCTCTTTGGCTTCAAAGGTTTTCGTGGAAAATCAAGAAACGGCTTGCGCCGGAGTGATAGCCGGCGGCTCCATCATGGGAATTATTCTGATCATCATCGAACAAATTGTGTTGGGTTAAAGGCGGAGGTTACTCGCAATGAAACAGGGTCCATCCAAGGCACTCATACGATTCTTGTGTTGCCTCTCAATGCTGGGAAATATGGTGGGTTTTGGCAGAGAGTCCTGCCATCCCTTATTTGAAAAGTTGTTGGAAGAGGTAAAAGCAGCAACTAAATCACGAGCGCCTCTAGAAGAAGTCGCTCCTGAACTGAAGCCCATCATCACAGAAATTATCCGCTCGGGGACACGGACCAAAGAACAACATGAAGCACTTGCAAAAGAAGTCGTGAAGTACCTGAAGAAATATGGCGTAAAAACTCGAGTGGAGCCTAACCGGGGGGATGGCATTGATATCATCGTAGAAGATGTGAAGCCAGATAGCCCTTTCACATGGGCTAGAAATGTACCGGAGAGGCTCAGTAGCCGATTTGATTTTAGGCTCGATGGGATCTTCAATACAGATCATATTTTGAATCCCTATACGCCCGGAGTTCGGGGTGGTTCTGCTCAATTTCGTAGGCACTTCTATGAAAAGAAAGGGGCGTTGGTCTATTCAGCAAAAGCGCTGATGAGTCAGCAGTTTCATGCAGCAAGCGATGGTCACGAAGCCATCCATGCTCGAACGAATGGCGACACGACTCCTCAGATTTCAGTGTTTACCTTCAAAAGTAAACTATCCGGAAAAGTGGGAGCGGATCTCTACGGGCGAGAATTTTCCACAGATGAAATCCACTCGGCGTATCCGTTTTCAGTCAGGAACGCATTAAGAGGTATTGAACCTGGAAAGGCTCCGGTAGAGGAGCCCAAAGGCGCTTTTACCGAAGTTGAACTGACCATTTTGCGCAATGAGATCTTGCAAGGGTTGTTTGAAACCCTCCAGCCTGCTTACGAAGCCGCGCTCAAGCCGGGCAGTATCAAAGCGAGTGATATTTCGGAAACAGGAACGTGGAACGGAGACCGAGCCATTTCGGTGAAGACCGAGGACAATCAAGTGAACTTTTTCTTTCGAAGCGAGCAAGTGAACCGGTGGAAGCTTGCGCAAGATCCGACGGCTTCGAGAACAAAGGATTGGTCTAAAGACGCAAGGACTGTGAAGGCCATGTTCAAACGAGATTATTTAGCTTCGAAGCGGGCGGCTACGGAATCGGAATGGCTGGTGCGGAATTTGACGGGGCCAAATCCTAAGTTCACTTCGTATCGTGAGGCGGCTCGTAGAGCGAGTCAATTGAGAGATTTTTCGATCGTGACAGATGAATTTTCCACTCGAGCGGAACGCGAGGAAGCTGCCAAACGGATTGTGGAGATGGGTCGCGGGGAACGAGAGTGGTCGAATAAAGAAGAAGCTCGCCTCGTAAAAGAGATTCTCAAGTTACGCGGAGAAGAAGGGGTTCTCGTGGTTCCCGGAAAAAAGGGAGCTGACATTTCAATTGATGCCAACCAACCCACCGAAGAGGCCCCAGCAGAGCAGTTAATGAGAGTGTTGGGGGGGTAGGGATATCCCTTATTCATGGG
>RFNT01000213.1 GCA_009927045.1 bacterium | reverse complement strand
GATCAAATCAAAACGGTCATGACCAAAATGGGATTTTCCCAGATGCTTCCTGGAAGTGCCACTTACGAAAGAAATAATGAAAAGGTGGGTGTTCGATTTCAGGATGGGAAAATCGTAGTAAGTCCGATTAGGCCCTGGTAGGGAGTGAGATTCCTCAACATTTTCATTTGCGGGGTGGGTGTGCGCATCCCCATCCACATAGACCCAATGGCCATCTTTTTCTTTTCGAAACTCAGCGACTTCATGTAGCTGGAGATCGTCACCGTTCGTTTCAAAAAAAGCACAAAACTCCACGATTCCTTTTGTGTCACTAGAAGTGCCCTTCTTTGTGGAAAGGATAGAGAGTTTTTTCCACTTGGTGGATTCTGCCCATTTTCTTGTGGCCGCCACATCGAAATCCTTCCGGGATTCGGGAGCAAGAGAATGTTTTAAATAATCCAAAGCCACAACTGTGTAGGCTGAGTAGCGAGACCGCATCAATTGCTCAGCTGTTTCAGGAAAAGCGGTTCCTAAAATAAAGGGTTCACAACACTCCTGATATTTGTGTTTGTTTCCGCATGGGCAAGCCATAGTCTTAAGTCCTTTTTATGATGTGATAACCGAACCGAGTGCGAACTGGCCCCGAGACTTCGCCCACTTTCAAAGCGAAAGCAGCTTCTTCAAAGGCTTCCACCATTTGCCCTCTTCCAAAAGTCCCTAGGTCTCCGCCATCCTCGCGAGAGGGACACTTTGAAAAACTTTTCGCGAGGGACTCAAAGGAGCACCCTTCAGAAAGTTTTTTTAGGACATCTTGCGCTTCGTACTCTTTTTCCACCAAAATGTGGCTAGCTCTGATTTCTTTCATTTGGAGAGTATCCTATCATCAACTAGAATTAATTCCATGATCCTAATCATTCACTTTCTCATCTCAGTCATGGGTTTTGCAAACCATCATCCCTGCCAAGAAACGGTTGAACGGGATTTTCACCCGGCCTATTTGAAGTATGCAAGTGGGGAATTACAGAAAGTTAGGGGGGAACGGGAAAAAAAGAGATACCCTTGGCCAGTTTCAGTAAAGTCAATTGGGCATTCAATGGCCAGCTACCAACGGTATGGTTTTTGGGGGGGCGCCTACTTTCATCACGGCATTGATATCCGAGCAGATGCAGGCAGTGACGTTATCGCTTCTGCTGGGGGACAAGTAATCAATATCGAAAACTACATGCCGGGGGATGATGCTTATTGGGAAGTTGCTATTTTAGATTCTGATGGATTCATTTGGCAGTACCACCATATCGCAAGAGAGTCGATTCCTGAGAATATTTTTAAAGCTTACAAAGATAAAACCCCTATCGAATCTGGAACAAAAATTGGGGAAGTTTACTTCTGGGGAATAGTCACTTTTGGTGAGCGGTTCCACCACATTCACTTGAATGTTTTGGGTAAAAATAAAGAATATTTAAACCCTTTTGAGTTTTTGGAGATTTTACCGGACAAATCAGCTCCCGAAATTGGCGGTTTTCATGTGATTAAAAAGGGGACTCAGTACACCATTGCGGCCGAGGTGCGAGATCTTGTATTGAGTGATGTTTTTGTTCTTCCCCCCAACGAAATCCGGGTTTCCGTGGATGGCGACAAGCCCTTTACTGTGTGGAAGTTTGATTCGCTACCGGGGGGAGCTAGCAATGAAGCTTTCGTTAACAACTTCTATGTTCCAGAGCTTGCCTGTGGAGATTACGACTGCAGAAAGCCAGTGATCGATTTAGGGTTTCGAAAGAATCCCAGTCAGGTTTTCCCTCTAAACAATGGGAAACACAGGCTTAATTTATGGGTTTCGGATTACAACGGAAATGAGGCAGAGAAATCCTTTGAATGGACCGTTGCCGAAGCCGCGCAAGATTGATAGTTCTTTTCAGATGAAACACTTCTCACTCTTTTTAGTACTCGGTTTTCTGGTCTCTCCCGCTGCGTTGGCAGATGTCTTTCAATTTTCTTTGAGGGGATATCCTAAAGAAGACCGAAATTGCTTTGATCAAACGCGATCTATTGCCCAGAAGTTTGAAGAAGGCACTAAAGTTAAAGTAGTGCATGTTGAGTGTGTTGCAGAAAGACAGACCGGATACGACTTCTCAATCGAATATGAAGCCCCTAAAAAATTGGAATTCACTTCAACCGACTACTCTTTCGTGTTTGTTGGAAATGCAGGGAGATATCGAGAACAAAGTGATTGTTTAAAAAACCTGCCAGTGCAAATCGAATTGTTTACCCAGGCGACTGGCTTAGCTCCAGTGTTTAGCTATTGCCGAAGCCTCGAATTGTCTGTGGGCAAAAATTGGGAAGTCATCATTACGGCTAAAGGGATTTCAAACTTAAAACCATCGCTTGGGAGTTACCTGATGTTTGCAAAGCCCCAAGGAATTACTTATGAAGAAGTCTACACGGGTTTAAAAAATGCCCTGTCTAAACAAGGGGCCATTCTGTCTGATCTCATTTTTCATTTTAATTCTGTGATGGGGACAGGGGAAGGGGCCGTTCACTATTTTTGGGATAAGCAGTTTCATTTCTCAATGGAGCGGGTGACCAAAGTGCCCACTTTTGAGGCTTGCTCCGAGCAGGCTAGGGATCTGAAGGCTTTTCTTGGAGAGCGGGAGAAAAACCTGTTTGCCATCTATTGCGGGGATCGTCAGTTTGGTGCCTATGATCTTCATGTCGGATTTATTGAAAAACCGGCTCTTGAGTGGCCCAAATCGATGGAAAAGTTTTCTAGTTTTTCGGAGTGCGTGGCAAACAAAGATCAGGTGATTAAGCATCACCAAGGAAGCGCATTGAGTGATTTGTTGGGAGGGTTATGCTCCGAAGACTTCGAAACTCGAGCTTACCACGTCATTTTATTTAAATTGCCCAAATAAACTGTACACTCAGAAGACACTTGTACAGCCGCATTTCGTTGGCAGAGGATGATTCTGTTTCAATTCTGAAGCAGAGCTTTCGGCATCATTCATGCTAGCTGACCACCTCGGAAGTAGGGTGGTTCATGAAGCAAATTTCCGTGCTGTTTTTAGTGTTAAGTTTCGCAATCGTCAGTTTGGCCGAACACCAAAAGAATACAGTCTCTCCTCAGGCCCGCCCAAAAGAACCTCGTCCCTGTCCCGGCTATGATCGCATGGACCCTTTTTCTTTGAATGTCCGTTATTCTCAGGGGCCCAGAGCTGGTGAGTGTATGAATCTTTATGACTACCGCCCAGCCCATTTATTAAGTCCTGAAGAGGCTCTGCAGTACGCTGAAAAAGCCAAACTTCCTCCTCCGAAGCCTGGGGAAATCTGGGTTGCCAACATCTGGCATCGGGGAAAGTTTTGGGTGGTTCGAGTACCGGAACTGGCGGTTGAAGACGTAATGCTTCTGAAAGAGCGGTTTGATCCTGGTATTCCGATCATAGATTTCATGAACAAGAGGAGATGGTTTGCCGCTCATGCTGAAGTCCGGTTCAAACTCAAAAAAGGAAAAGAAGCTATTTTTATTCCGCAAAAGCTAGATGACGATTCAGGTGCTATTCTACTTTCGGATTTGGTTGTTTCCCCCGAAGCCGTACGTCCGCGAGGAGAGGCTTTTGGACCGTTGAAGGGAAATCGAGATTATTACGGACTGGCAAAACGCGTTTTATCGCTTGAAGAGGCAGTCGATGTCTCAATTCGAAAGTTAAAGCACCAGATAGCTCAATATCCGATCAATGTTAAAGCTGAAGAAGCAGATCAGAAGCGGCAGGAGTATCTTCTGTCAGCTCTCAAGCGCTCGGACAGAGATTGGACATCCTACCGTCAAGGAAAGCCAGTTTATTATCATACTGAGACGCGCAACTGTATTTCCGAGACGGTCGATATTTTCGATGAAGCAACTGATTACGCCAGGGTATCGAAGGCGCAAGAAAATGTTCCCGAAAGACGCCCGAGAAATCTCCTTCCAGCAATGTCGGCGAGGGGACTTTTGTCCAAACAGCCCTATCCAACGCTGAATCGAGAGTTCGGTTACCCCAATTATTGAGAAAGCTTCATAGTTGAGCGTCAGCAGGCGATCATTTTCTTTTAGCAATTTTCTGATAGGCTCATTGATATGGCATCGGGGATCACCAAATTATTTCGGGGCAGCCTTTTAATATCTGTATTTGCCCTGTTCTTAGGGCCTGCCGTCTCAGGAGCCCATTCAACCGAATCGCCCTTTCGCGGAAAAGTCGCACAAACTTCTCAGTTTCAATTGCCCCAGCAGAGCGTCTCAGCCGTGGTATTGGAAGCTGAGGATTTTGAGGATGTAAGTAACGAGGTTGACAAAATAGCACCCGGTTCCTCCGTCGATTTAATCCCTGATTCCAACAAGAAAACTCACGATTCGTCTTTGAAGCGTTCGTTTCTTTCGAAATACTTTGGGCGCATCCACTTGCTCAATATTCCGCCTCCATCGCTTCATTCCTAAATCCAAATCTGAAGTAGTTTTCTTTAAATACGGTTCGTAAAAGTTCTAGGTATTAACATGCATAAGTTTTTATCGATTCATTTTCAATGGGATCAGTTCAAAAAGAATTGGAAAACAGAAGCAGTCTCTGGATTTATTCTTTTTTTAGTCGCCCTTCCTCTTTCTATTGGGATCAGTCTAGCGTCTGGTGCGCCTCCAACCGCGGGTATCTTAGCCGCTATTGGCGGGGGCCTTTTAGGAAGTTTAATCGGCACTGGACATGTAATGATAAATGGCCCAGCCGCTGGGCTGATTGTGGTTGTTTTAACGTCAATCCAAACGCTGGGGCAAGGCAATGCTCAATCTGGATTTAGACTGACGCTAGCCGCAATCGTGATGGCTGGACTCATTCAGATTGGATTGGGGGTTCTTCGGTTCGGAGCCTTAGGCATTCTAGCGCCAGTTCAGGTCATTCACGGGATGTTAGCTTCAATCGGTATTACCGTAATGACGAAGCAAATATATGTGTTGTGTGGGAGGAAAGCTGCCGGATTAGAGACTCTCGAACAAATCGTTCACCTACCTGAGGCGATTGCCAATGCCAATGGGGTGATCTTGACGATTGGCTTAATCACTTTGGCACTCATAATTTTTTTGAACAAGAGTAAATCAAAGCTTACAAAGCTCATCCCGGCTCCGCTAGCTGCAGTATTCCTAGGAATTGCCTTTGATAAAGCTTTTGATTTGGAACATCCTCATCTTGTCGAATTGTTTGCCCATCCGATTAGTCAAGTCAGTGATGCCTTCTTGCTTCATGTGCCCAGCAAATTAACGGAAGGAATTATTCATCCTGATTGGTCCCTGTTGTCCAGCGGGCTTTTTTGGAAAATGACTCTCATGATCTGCTTTGTGGCTTCAATTGAATCAGTATTATCTGCCTGTGCAGTCGATAAAATTGATCCCATAGGACGGAGAACTCAACTCAATGGAGAGTTGGTTTCAAAGGGAGTATGCAATACTTTTTTGGGTATCATGGGTGGCCTACCTATCATTACTGAAATGGTTAGAAGTAGTATTAATGTGGGGAATGGGGCACAGACGAAATGGCCCAATATGTTCCATGGGCTTCTCATTCTGTTGTTTGTTGTTTTGTTTCCCGGAGTATTAAACCTTATCCCTTTGACCTCGTTTGCAGCCATTTTGATTGTGGTGGGATTTAGATTGGCTCATCCCAAACAACTTTTACATGCCTATGAAATCGGCTGGGAACAACTTCTCTATTTCCTGTTTACTTTGCTAGTGAGCTTAAAAACAGACCTCTTGATTGGGGTGTTTAGTGGAATCATTCTCAAGCTAATCATTACTTGGGTTCGATCAAGAACATTCACAGGAAGTTTTCGTCTCTTATACGAAAAAAAGCTTGAAGGGGAGACCTATGTGATTTCTGTTTCTGGACCAGTCGTGTTTACGAACCTCCTTAAGCTAAAAAGTCTGATTACTCAGGCCCAAAGCGAAGCAAACAACATTCGACTGGATCTCCGTCATTCATTACTCGTTGATCATACGGCTCAGGATTTTCTTGAGAGCGAAAAGAAGTACTTAAAGAGTAACGGAAAGGAATTGAAGATTGAAATGTCGGAGCGGCATCAACAAGTGGGACACCACGCCTTGAGTGCCCAGGTCCTAAAAAAGGATGAGTAGTGGTTATGACAGATAAAAATCACTTACAGGCGGTTATTACGAAAATAAAAAGATCCCTTCCAGCTCAAGCACCGCTCAAAGATTTTATTGCAACAAATACTTTGTATGCCTTTCAAAATCTTCCCTTCCATGAAGGCCTCAGCGAAGCTCATCGAAAGCTAGGGGTTCGGACCCACTTGGAGCTTGAGGAATATCAGGAACTGTTTAAATCAGGAAAAATTAAAAAATCCGTTTTGGAATGGCTTATTTCAAGACAGAAATCTGAAGAGCTTCAAAGCAATGCCATCGAAGACACGCTGGGAAAACTAGACGATCTTGGTGAGAATCCCCAACGGAAGTCCGAAACAAAAAATCGATTGAGGGATTTGTGGAAGAGCAACTTTGAGATCGATATTATTTCACACGTTCATCCGGTTTTTTTTAGACATTTGGGGCACTTTTTAGATCAGGGAATTTCCTTTTCTCCCATGCCATTTTCCGAACGTGGCTTTTGGTCGGCTTTGCAAGAGCTAGAACGCCAAAGTTCAATTTCTTTATTTAAAAGCGGTAAAAAGGGACGGGCTCACCGGCTCTTAATGGAAGATTCCTGGAGGGCCCTAGAAGAGTGCCTGCAGCTTCTTCTCGGTGAAAGTGCTTTATTTGAAACTTACCTATTTGAGATGGTTCAAGAGCATCCGGGATGGTCCGGTTTAGTAGCTGTAATTGAAGCAAACCCAGAGCACCTTAACTTTGTTAGGAAAATTACTTTTCATGAGGTTCTTGCGTTCGAATTACTTTTAGAGCTGGATTACATTGAGTCGTCCATGGGCCAGCGAAAAAAAGAGTGGGTTCCTTTAGAAAAACTTCAAATTGGCAGCACCGGTGAAACCAAAACGCAGGCGAACCCCAGCGAAAGTGAAAGTCATTTATTGCGTCTGTTACAGTCTGCCTGGGAGTGGACTTATTACCAAGATTTGCTAACAGGCCTTCGTGCTAATCGATTAAACTCAGAAAAAAGTCCTGCTAAAACCCAAATATTTTTCTGTATTGATGATAGGTGTTGTTCTTTACGCCGGCATCTCGAAGAAGTTAATCCAAGTATTGAGACTTTCGGAACTCCGGGGTTCTTTGGGGTGGAACTCTGGTACAAAAGTGAGTTTGACCGTTTTCCAGTTAAAATTTGTCCAGCTCCCATTAATCCCAACTTTCTCATCAAGGGAACTCAAGTCGTTGGGTCAAAGAAGAAACGAGACACTGACTTCCTGCTCTCCAGGTTAACTCATACCCTTTTTGGTGGCTGGCTGATCTCTCAGACGGTGGGATTGGTATCCGCTTTTCGCCTGATATTAAACATTTTCTCACCCACGCTCTCCCCAAAGGTTGCTACTTCTTTTCGCCACACAAATGATCAGATTAAATTCAAGCTACTTCGGGAGTCTGAAAACGAGGTAGAGAATGGACTCAAGCTAGGTTTTACCAAACCCGAAATGGCCGAACGAGTTTATGGGCTACTTCGCGCTTGTGGTCTAGTTGAGAATTTTTCGAAACTGATCGTTATGTTGGGGCATGGCTCCAGCACCGTGAATAATCCCCATTATGCCGCTTATGACTGTGGCGCATGCTCAGGCCGTCCCGGCTCCATCAACGCTCGAATATTTTGTATGATGGCAAACGACCCAGAAGTCCGTGAGTTGGTGAAACAAAAAGGGCTGGTCATACCGGAAAGTTCGCTCTTTGTACCAGCTTTGTACGATACAACGAGAGATCAGGTTTATTTTTATGATCAATCAGGAATCAAAGGTTCGCATTTGAGGCAAGTTCAAGATTTAAAGCAAGATCTGGAGAAAGCGCTTCTAAGAACCTCCAAAGAACGTGCGCGACGTTTTGAAGACATCCCCCTCCAGGCATCTCAAAAGCAGGCTAGAAAATTGCTCCGGAGAAAATCAGTTTCTATTTTTGAACCAAGACAAGAGTTCACTCACTCTGGAAATGCAGCTTGTATCATCGGTCCCCGTTCGATGACTCGGGGGTTGTTTCTAGACAGACGAACGTTTTTAAATTCTTACGATCCCCAAACCGATCCCCAGGGAGATATTCTCTGTAATATCCTGAAAGCAGCTGTCCCTGTTTGCGGTGGAATTAATCTTCAATATTACTTCTCACGGATCGATAACGAGAAAATGGGTTCGGGAACTAAGCTTCCTCATAACGTCGTGGGCTTGATTTCAGTTGCGAATGGCACGGAGGGTGATCTCAGGCCAGGTCTTCCCCAGCAAATGGTCGAATGGCATGAGCCCTTAAGACTTATGATTGTGGTTTATCAAGAACCTGCTGTGGCTTTACAGGCAGCAGCTAAAATACCGGCTACCTTCGAGTGGATTCAAAACGAGTGGGTGAGGTATGCCTGCATGAGCCCTCGGACCGGGGAATTCTTTGTTTTTGAGTCAGGGGAAATGAAGCCCTTTGACTTTTTTGGCACGCCCCCACCGAAGGTAAAAAGTTCCTTGGAGATCCTTTCGAAGTCGAGAGATTACCTTCCCGTTACATTAGTAGGGGAGGGACGATGACTTTAGAAATTCTGGTTTATTTGATTGTTGGAATTCCCTTCGTGGGGGGCGTGTTCAATCTCCTTCTTCCCAAAAAGAGAGAAAACCTGGTGGGGGTCTGTACCCATTTCATGGTTGGTCTCCACCTTCTGGTAACCTTAGGGGCGATTGGCTTTTGGGTGATGAAAGGGGCTGTTCCCTGGAAGAGCCATGAGATCAAACTCTATTCCAGTCATAACTACCAATTTGCGATCTCATTTTTTGTAGATTGGGTCACAGTATCTTTTTTAGCGACTCTTACTATCATCTGTTACAGCATCACTCGATATGCACTCGTATACCTCGTCGGGGACGAAGGGTACCAAAGGTTTTTTGCGACTTTAGGATTCTTCATGTTCGGCTATTCCTTGGTTGTTTTGGCAGATAATTTTGAAATGCTTTTTGCGGGCTGGGAGTTCTTAGGAATCACTTCATTTTTACTAATTTCCTTCTACCGATATCGAGTCCGTCCGGTCAAAAATGCACTCAAGATCTTTACTATTTATCGATTGGGGGATGTAGGGCTACTGCTAGGAGCGTGGCTTTCTCAACTGATTTGGCATGAAACTCTGAATTTCGATCGCCTTTCTGAATTTACCAGTTTGATTCATACGCAGTTGCAAACCCAAGAGGCAATTATCATTGGTCTCTTGATTGTGCTCTCGGCCGCGGCTAAGTCAGCTCAGTTTCCCTTTTGTTTCTGGCTTCCCAAGGCGATGGAAGGCCCAACCCCCTCCAGTGCTATTTTTTATGGAGCCCTATCGATCCACGTAGGGGTTTACGTGTTGTTGCGAATGTTTCCCCTTTGGGGAGGTTTTTGGTTAGCCAAAGCATGTCTCTTCGCAGTCGGATTATGCACGGTTGTTCTCTCTGCAAGTGCTACTCGCGTTCAATCGAACATCAAAGCCCAAGTAGCTTACTCTTCCTTGATTCAAGTGGGTTTTATGTTCTGTGAGATTGCGCTTGGCTTCCAAACCATCTGTCTCCTCCATTTAATTTCGAATGCTTTTTTAAGAGGCTACCAGCTTTTAGTTTCTCCATCGGTAGTTTCTTATCTGATTCGATATCACAATGAAGCCCCCCAGAGGCAATTGGGTGGTGCTACGGGTAAGGTTCTTAAGCGGTTTCCAACATTAGCTGCTACTTGGTATTTGGTTTCAATACGAGAAGGTTATTTAGAGAACCTTTTAGAAAAGATCTTATGGAGGCCGATGAAGTTTACCGGTAGAGCCACCTCTTGGCTTTTAACAAATCGAGTCCTCTGGGGACTGGCTGTTTTGGGTGGCATCATAACAGTTCTAGGGGTTAGCCCTACTTGGGCCAAATCGGTCGAATCGACTACTCCGTTTGTGGCCTCCATGGCCATCCTGTTAAGCTTAGCTTCTTTAGCAGAGCGAGGCTCTGCTTTCAGGGCATGGGCTCTTTTGGGGTTGACGCAAATTTTTGTTGTGGCTTCGGTTTCGGTCTCTGATCATTTCTCAGCGAGAGATTTATTAGTGTATCTTTCTGGCAATGGGGTTTGTTGGCCACTGGGATACTTTATTTTAAAAGCGCTGCCCGAGCGTGAGCTAAGCACTTTTCATGGTTATTATGCGGAATCTGGAAAAAAGAATTTTTTCTTTTTGATCTGTTGTCTGGGGTTAAGTGGATTCCCCATATCCCCCAGTTATTTGGGGGAAGATCTCATCTTGCACCATGCAACACAGGATAGATTGTGGCTTGCTCTGCTGATCGCATTTTGTTTTATCATCTCCGGAATCTCAGCGCTGAGGATTTATTCACGCTTGTTTTTGGGCCCTCCGAAACCGGCCTCTCGACGATCGGTATAAGGAGATATCCTAATTATCTCTCGCACCATTTTGAATCCATTTATAAATCGCATTGACTTCACTGTCGCTCAAGCGAGGCCCATTCCTGGGCATTTCTCCAGTACTGACGAGTTGGTAAAGAACGCTGGTTTCGGCAGAACCCGGAACCACATAATTTCGATTCATTAGATAGCTATAATCAGCCATATTTGTTTCATGGCACTGGGAGCACTTAGGCAGGAAAATATTTTGCGTGAGAAACGAAAACGAGACCGGAATGTTTTGATTGGAATCTGTCACAGGCGTCTTGGGGTGGTTAAAACCACACCCGTTCAGGATGAGTGCCAGTAGGAGAAGAAAACTTTCACTTTTGAAATTCACGGTCGCCATTCTAAACCCCCGGGCTCTTTTTGCAATTTTCATTTAGGGGCGGTATCGTGAACCCAATGAAAGCTTTAGGAATCAATACTCTAGCCGCTTTCGTGCTGGCTCTTTTTTTAGGAGCTTGCAATAAGAGCCCTAGTTTTGCGTCCCCAAATTTAAGTAGCGTTCCGGCTTCTTTTAGCGCGATAAAAACCGGTATTTTAGATGCCAAATGCGTTTTTTGCCACTCGACCACTAAGCCTAAGGGTGGAGTTTCATTGTCTTCCTATGATGAAGTGATGTCTTCTCCAGGGGCTGTTACGCCGTTTCAGCCGCATCAGAGTCAGCTTTTTTGGCAGTGTTACAAAGGGTACATGCCGGAAATGGGACCACCCCTTTCGACTTTGGAACTGCAAACTCTCTACGATTGGATAGCTTATGGAGCGCCTAATAACTAAATTAAGTTGTTTATCTTTGATTGTTCTCTTCGCTTTACAGAGCCACGCGAAACCAGTTCGTTTCCAGCTGTCGGAAGGGGATGCTAAAGTTGAATTTGAAGGCACTGGAAAGCCAAGCCTTTTAAAAATTCATGGAAGTAGTGAGCAAAAACTCGATGGCTACTTTGTTTTTGATGGAAAGAAAATCTCCGGAAAAGCGGTTTTTAATTTAGAAACGTTAGATACGGGAATTGATCTTCGAAATGAGCACATGAAGAATCGCTACTTGGAAGTAGCTAAATTTCCCAAAGCTGAACTGGACATCAAAGAAATTGTGCTCTCAAAAGAATTTAATCCGAAGTCGTTTCAAGTCTCTGGCCCCTTTAAAGGGGTACTCCAGCTCCATGGAGTAGCTCGGCTAGTTTCGGGAACCATTAAGATGAAAGTTGAGGACGAAGAATTGGAAGTCGAATGTGACTATTCTCTTTCCATTGCTGAGTTCAAGATTCAACGGCCGTCATATGCCAATATTTCAATGACCGATGACGTGAAAGTAAGAGCGAAAGCCACTGCAAAGCTAGTGAGAACTCCATGAAGAAACTAGCGGTTATTTCGGCCTTCTTAGCGAGTCAATTCCTCTTTGCGTTTCCTCAAATGGTGCGAGCAGGGTATGCGAACTGCACCACTTGCCATCAGAGTCCGACTGGGGGCGGAATCCTGACTCCCTATGGTCGAAATCTCTCGGCGGATTTAATGAGTGTTGCGAGCAGAGAAAATGAAGAACAGTTTCTTTACGGGGCTCTAAAGTTACCTGAGTGGTTGAATCTGGGTGGGGATATCCGAGCGCTCCAGCTGTATCAAAATCGAGTGAGTCGAGAGTCTGCAGAGTTTATTTTTATGCAAGCGGACGCCGAAGCCGCTATCACAGTTGGAAAAGTGACGGTGGATGGGACTACGGGGGTAACTCCTCAAGGAAAACCCTTAAGTCGAAGACATTATTTACAGTACCGACCGACGGATGAGTTGTCTTTTCGGGCGGGGCGATTCCTTCCTGCCGCTGGAATCAACACGGAAAACCACTCGGTAGCTGTCAAACGAGGGCTGGGGAGAGATCAAGGAACTGAAACGTACAACGTTGAAGGCGCGTGGATAGGGCAGAGCTTTGATTTTTTTGTGACTGGGATTTTAGGAAGACTCGACAATCAGGATCTGGGAGCCGAGATGGGAGCAGCGGTTAGCTCGAGTGTTTTTTTGAGTAACCGACATAAAATCGGAGCCAGCTATGTTTATTTGACTCGCGATGTGGGTGCTCGAAACTTAGCGGGTCCGTTTTTCATTCTGGGCTTAGGAAAGCGATTCTTTTTAATGGCCGATACTGCTTTTACTTGGTTTGCTCCCAAAGGTGGAATTACGCAAATGGGATTCGCAGATACGGCCCGATTTAACTACGAAATGGTTCAGGGCGTTCACTTGTATCTGAGCCAAGAATTTGTGCAGAGGGATTTTCTGGATAAAGCGTCCAAGATGGAAGCCTATGGAGTCGGCTTTCAGTTTTTTCCTCGCCCGCATTTAGAACTCAATGCCCAGTACTTAAAGCAACGCTATGGTGGTGCTACCGCAACGTTTGCGGACTATGCGTACGCGATGCTGCATTTTTATCTCTAGGCTTTCCCTCTTATCTTACTGTGTTTTCTGCCGTAGCAGAAGTACACCACAAAGCCGATGGCGAGCCATACGAGTAATCGAAGCCAGGTATCGAGAGGCAACCCGGACATGACCCAGAGGCAAGCTGCAGAGCCAGCCAGGGCGACAGGCCATGCGCCGATTACTTTAAACGGCCGTTTCGCATTGGGATGAGTGATTCGAAGAATCGGAACGCCCATGCAAACCAAAACGAAGGCGAGAAGGGTTCCAATCGACACAAGCTCTCCCACGAGGCTCATGGGCATCATGCCCCCACAAAGAGCAACAAAGAGACCAGTGATCCAGGTGGCGATATGAGGAGTGCCAAAACTTTTGTGGACTTTGTGAAACCATGGCAGAAGGCCGTCGTGAGCCATTGAATAAAAAATACGAGTCTGTCCCATCATCAGCACTAGGATGACCGAAGTGAGTCCTGAGAGGGCGCCTACTTTAACTAAGAAAGTAAATGTTTTCTGAGCTTCAACGGACCAGCCCCGAAGCGTCACAATGCGATCAATTCCGACAGCAACTGGATCGGGAACTCCCAATTGGGAGTAGGGGACGACTCCTGTGAGAACAAGAGCCATCAAAATGTACAAAACAGTGCAGATGATAAGAGAACCCAAAATGCCAATAGGAAGATCACGCTGCGGGTTCTTACATTCCTGAGCAGTGGTAGAGATAGCGTCAAAGCCAATATAGGCAAAGAACACGACGCCCGCGCCTGTGAGCACCCCGGGAAGTCCATAGGCCATGATACTTCGGCCATCGCGAACCACTTCCACTGCTTTTGGAATGAGTTGCATTAGGCCTGAGGCGGAAGCGTCAGCAATCCAATTAGCCTGATCAATCACTGCCCAACCTAATCCAATGAAGGACAGAACGATGCCGACTTTGATGACCACAATAATGTTATTTACGAATGCGCTCTCACGGATTCCGCGGACGAGAATTCCGGTCACGATGAGTGAAACAACAGTCGCGGGAACGTTCCAGGTCCCAAAGGTGCTGGTTCCATCATTGAGAACAACTTGTTCCCAAGGTCCTTTGGTGAGTTGAATCATCCAATCTGGAAAATTTATTCCCAACGTTTTGTGCAAAAGCGAATAGAGATAGCCAGACCATGAAATAGAAACAGTCACAGCTCCAAAGGCATACTCAAGGACTAAGTCCCAACCAATGATCCACGCAATCAACTCACCCATCGTGGCGTAAGCATACGCATAAGCGGAACCAGAGACGG
>RFNT01000095.1 GCA_009927045.1 bacterium | reverse complement strand
AAGAGCCATGAAGTTGGCTTCAGGGTCTTAGCTTCTGGGCGCCTGCTTCGCTCTTCTGCTTTTTTGTCCTTCTTTTTAGGAGCAAAAAAATCATCTTCTTTTTCAGGCTTTAAAGCTTCTTCTAATTCCTGAGCTTGCTTCACTAAAGATTCCGCAATGGCAATATCACGAGACAAAGTATTGAGCACAGGCTCTGGTTGCGATGCAGGTGCTGCCGTAACCGAAGCGGCTTCTGTTCTTGGAGCCGAACCTTCTTCTTTCACCACAATCCGATCGCCATCGCGCACAGGAGTGCTCGTTGGTTCTGTTATCGGCACGGGTAAAATACGTGCTAAATCCTGAGGCGATCCTGGGGCAACTGCCGCCGGAGGCATTACTGGAGTGCTCGTAGCTCCAGCTTGCACAACTTGAGGAGAAAGTTTGTTTTCTTCTTTCACCACCGTGGTCATTTCTTTGTACTCTTGGCCACGAGGAAATTCTGCACCTAATTTTGGAATGAGATCCGGTGCAGGATTTTTTAAGAACTTATCAAATGCGTTCGGAGCGTTTTGATCTACGAATCCACCCATCATCGAAAGGACAAACGGGAGTGAACTATTTCCAATTTGATGACTTGCAAAAGTGCCTGCCAAAGCTTGAACTGCAGTCGGAACTTCGCGCATGGCTTTTCGGACATCTTCTCGGCGCCATTCATCATTGGGATTCTCAGCAGCCACTCGCATGGCTTCATTCAAACGTCCAATGGCACCCACGGCGCCTTGAACTGTGGGCATTTGCAAAATCGCTTTTTTCATGGCGGGAGTAGGCGCATGCGGATCATCAGGGCCACCCAACTCACCTTGGGCTGGATTTGCGAAATCTTTTCCCATCATCACGCCACCAATCATGGGCGGTTCACTGGGATCTTGAGCCATTAAGGAATAAGGAAGTACTAGCGAAAAAACCAAGACTAAGCTCAAGGCTTTATCAAAAGCTTTCGGGTGATTGATCCACCCGAACTGTAATGAAGTGCGTTTCAACTGCATGCTCAAACTACTTCCCTTAAAAAAAACTGCTTACAGGTGAAGACTGCACAACCCTTGCCAAGAATACAGGAGGCTCTAGGGGTTTAAACTTCGGAATTTCTGAACTATTTTTGCTGGAAAGCAGTATGACAGGTGGATAAGTTTTTAAACACCGGGGGGCAGCGTTTCTAAGACTTTGGTTTTATTATACTTTGACTGTATTCCGACCAGACACCCCAGAAAGAGCGCCCTGTTTTAAAATGATTTCGAATGGTTAGTGAGTTCTTGCTTTGCTGGTGCTCATCAGGCTTCGAACAGAATTTCGTACTCCGTAGGAGGCTCCTTCCGCAGTACCCGCTGTGGAGTTTCTGAAAACTGCGAGATCATTACTGAACGATCGACGTCGTATGGAACCCGTAGAACCCGAAGACAAACTGCCCGCTAAAGCACGTCGTAATCCAAAGCTGGACTCTGCAGAGCCCAAATTGGGATTAGCTCCTGTAGAGGTGTTATTTGCCAAAGCATTGGCTCCCAGACTGGCGGAAGGCTGAATCGTTGGGCTTTGCAATAAACTGTTGATATTCGGAGTACTGGGAGAAGTGAGCTCTCCCCCCGAAACTTGGTTGATCTGAGCAAGAATTCCAGCCAATTCCATCTTCTTATACTCGAGATTCATAAGACTGTTTTGGAGCATCATTTGGCTCATCATGCGCTCTCGCTGCATTTGATAATCCAACGAGCGGTTGTAAGCCAGGTATTGGAGTTGAGCGAGCAAGTTATTCGTATTCGCCTGTTGCCCCATCATTGCAATATCTCGTGAGACTCCGGCTTGCGCCAAAGCAGTATAGGATTGAAGTCGCGCTTGAAATAAAGCTTGTTGGGCATTCATCGCGCTGATGGTAGTCGCCGTATTGGCTTTCGTTTGCGCAATGTTAACTTGGCCTTGGGCCATAATTCCAGGAACCACCATGGCGCTGGTGGCGGCAGTGACCGCTGCAGCTCCAAACAGGAAGTCTTCTGCGTGAGCTATCGGAGCTCTTCCCAGAAGCACTAGCCCTGCTAGTAAAAAAATGTAACTCGATTTCCCCATGATTCCCCGAACCGAAACACGTTTTCTTTAAAAAGGTGCATTCTCTCGGCCAACTGCTGCATACTGATGGTATTCACCCTAACCCCTTGAATTTTCTCACTGCCAGAAAACTGGACACTTGGAGAGGAACCACTCAAGTCTCAGACGAATTTATTAAATCCCTGATTTTTCTGTTTTTTTATTCTGTAGAAGGTTTGACAGGTTACCGATTGAAAGCCTTTCTTGTTGCCTACTCCCAAGAAGGGTGGTGAAATCATTCGGAAATTTTAACACCGGGAGGTTTTTTCATGCAGTCAGATCTTTTTTCAGCTTGGTTGTTTTTACTTCGATGGATCCACATTTTCTCGGGGATTATTTGGATCGGTCATTTGTATTTCTTCAATTTCGTGAACGTACCGCTTCAAGGCGTTTTGGATAAAGAAGTAAAACCCAAAGTGAATCCGCAGTTATTGCCAAGAGCCCTTTGGTGGTTCCGCTGGGGAGCAATGATGACTTTTGTATTTGGTTTAGTGCTCCTCTTCTCGAAATACGGTTTGCCTGGTTCTGAAGGCAATTTGTGGAGAGACGCTGATGGCGGCATGACGGGCCGAGCCCAGTGGATCATGATGGGTTCCACTCTGGGAACTATCATGTGGTTCAATGTTTGGTTTGTGATTTGGCCTGCTCAACGTCAAATCATCACTTGGGTGAAAGAAGGACAGAGCCCAGCCGAAATGCCAGCTCTTGCCAAACGAGCATTGCTGTTTTCGAGAACCAATGCTTATTTGTCAGGTCCCATGTTGTTTTGCATGATTGGGCCGAACAACTTTGGTTACTTTAGTTGGACAGTCTTCGGATTAGTCTCTGCAGGGGCTGTTTTTGTGATGTGGGGAATGATTCGGATGGGCTTCAAAGTGGGTCAGACCGTTTAATCCAGTTCCCACGAAAGAGGGTTTCACTACAAAAGGTCTGTTGCCCTCGGGCAACGGACCTTTTTATTTAGCTATCAATGCGTTTTTTGAGTTCTTTACCCACTTTAAAGAAGGGGAGCTTTTTCTCAGGAACAAAAACATCGGCGCCTGTTTTAGGGTTGCGACCCACGTAAGATTTGTAACTCTTTACAAACCAGCTCCCGAAGCCACGAATCTCAATGCGGTCTCCCTTCACCATCGACATAAAAAAACCGTCGAAAATGGTGTTAACGAGCTCCTCAGCTTTTTTCTTCGTGAGATTAGCTTTCCGGGATATCGTCTCAATCAGCTCTGATTTAGTCACACTGCCTCCTTGCAGGCAAAAAGGGTCAACCCCTAAGTACTTTATTATTATAAGGTTTTTAAGGTGTTGATCAAAGAAAAATATGGGCTCGTTTATAGAACGTGAGAGAGGGTGTAAAAAGCCATCACAAAAAATGCGTTCTGTCCGTCCGTTAAAGTGACTTGAGTCAATCCTGACACCAAAAAAGCACTGATCAGCGCCAACACGATTCTACCCACCGCGTCTTTTCTTTGACGCATTTCAAAAATCCAGAAACCCATCCAAAACAAAAATAGTACTCCTCCAAAAATGCCTGTTGTCGCCAATATCTCCAAAAACTCCTGATGAGCGTGTCCTTCAAACTCTGCATGAGGCAGGTCATATCGTTTCTTGATAGCTATGCTATGGGGACCGAAATTAAGAAAACCGTGTCCCAAAAAAGGTTTTTCCTGGAAAGCTTTCCAAGCACCCATCCAACTTCCCATCCGCTCTCCATTCGAATTTTCTCTGATCAGCCTTTGTTGAAAAAAGTGAGGATCTAAGTACCAAGCGCTTCCGCCCACCACCAAAAATAAAACCAGGAAGATGACTGCAAATCGACGCTTGAGCACTAAGCAACCAGTAATAAAAGCTATCCAAGCTCCGCGAGTATGGGTCGAATACAAACCCAGGAAAGAGAGACCCAACAGACTGGTTAGGATTCTTGAAGACAGTATTGCTAATCGATTTCTAGCCTCTACCCAAAGTCCTAGCCAAAGAACCGACAGCCACGCCACGGCATGTCCGTAAGTCATAACCCGTCCCAGCACCCCACCATTTCTACTGTAAGTTTCTCGATCCACCCAAGGATGAAATCCTGTAAAAAAGCCAACCAAGCCCAACAAATCAGCAACTGCTGAAGATACCATGAGCACTAAAAGCCCCCGCGTGACGACTTTCATTTTTTCCGAAGTACTCAAATATTCATTCAAATAGTAATTAAGAGGCAAAATAGCGAAAACCCCAAAAAAATAATACCTGAGCTTCAGAATGTTTTTGATGGGATGACTGATGGAATCTTGATTTACAAGAATTGAAATCAACATCACCAGACTGAGAGCCAATAAAAACCAAGCACTCGCCGGGAGTTTCTTCAAATTGAATCTTTTTACAAAATAGATCAGCGGGGGAAGAAGTAAGAGATGGTAGCCCACACTCAAACTGACTGAGGTCATCATGCTCAAGCTCAAAATCAGTAGGGCCAGATGGGTAAGCTGAAACATGAACTTGCTAACGGTCATAGGTCGCCCACAACGTATGCGATTCAACCTTAATCAGCAAGAAAGCAATTCAAGGCTTGGCAAGAAGCTTCACTTCCTTAAAAATCTCATCCACCGAAGCGTCGACCTTTTTAAACCGGACTACTCCAGCTTTGTCGAGAATCACCGTCGCTGGAATATAATAGGGGGGTTTAAAGAAATCTTTGCCAGCATTGTTGGGAGATGCCGCCACTACGAATGGAATTTGATACTTTTTCTGCCAAGCTTTAAGGAATTCTTCAGTGACCGGTTCCCCATGCTTGAAACCTTCGGCAGAGAGGGACACTAGTGCTACTGCAGTGTGCTTGATTTCTGAATACCGTCGAGAAAGCTCAGCGATTTCATCCTGGCACCCTGGACACCATCCAGTGCTATAAACCAAGACAGCCACACGACTCTGCAAATCTTTGACGCAGATTTCTTGAGACTCAATGGACTTCCAACAGAGCTCAGGCGATTTTTCGCCGATTTCCACAACCCCAAATAGTGGATACACGAAACCACAGAGGACAAGGACTAGAATGCCCCTCATGATAGGACTCCTTTTTTTTGTTTTTTTTAATGCTTGCTGCGTTGAATACCGGCTTTAACTAGTTCGTACGCGTTGATAATTCCATACCCGAACTGATTATCGCCTTTCTTCTCAGAGGTTTCTAAAAGCAATCGCTTCACTTCTGGATACGTCATTTTGGGATTTGCCTGAAGCAAAAGTGCAAGAGCACCACTGACATGAGGTGTGGCCATTGAGGTTCCGTCCCAGGTCGCATATTTATTTCCCGGAATCGCAGAAGCAATACCTACTCCAGGCGCAGAAATATCTGGCTTCATTATGGTGATAATGGTTTGTCCAATTTTCCATAAATTGGGTCCCATACTGGAAAAATCCGCAACTGCATTATTCACATCGAAGGCTCCGACAGAAATCACATCAGGCAATCCTCCAGGAATTCCGTTGGGAGTTGTTCCGGAATTTCCAGCAGCAAACACAGGGATGATTCCTCCGTGGATCCAGGTTTGAATGGCTAAATGGTAGGGTAAAAACTCTTCAATATCGTGGATCCCATCCGCAATGTCTGCGCCCCAAGAATTGCTGATAATTCGAGGATAATCCGCAGTGTTGGGATCACCATCCGGATCAAATTGCCACTGCATAGCCTCCAAAATCGTGGAGTCGTAGCCTCCACCCACGGCACCGAATATCTTAGCCATGAGTATTTGGCTACGAGGAGCCATGCCGACTTCTTTACCAGCAATCGTTCCAGCCACGTGAGTTCCATGCCCATGATCGTCGTAGTCATTGGTGATGTGATTCACGAAATCTTTGAAGTGGGTTACTCGTCCCACCAACTCGGGATGTTTACTTTGAATACCCGTGTCTAGAACGCCAACGGCAACACCACTTCCATCAATGTGAGGAAACTCCTCTCGGATTTGAGCCAAACCAATACGATCCAATCCCCAGACGGTTTCTGAATGAATGGACTTCAAAGAAGTTCCTTCAGCTATCGTGGGCTGTTTTGGAATCATTTTTCGAAATTGATCCGGATAGACTCCGTGGATCCAGGGTTCCTTTTTGAGTTGGGGGACCACTTCGGGTGCCACACTCAAAGTAGCCCCGCGAATGAGCCACAGGTTTTTCATCGGTGCTGAATTTCGAATCTGCTTTCGACCTAACCAGTTTTCTAATTCTGTAATGCTTTTTTTGTTCGAGGTCTGGAGAACTTGTGTGTAGGCTCCGTGCTCTAGACTGCCCACGCCAATTTCAGCTTGCTTAAAGAGCACCACATAGGAATCCGCCTGAGCCCAGAAAGTAAACAGACCCAGACTGGTCAGAAAAAATAATTTCATAAAGAACCTTTCACTTGGTTCAAGATAAATTCAGGAATGCCTTTGTTGATTTTCAGTCCAGATTTTTCAGCAGTTCTCATAGTGTTCACACCCAAATTCAAAACGAGAGGCTCTAAGGCATCTTTTACATAAAAGTGAACGGGCCCTTTATAGCCCTTTGGAAACTGAGCCTCTAAGAAGTGTGTGAATTCTAATTTTATTTCTGGGCTCAAGAGGGTTTTAATGGCGTTTTGTGCTAAAGAAGTTTCAAGTGCGATGGGTTGGGAGGGAACAAATTTTACCTGTCCCAATTGAATTGCGGTGATGTCATAACCCAAGTTTCCCGAAGGCAGAAACCGAGCAGCTCGGATCATCTCCCAACGTAAACGTTTGGTCTCAAAGCTCTGTGGCATCAATCCCATAGTGCGAGTCGGTGCAAACAGATTTTCTTCGGCAGTATTTTTATCATCAATTTCATCTACTGAGTTCTCATAATCGATGAGAAAGGCAATTTGATGATTCGGATTCAAATAAATTTGATTCTGATTGGGCATAGAAACCATCTGGATATCGGCGCCTTGATATTGAACTTTTGATTTGTAGAGAGTCCCATCAGCATTTGTCCGTACATTGCTCGTGTACGTTTGGGCTTTAGGATAGAGCTTTGTAACCACTGCTGAAACTCCCTGCCCGGAGGAAGTATTATCGTACACGGCTTCATACACAAAGAGTCCAGGCTCTTCTAGAATTTCTAAATCTAACTTTACGAAAGAATTTGAGACCATGCCAGGTTGTCCTGGGTAATGAACCACTCCACAACTGGAAAGTAACAGCATGAGAGACAAAAAAGATAGACGACAAACAAGAGCCGAAAGTTTCATTGAATTTTCCCCTGAAAAAAAGAACGAAAGGATGCGTTGGACTTATTATTTATAGTTTAACATAGAGTGGGTCATATTTGCATATCAATCCCAATGGAATGGGTCGTCACTTGTTGATTAAAGAATTGTCCCTGGGCTCGGCTCCCGTGAAATAGGAGTAATAAAAGCGAAATGAGCGGTAAGCTTGCGGGGGATTGTTCAATGCAAGTCCTAAGAGGAGCTGAAACGAAGGGTTAACACTTGTTTCTTGTTTCCATTTGAGATCCATCGCCGCAAAAGGCACCAAGGAATAGTCCAGCGGCAGAAAGTAATGTGCACCCGACTGAAAGGTCCATGGATCCATCCTTGGGACTGTATTGATCAAATAATGAAGTCCGGCATAAATCTGTAATTCCTGATAGGGCACATAGCCGGTTCTGAGAACCGCAAATTCGCGACTGTAGGCTATTGGAGTGCCCGTGCTTCCATCTGCCAAGTGGGCAGAAATATGAGTTAATCGTAATTGAGCTTGCCACGGTCCAGAAGCTCCCTCGAAATAAGCTCCAATCAAACCGTCCGCAGTCTCCAGTGGAAATCTTTTTTGCGCCTGGCGCATCGTGAAATAACCCGCACCTTCCAAACCTACATGAAAAGTCCAAGGTGCAGGAGTGTCAGCAGAGTGAACGGGAGAAACTCCAAAAAGTGAAAAATAATTTCCCACCGTTGCATTGATTTGAGAATTGCCTTGAAAACTCAAACCCATTCGAATTTCACGCGGATCAGAAAATGTGAGTAAAAAAGGCCTTCCTGAGGGCAATAGCTCTAAGCCGAGTTGGCCAGAAGCCATCAGAGAGCTTGAAATCAGCAAAAGGCTACTCAAATAGAGGATCAGTTTCATGAACTATTAAAATTACATTTCTAAGCTGAGTCCCAAAAGATGACTGGAGGACTCATTCAGTTGTTGAGGAAACTCTATGGCATAGTGAAGTGACATACGCGGACTTAAAAAACTCACGCCCGCGCTCCAATAAGAGGTTTCGTTTTCAGTTTGAAATCGATAGCCTCCCATCAAGGCAAAGTGCCAAGGGGAAATGTATTCGGCTCCAATTCCTACTTCGTAAGGACTCAACCGGCTGAATTCCGAATGCATCGAAGCAGATACAAAAAGAGTATTTTCATATCCGAGTCTTCCGCCCATGGAAAGTTCCCGACGTTGATTGACATCTGAACCACCCAAGATATTTCGAATCACCAATCCGGCAGAACTGAAACCGTACTTCCATAATAGCCCCGCATCGGCATCCTTACTTTGGAGTTTTGTCCTGGCCGGTTATTCCAAATGGCTTTTCCGGCAAGTGCCACTCCTAAATTTTCCGTAAGGCGAGTTCCTAAGTTCAAACGAAAGCCTTGTTGGGACTGTTGTGTTTCAGGATCTTGATTTTTAAAATAACCAAGGCCAGCCCCCACAGACGTTGTTTTCGTATCGATCACCGAAGCTGAAAAAGATCGTGGGAAAGCGTAAGTCCCTTCAACTGTGTAGGTATTATAAAAAGTAGCACCGGCTGGATTGGAATAAATACTTTCATTGGCTTGGAGAGCCCCCGTCAGCGAATGCGCTTGGGCACGTTCTCTCAGAGGCACAAAGTCTGAGTAGGCCGAGGTTAAAGAGCTGATAAAAACACTGCTCAGCAGGAATCGATTCATGAATTTCAACTTAAATCCTCCTGAATAATGATGAGAACTCTTTTGGAACACGGCAGGAAAAACAGATTTTGTCGAATGTTCCGTCTAGTTATTTTACAAGCTATGTACCGATAAATAAAGAAATCCCGCTGTAGCCCTTTGGAACACAGTTTTTTTATTGAGAGTTCTGACTGCAAGAGTCATCTGAAACCGCACAGAAAAAATGGCACGTCGCTTGCTCCGTAAGAAGCCCATTAAAACTCGATTGCTTCGGTAGTTAAAGAGGGTGAGATGAATTGGATCAAAAAAATTTTAGGGGCAAGTATCCTGACCAGCCTGTTTTTTATTGCTCCCGAGACAGCTCAAGCTGAAATGTGTGTAAGTTGCGGTTTAATCAACACTGGCGGCTATAATCTCTACTCGTTGGGACAAAACATGGGCTCGCTCTCCCAGTGTTTACCCGCGACGACTCCCATGGTCGTTCCTACTTATTTAAGTAATCCTTCTGCTTTTCTTTCTAGCTTCAGCACGCCTGTTTATAGTTGGGGCGGTAATTGTGGCACTTTCACTCAAAGTTGTGGTTCCACTTACGATACTGTGGGCTGGAATGGTTGCGGCACTCTGCCGTTGATGCCTTCGGTGAACAATCAACTCATGCAACTAATTGCGTACCAGACTTCCATTTTGAATCAGTATAACAATCCCTACAGCGGGGGTTATTACCCGGGAACCAATCCGAATGCCCCCATCACGATACAACCCTATCCTCTTCCAACAGTTTATAATCCCTATGCTCCTTACAACCCGGGCTTGCCGGGCGCCACGTCGCCAATCGTGCCTTATGACAATTCCGTTCCTTTTCCCACGAGCCCTGGTCTGACTTACGGGGGCTGCGACAATATTACGGTCATGTGTCCTCAACCTGGCGTGAATCCTTATTATCCGCCTGGAGGATCCACAAATCCTACACCTTATGAACCTACTTATGACCCCAGTGTGGGGACGGGTTCTGTGCCACCTAATCTTTATCAAATACCTAGGGGGTTCAGAACGCACAGATAAGAGGTTTTACGATTTGAGCTGAACGTTAGCAGTACGTAGAAGGTATCGAGGTGGTTCCTTTAGGACTTGCCTCCTCCCCCTTATGTGGCCCCGAAGCACATATCTGTCCCAAGGGAGCTACCCCGATACTGACTTAAAAAGCCCGCGGAATTGCGGGTTTTTTGTTTGAAATCAAATATTTAACTCAAGCCCGAGGAGGGTTTGACTTTTCCCCGGGTTCTGTTAATCCTGGCTGTTACGGGAAAATCCCGGGGGGGATGGAAAGTACCATGAATAAAACAGACAGAGAAAAGTTAAAAAAAGTCCTGATGAATCAGTTGAAAGAACTCCAAACGGACGTCAATAAAGAGGTCCCATCTTTGGAGACTAACTCACCTTTGCCTGACATCAACGACCAAGCTTCCTTGGAAAGCGAACGCAGTTTTGAGCTGCGTATAAAGGATCGCGAACGCAAGCTGATCAGCAAGGTTTACGAAGCCCTGAAGAAAATGGAAGAAGGCACTTACGGTATTTGCGAATCCTGCGGTGAGGCTATTTCAGTAAAACGCCTCATGGCTCGACCCGTGACCACTCTTTGCATCAATTGCAAAGCAGAGATGGAAGCTGAAGAGCGCCGAGAAGAAACGATTCTTCAAACGGGTGGTGCCGCTAATCAGATGACTTGATCATTGAATCTATCGGATTGAAAAGCCCTCTGACTTCAGAGGGCTTTTTTTTTGCAAACGATAGCAATGGCTGGAGCATGCCATTTCAGAAATCCATACACCGGTAAATGCAGGTAAAACTTCGAAAAGAAAAGATAACGAATCAGACCTTGCCAGTGTACTACTTCAAAGTGTTTTTGAGCCCAGTCTAACCAAAAAGCTCTTTCCCTTTTATGAATATGGGTGGGGTCCTTATCGAGACAGCTGATGATTGGCCCAGATAAACCATCGTAGACCGGAACGACAAAGAGAAAGGTTCCTCCGGGAAGAAGTTGCTCATGAACCAAGTGAGCCGCTTTTTTTAGATTTCCCACATGCTCTAAGACATCAAAAGCAGTAATGACCGCTACTTTCTCACTCAAAGTGGGAGTAGAAAGCGCCTCATTCACAAGATAGTAACTGTTTGGATCATTTCTTTGAGCTTCGCGAATGGCATAGGCATTGATATCCGATCCAAACTTCTTCCACTCGGCAGTTAAAGATTGTAAGAACAATCCAAAAGCACAGCCAATATCATGAATAGATAAGGGGAGCTCAGCATTGGAGTATTGAGCGATGAGCTTTCGATAAAAACTAAATTTCTTCGCAGGATTTTGTAGCTGATAATGACGATAGTTCTCGTCGTAGTATTCTTTTCCCTGAAGGGGAGGAAGTTCAAGCGACTGCTGCACGGACGACATTAGACTTCAATTCTCCTAAGAAAAAGAAGAGATAAAGTTCGACTGATAGTTTGAAGGACATCCATTTTGCTTTTACCAATTTTGAAGTCATAGCGGAGAATAAGCGGCACCTCGGTAAAAATCACATCCATTTTTCTCAACTTCAGCAAAATATCAACCATGCATTCAAACCCGTTTTGACTCACAAAGCGATCACCGTATTTCTTAAACGCTTCTCGTAAGATGCCACCGCGATATGCTCGATAACCGCAAGAATAATCACGAACCCCTCGGATTGGTAAAATTGTGCGATACAAAACGCTCATGCCGATTGAGAGGATTTGCCGGTGAAAAGGAACTCCACGGACTTGTGCCCCCTTTTGAAATCGGGAGGCAATCACCACATCATTCCCTTCGCGAATCAAGCGTACCATGCTACGAATTAAACCTGGAGTATGCGTATTATCACAATCCATAGCCACCACAATGTCATTATCCCCACAGTTCTCCGCCGCTAATTTAAGACCATCCCGAATGGTGGCGCCCAACCCCATATTTTTCATGTGACGCTCTATTCGCAAGGGCATTTGAGTTGCGTATTGGGAGGCAACCTGCAAAGTTTGATCTTGGCTTCCATCATCAACAAGAACGACTTCATACTGAAATCCATCATCTTGCATACTTTCATCAATCTTCTCAAGAAGTGGAGACAAGTTTCCCTCCTCATTGTATGCAGGAAGTACAATCCAGATCTTCTTTTGAGAATTTCGTGCCACGGGCTGTTTAATGCTTGTAGTCGAAGGTGGGATCATATTTTAAAATTATACCAAATTCGCTGAGGAAAGAGTGTGAAGTTTAATTTGTGCTATCCTAAAGTTTCTAGTGAAATCTGCTTGGAAATTATTGTGGGCGCTGCTGATTTTTTTAACAGCTTTTCTGCAAGTACGCTCGTATGACACACGATTGGCTCACAGTGTTGGGGATGATCATCCCGCCATTTGGGCACAATTTTTTAAAAATGCTCCTCTCAATCCGAATCATCCCGAAGCTATTTTTGCGCAAACTATTATTTTTTCCAGCTTGCCTAATCTGATAGCTGCCTTTTCCACGTACCTTCACGACGAACTCCCCAATGTTCTCTCATTTGTATTCATCGCTATTCAAACAGCAGGTCTCATTTGGGTTCTTTATCAATTTTGCACCTTGTTTTGTGCTTCGAAAACCTCTGCGATGTTGACGGGCATGCTCACGTTTTGGATGCAGCCATGGATAAAAAACTTAGCTTATTATCCGAACTTTAGTTTCACTCCCTATCCTGGCCAACTCGTGCTTCCTTTTCTTCTGGGAGGAATCACTTGTGCCCTGAGAAGCCGATTCTGGATGAGTACTCTACTGCTCTCACTCGGCGGCCTGATTCACCCCTCACTCACACTTCAAGCTTTGGTCATTTTAGCCTTTTTCCGGATTCAAGAGGAGTCGATCGGAAGTTTTTTAAAAAAGAGTTTCGTTTTCATTTTCCCATTTTTATCCGCTCTTGTTTTGCCCTTGGGCTTGGTTCCCAAAAGTGGAAATCCGTTGACGAGCTCTGAATTGCTCCCATCCGCACTCAGCAATCCGCATTTGGTGCCCTGGAACAATGCCATTTTTTGGAGCTGGGAACTTCCCTCGCTGTTAGCAGTTTTTCTTTTGTCAGGCATTGCAATCTGTTTTTTCCGAACACCTCAAGCAAGCTTTGAACGACGTTTTTTTCGAGCCCATTTCATTGCTTTTGTTTTTCTAGGCAGCTTCCATTTCATCTCAGTGAAGTATCATTTTTTGGAGGGTATTTTGTTGTGCCCTCTCAGGGTCACGACTCTCAATGCACTGATGCTGCTTCCCTTCGGTGTGGATTACCTGATTAGAAAAATCGAGGAGAAAAGCTTTGCGGCACGAAGCTTAGCCCTCACTTGTTTGAGTCTGTTTATTTTTTCCCCCATCGGTTTGCCTTGGTTTCAAATCCTGGGGCTTTTTGTGTTAGAAAAATATCGTTCGCCCAGAACACAAAAACTGATGGGTATTGCGTCCATTCTATGGTGGCTATTGTTTGTTTTCTCGTTACGCCCCATGCGGATGTTGGGTTGGTTAGAGGCCGCCGGTCACCTCCGAAGTTTCCTGGCCCCGGCTCTTTCTCTCTCCACCAGTAGTTATTTAATTTGTTTATCTTTGCTAGTGCTTTTGGCATTCACGCAGAAAGCATCGGCTCGGTTGAGAAGTCTAGCTTGGATAATTCCTATACTTTTTGCAGGAATCTGGGTCTCGTTTCAAATGGGGGCAAGTACTCAAACCGAAGCAAGCCAAGCATTGGTGGCTGTTCAACGGTGGGCCCATCACAACACTTCGCCCCAATCCATGTTCATCACATCAACTTGGTCCTGGAAGGGGCTTTCTCATCGAAAGAATATTTATTTAGATGAAGCACCTAAGGGTCAAGTACTGCCCTACTTCAGAAATCGCGCACTTCTTGAGTGGCAGAAGCCGGTTCAAACCATTTTTTCAGATTTTCATGCAAAAACTTTAGGGGAGCTCAGTGAAGCGGGTGTGCTTCGATTAGGTCAACACCTCCACGCAGACTTCCTAGTTCTGGAAAAATCAAAAGGATCTTTTTCGTTGCCTAAATGTTTTGAGAACAGTCATTACCAGATATTTTCCCTAACGCCCTCTGGCTGCCCTCAGATTTAGAGGACTTCTTCCCTATGTTATAATTCGTTTTATGAACTCACACTCAACTTCCCTTGAGACCCCTCGAGCTGCGATCACCCGTCCAGACCAAAGTCAGCGCACTCATCACCCTCGTGAGCAGTTCATCCTTCCCAAACTCCAGGAGGCAATTACACAAGCTATTTCAGAATCTAAAAAAACGCTCCCAAGCGAAGCTAAAATATTAGACATCGGTTGTGGAAGACAACCCTACCGAACACTCTTACAGACCGGGCAATTTCAGTATTTCAGTTTTGATGTTGAACAAAACGAAGAAAAGACCGTAGATTTTTTGGGCTACATTGATCAGCCTCTCCCGCCAACACTGGTTCAGTCGGGACCCTACGATTTAATAATACTGACTGAAGTGTTAGAGCATGTTTTCGACCTGGAAAAATGCTTCAGTAATCTGGTTGAACTCCTGTCCCCCGCTGGGAAAATGATTTTGACTTGTCCGTTCTTTTTTCCTCTCCATGAAAAGCCCTATGATTTTTGGCGCATGTCGCCTTTTGCCATCGAACAACTCTGCAAAAAATTTAATTTGGAAGTTCTGGAGTATCGTCGATTAGGCAGCAGCTTGGAATGTTGGGGGCTTTTAAATGGTCATTTGTTAACCCACATGCAGTATCAGACCCCAGAAACTGGGTAGACCGAATAAAGCTTTCCCTTCAACAGAGATTACTTCGATGGTTTCTTAAGTTGAATTGGAACTTGGTAAGAAAAGGTGCGCTGACCCGTTATTTCTCCCAGGATCAAGATTTTTATGTGAGCAATTATTTTTTACTTAAAAATAATAGGAAGCGCCCACCTGAAGGATCCGTGAGTTTTGAGAAGATTGACTGATGGGATCCGGACGAGGTGTATCCCCGCTAAATTCAGCGCCAGAATTTCTAAAAATCAAGCGCGCATCAAAATCAACGTTTGCAGTCGCAGAATAAGTACTCTTCAGAATCAAGTCCCAAGCGGTTATGTTGGATTTCTGTGCTCCGGAACTATACGGCTGTTCGCCGACTGAGGGGAAAATCAATGTATTGATTTCCGCTCCCGCATTCCATTTGTCATCAATAGGAACTCGAATGCCTCCTGAAAGGAGCATACCCCCGAAGGCAATACTCGAGAAACGGACGGGCTCGATTTTTCCCAAAGAGTAACTTTGCCTGCCGTAGCCCAGTTTTGCATAAACGACCGGCCCTCGTTCAGGGGCCAGAACATTCATGCGATAGCCAAATTGGAGTCGAAAGGTCGAAAGACTCGCTCCTTGGCTTTGATTCAATTGTCCCGAAGCATTCGCAGAACGTCCCAAACCAAAGCCCCAGCTTGTTTCCATGAACCAGCGGCTTGTGAACCACAGCTCGCCTTCAAGTAAGGCACTGGGAAAGAATACGGAAGCGGTATCCTCGTCTCCCAAAACGGAAAGATTTCTGAATTGAACCATTTCCATTCCCATACTGAAAGCAGTTCGACCCACTTCGCCTTTGTTCACTTCAAAATCTGAAACCAATTCGGAAGCCAAATCCCGATTCGCATCATTCACCTCTTGCATCAACTCTGGAATTTGCTGGGAAGCTAACTTTTCCGCCGTTCGAACTTTATTTCCTGCCATTACTTCGAGCGGTTTGTTCTCTACCAATATCTTTGCAAAGGAAAGGTTTTCATCGGCTCGCTGAATGAGAACGTGACCTGTTTCATTGAGCTTGAGCGGGCCCTCTCCTTCTTTTTCAACCGTATAAGTGGGAAGCCGCATTCCTGGTGCAAAAACTCCGGAACCCCCATCTAAAATCACTAAATAGCCCTCACGCTTGAGAATGGAGCCATCAAAAGGGATATTTTTTACAAGCTCATTAAACGCCAATAGGGTTTTTTGTGCGATACGGTCTTGAGAGAGCGGCATGTCCACTTTTTGATTGGATTGTCCAATCACCTCTCCCGGCTCAACAGCCATCAAGGTAAAATTGAGATCTAAGCCTTGATCGTTACGAATCAGCTCGGCTAGAAGTGCAGCATCTACATTTTTTCCTTTCAGGTTTTCCA
>RFNT01000037.1 GCA_009927045.1 bacterium | reverse complement strand
ACAGAGGGGTAGCAAGTGAAGTTCACTTCTCGCTCCCTCCGCCAGCTCTTTAAATGCAATCAGTTCGGATTCCAAAGACGCATCAGATTCGATTCTAATAGATAAGTCACGCACCCATTTTTTCTCAATGGGATCTTTTGGAAAACCATTTTTTTGTTATTATGGTTTGGCCTTGCTCCTTTTTTTTGAGAGCGCTATTTTCAACTCATCTCGTTCTGGCATTCGCCAGAACAAAAAAGGAGTCCTCATGAAACATTCATTCAATCACATTCTATTTGGAAGCTTTCTCGTAGGAAGTCTTGCTTTTGCGAGTGGTTATACTTGTGAAAGCAAAGCCCCCACAAGTGAAAAACTTCTCGTGCAACTCTACAACCACACGTTGACCACTACTCGCGTGCCTGCTGTGTTTATTCTAGCTCATGAGAAGGAAGGGACCCTGCTCCGACGTTTCGATCGGGAAATCCACAAAGTGATTACAGCAAACACCACCCAATTTATAGTTGAAGGAAATGAACACACAGAAGCAGACATCCTTGTTTTTCAAGTTTCCCACCGAGAAGGAAGAGAAACCCTCAGAAATCATCAGGCTGTTGAGGGACAACTTATTTTGTTCAGCAAGGGAGAAAAAGAAGTGATTTCTCTTACGTGTAAAAGATATTTGAAGGGTTGAAGACTTTCTGGGAGTTAATACCGCTCAAAAAATGACAGAACGTCTTTAAGAACGGGCGTGCGAACGGCATCTAACTCCAAATAAAGTTCGTGATAACTTTTAGGATATTGTCTGATGCTGCAGCTTTTAGCTTGAGCACACACCGTTTGGTGGCCACGATTGATCACATAGTCATCGTCACTGGCCTGAAGAATGAATGCAGGGACTGGCATGTGTTTCCAGCCGTTTTCTCGAAGGGCTCGCGTTTTTTCCAATACGCTATAGATCCACTGATTGGTGCTTCCCCCTTGCAGCAGAATGGGGAACTGTTTCCAGTTCTCAGTTTTCTTTTTCCAGCGAGCAAGCGAGTGCGTCGTTTTCTGCGCTTTGAAGTCCGAAGCTTTTTCAAACGTGGTATCGCCTTGAGTGATTGCGTACTCTTTGCCCTTCCCCTTTTTGATTTCTGCTTTTGTGAGACTCACTGCCCACTTTTCAGGAATGATTCCAGTATTGAGTTGAAACAGAGGCGCTGAGAAAACCGCAGCGTGAACTTCACCTGGATATTTCTGTAAGTACAAAGCCGTGACGAGTCCGCCCATGGAATGGGCGAAAATATAATTCTTTTCATGCGTCTCAGGACGCACCACTTCCTCAATAAATACTCTTAAGTCGTCCACGTAATCCGTCACGCTTTCGACATGCACTTGTTGAGAGTTTTGGGTCAGACGAGTCGAGAAGCCCATCCCGCGATGATCCATGGAGTACACGGAATACCCCGCTTGATAAAAATCATAAATGAGCTCAGCATATTTGCGGTGGGTTTCAGTCCAACCGCCGACGATGACAATAGCCCCTCGTTCAAAGGGGTGTTCGAA
>RFNT01000206.1 GCA_009927045.1 bacterium | reverse complement strand
TGGATTTTAAGACTCATTCAGAAATTTGTTCGAATCGATCCTTACGCCAAAAAAGATACTTTTTTTATTTCTAGGGGTGGACTTAGGTATGCTACCCCGCTTTTTTTAGCACTTGTTTTTATCGAATTTACTGACATTTTATTTGCTGTGGATTCTGTACCGGCTATCTTTGCCCTCACAAAAGAACCCTTGATTGTTTTTACTTCAAATATTTTTGCTATTTTGGGATTGCGATCCCTGTATTTTTTGCTGGCTGGTGCTCTAGATAAATTTCGATACATTAAATATGGCCTTTCGGCTGTTTTAATTTTTGTAGGGCTAAAAATGGTCTGGCTGAATGAGGCCTTTGGAGGAAAGTTTCCCATTTCTTGGTCGCTAGGAATCATCGCGCTTCTAATTGGGAGCTCGATGATTTTCTCAATTCTGAAAGAACAGCAACGGAGAAAGTAGTAATACGGATCTACCTGGTAGCAAATTTTTCGTTGAAGTAACTTTTACTTCACCCTCCCTTAAAGAGGAGCCTTACATAAACACAAAAGAAAGTTGATTGAATGTCGTTTAGAGGTCATGCCACTTCCTACGCCGCTCTTCTTGTTCTAGTCTCAGCTGTAAGGTTTACAGCTTCCACAAACTCTAACAGTCTATCCAAAGTTACTTTCTGAAGACTGCCAGATAAAATCACTGTTACTGCGCTCCGTGGAACTCCCAGTTCCTCAGCAAACTTTTCTGCTGATGCTTTTTTCATAACACCTCTTTTAATCTTAATTTAGCCAACACTAGATATCTCTGATCCGTCTTTGCCCCAATCTCAACTCATGAACTCAATTTCCTACACTTGGCATCGGTCGAGATAGCCGCATAGTCCAGCTTCCAACCACCCCCAAATGACTGATAGCGATGCTTCCCCTTGATAGGCACGGGTCTTTCTCGGTCAAAGACAGACTACCAAACCATGGAGAGGCCGTTATTATTCCACCCCAACGCCTTACGTAGCATACTTTTCTTTATTCAACTAACACGCTTGATACCTAATACCAAAATATGAAGCTCCAGACCTTTTGTAGGCATTCGTTTGCGCTATCAACCAGGTAAATTCCTTATTTGGACACTCATAAAACTGTGTTGAT
>RFNT01000062.1 GCA_009927045.1 bacterium | reverse complement strand
GAACGGTCGCAGTGTCTAGAACAGTAACGAAATCTGAGGGGAATCACAAGCAGTTAAGGTGGCCCACTGGGAGGGGTGGGGATAGAAGATCACAATCCCAGCGTATGAGACGTCCATTCCGCTCCAAATTCTGATCTCAAAAACTCTCTCAGTTGAACTGCTTGAGGCGACTGAGATCCTCGCAGCCGCTCCAGATAAGCTTCTGCTTTTTCGCCTTTCAGTGTAGAGCCTTTGCCATCTGCCAAAAGTTTCACTGTTTCTTCAGCAAAGAAAGCAAACAGATCCTTAGCTTCTTGGTAATGAGCACTTTGATAATAACTGGGATCGTGCTTTTGAATGGTCTGAAGGCCAGCGGCTGCGTAGATCATGAATTCTACAGGTCCCGTGAGTCCATCCCAGCGCTCTGGACCAAAAGTCTGTTCCGCTTCTAAATAAGCTCTCCCTCCGACGATGTACGCATTCCATTCATCCCAAATGTAAAAAACATCCGTCTCTCCCCACAGTTTCTTTCCATTGCTGGGATCAAAATAAGTTCCTGCGTCGGGTTCACCCCCAGCTTTAGTTTGGATGTATTCGTGAAAACGGCCTCCGGTGCCATCAATACCTCGGAGTTCAGGGGCAATCAATGTTGCCATTTGAATTCTCTTGGCCATTGGATTTTTTAAGTAAGCCACTCCAACAAAGGGAACATAGAAAGCAGCATGTCCACTTCTGAGATTCCGCCAGTGGGAGTTGATTCCATGGACCAACTCATGAGCAATCGTGCCAGCGGGAGAGGCCATTTTTGAAGCTTTTTTGCCATTCTCATACACGATGCCATCTTCACCCGGTGCGCGGTGATTATAGACTTCTCGAACCGTGGGGACTTCCTTATTGGAAGGAACAGGTTCATTCCATTTAGCTTTGGCTGTGAGTGGAACTTCCACAAAAGCAGGGTTCGCTAGGGAAGAGGAGGTCCCAGCACACGCTGAAAAAAATAAACCCAAAATGACTAGAAGGCTGAACTGCATAGATTCCCCCCGCGTTTCAATGAAATTCAATTTTCAGAGTGGAATTGAATCTAGTCGAAACTGGCAGAAATCCAAGAAAAAATCTAAAAGCGAGTGGCGCAAAGCGGTAAGTGATTAGGATGAGATTATTTTACTCAGTTCACTCTACGAAGAATCGGTGCCAGTGCTGGATTTATTCGACGATTATCTGGTACCGAATCTCTTCCAAATATAGGCATTGTGGAGGGATCAAAAATATGGAATCTCAAGTTGCCATCACTCCCGGGAAAATTTCCATAAAGATACGTCGTTCGATTCAGTAAATCTCTAAACGCACCTGTCGCTTGATTGTAATTGAAAGCATCTCGCACAGGAGTATTCGAGCTTGCATGGCACGTATTGCAGGATTGACGATCGACACTCACAGCTCCTCGAGTGGAGTGATAAGGCACAATACCAAATTGCTGATCCGTTGTTGGAGCGAAAGCGGTTCTTCCCCCCTCTTGATCCCAAGAAGTGCCTCGTGCAGAGCTCAGTTCACCCAAAAGTTCTTTTACCAAAGGCTCAGACATTTTGGGCAACGTTGCTGTAGCACCTTTACTCCCAAAGCGTGTGCGGTATTGGCCATTATCAACTTCTACGGGGCGCAATTCTAGAGAACCCAATTGGCGCTGAATGGCTTTAGCTTCTGCTGCCAAGTTAGGATTTGTTTGGGCTATTTGAGTCAGACGCGTTTCCAGGGCTTCTTTACTGGGCGCTGCCGAGAAAATATTTGCTTCAGCAGCACTGTTCAAACCGTCTTTCTTTCGAGTGCGCAACTCGACTACATAGGGTTGACCCTGCGAATCTTTTTGTACAATAGCTTCCACTGAAACCGTACCCTCGGGGAAACGCCAGCGATAGAGCGTGCCGCCATCCTTGGCATCTTTTTCAGTCCAATATTCGACAGGTTTTAATTTGCCATTTTCGTCTTTGGGTAAAGACAGCATGTGGAACGTTTGAGCATCTGCGCTCATTCCAACCCCTTTGGTGAACAGTTTGAGGCGATTGTTCTCATCGAGAAATGGGGCGCCCTCTGCAAAGGTCGTGTGCCCGCTGGGGCGAAACCCTTGCACGGGGAGCGATGTATCCTGGTACCCAGCTGGCATCGCCTTATCGTCGAAAATCAAAGTAGAGGGATCTTGCAATACTGCCATGATTTCTTGGTCGCCTACTTTCACTCGAGAAAGCATCTCACGATACTGAGCTAGCTTTTCAGGTGGAAGCACTTGCGTTGCATTGGTAGCTGGAGCACTTGCGACTTCTCGGCTCTGGTGCTGAGTGAGAAAGGCTCGGAGCGCTTGTACTTGGGGATCTTTTTCCATGCGCTTTTTATCTGCTTCCGTAGGGGGCATATTGTTGTGCTCTACTAAAACAGCATGGAGTTTTTTAGCCCAAGTTTGAGCCTCTGCTTTTACTTTCGGGTCTGCACTGGCCAATCGGCTTTGCAATTCTTTCACATCAGTAGCCCATTCCGGCACATTCACTTTCTGAGACCCGGGACTGTGGCATCCCGCACAGTGGTTTCCAAAAACAGCATGGGATGAAGCCAACTTTTCATCTTGAGCAGGTTTACTTTCTGGTACAGGTTTCACTTCAGCTTTGGGTTTTTCTTCTTGCTGGGGTTTGTCCTCAGCTGGTTTTCTTTCGGCAAGTTTGGCGTAAGGTTTTTTCAGTTCGGCATCCCCGTTGATGGCTGCAATACAAGCATCTACGGAATTGAAAGGACCTCGGGGGACTCCTGCTGGATGCTGATTCGTGCCGTGAATATCGCCCGAATACCACCGCGTGCCTTCGCCGCCATAGTAGCAAATTGCTTTGTCGGTCGCATTGAGAGTAGCTTTTAAACAATCTTCGAAGTTGGTGATGGAGGATCCGCCTAAGTAGCCATAATCTGTTCGTTTAGGAATAGAACCACTGAAATGAGTGGGTTTGAATCCAATGCCAGTAAAACTACACACAGCACCGTTTTTAGAGTTGGCAACAGCGCGTTCACACAGCGCTTTGTCCTTAAATACACTGGCCCCGAGTGGTCTAAAATTCTCTCCTCTGCGCTTGGGTGCGAAGCCCCCTTTACTGGCGACGCATTCAAAGTCGACAGCGTTCTCTGCAGTGACTTCCGGCTTCTCGGCCGGTTTCTCAGCTTGGGGTCTTTCTTTTGGCTTTTCTTCTTTTTGCGGAGATTGGTGATTCTCGGGCTTTTGCTGGGGTTGCTGTTGTTGAGGTGCCTCTGCTCTGAGTTGTTCAGCAGGTGGTGTAGCGGCAGCCGTTCCACGAATGAAATTTTCTACATAGCCACGTTGTTTTTCTGGCAAGTGAGCCACTTTATCTTGGTGAGCGGTGTAGTACTGACGAAGTCCGTCTTGAACATCCTCAGGCAAGAATTCCAACTTCCCAGAAGCATCTTTTCTTGCAGCTTTACGAGTGCCATCGGGCAATCTCTTCAGGAAAATTCCATTTTCAGCAGAAGGGGTTTCTCCGGTTTTCAGGAAGTGAAGCCCGCCGCCTTCCTCTGCTGCTTTATACTGGTAGCCATTGAAGACATTACGAGGTGCTTCTGGAGCTGCAATAGTGTCTTCGTCGGTAGAAGGCAATCGACTGGGCTCCTGAGGAGGAGCTTGTTGGGGGGCGGGAGTTGCAGGTCGTTGAGCTTGTTCTTGGCGTCGTGAATCGCGAAGCGGTTGCGCTTGCTGTTGCTGAGACCGTTCAGGTGCAGGAGTCTCGGGCCGCGTTGCTTGTTGACGCTCTTGTGCCTGTTCCGTGCGTTCGGATTTCACTTGTTCTTTATAGGCTCGTCCGTGGCCTGCGCCGACTCGAGTTCCCCCTTGCTGCTCGAAATCGCCTTTGGTTTCATCCAGGGAAAAAAGCTGGGACTGGGGAATGCCTTCGCCTGCAATGGGACGAGCATCTTCTACTTTGATGACCATCACATCGCTGTCGCTTCCAAATTGACGACGGAGTTCTTCTCGCAAGTCACGGCAGTATTTGCAGCGAGCATCGTTCCCATACCGAACAACAATGTGTTTGAAGCCCTTTTTCTTAGCTTCTGCCATCACATTTTCTAAATCGGCTGCTCTGACAGGACCCACTTCAGAAAATCCTCCCGAGGAACGAGGTGGGATCTGAGGGGTTTCTGATTCACTTGGTAACTGAGATTGAGCCCGTTGTTGAAGACCCGGCAAAGCATCTGTACCCCCTAAAAAAGCCCCTGGTCCGTGTTGGTCGGGGATGCGACAGACACCATCCTTACATTCTCCTTCTTCGCCTCCCAGGGAAGGGAGCTGTCCAAGTTGAGGAAGTGTTGCTGGAGTACCTGCCGCTCCTGCAAGAGGCCGCTGAGAGCCTGCTCCCGCGGAGGAGCCTGCATCGGCCACAGCATCACCGGCTTCTAAACCACTCGCGGGTGTTAAGCCAAATCGTTTTAAATCTTCTTTCAAGCGTGCAATCGCGCGCTTATCACAAATCACTGTGAAGGGATCTAAAACAGAATCTTCGCTATTGCGAGGTCGAGTGAGTTGGCCAGTTTCTCGTTTGAATTCATAAGAAGAACCAGAGATAGGACAAATCAATTGCCCTTTTTCATTAAAAACAGGTCCGCCCGAGTCCCCTCCCACAATTGCATAGCCTTGTGGAGAGGGCGCAAAAAACTCAAACATGTTTCCGCCCTGACTCGTCACATCCGCTTTGATTTGAGCGCCCTCACCCCGATTCCCAACAGTTTCTTCTTGGCGTTTTTGGAGATACACGTGATTTGTCGTGATGGCCGTAGTGCCATCTCTTAAGGTGGGTGCTAAAGGCACCGGAATCACATTTTCAGCGCGGTCACATGAAATATCAAAAATGAGTGTGGCGCTATCGCCCTGGTGGGATTCACGGCTTTGACCGCCACCTGTTCGGAAATATTCATCGGGGATACTGATTTTCATGCTGGATATGGGCACTTCGCCAAGGCCCGCAATATCAATCGATTTCATTTTGCTATCCACACAATGAGCGGCCGTTAAAAAAGCAACTCGGCACATACCGGCAGGAGAATCCAATTCTTTTTTTGCAACGGGCGTACTCTGGCACGAAGCTTTGGAACCATTCATATTGATGGTTAAATCAGTGCCCCTCAGCCAGGTTCGGATACGGGCAAGAGGCCGCCGTTTGAATAACCCTGGATTGTGCTGACCTTGAGTTTCTGCAAACCCAACTTCAAGGCTTACTAAAGCAGTCAGCCCAAGCAATAAACTCTTTGAAAACCACCGATGGAAGGTCCCTGGACCCCTAGTTCCGTATTGCATAATGAATCCTTTGATCGGAAAGTATTCAAAACTTCGGCCAGGGAGGGCATTGCAAAATCAAAGGAAATTCAGTGGGTTGGAAATTTGAAGAATGTGAAAATCGGCTATTTTGAATACACCTTTTGAGTGTGTATTCATTGAACAGTCTGAATACTGCTTATGGAGAATTCACCGCTTCGATAGCTGGAAAGATTTGGCTTCCACGAAAAGTTTTGCCCTGCCACTTCCCGTTTTCATCTTTTGTATAGATAAAAGCAACGGGGACTCCGGCTCCGAGTGCTGCTTTCTTATCCTCGTGGAGGGGATGACCTGAAACTGAGCGATAGCTGGGCCGTGTAGCGGTATAAATGGCGAGGTCTTCAAAGGACCCATTCTGCAGCTTTGATTTGAGAGCTCGACAAGGAGGACAGTCCTCAGCGCTGAAAACCATCACGAGTGCTTTTTTATCGGTGCTGCTGGTGAAAGCTGCTTCATAAGTCCCTTGGTCTTTGAGTTCTTTGATGCCAGAAGACTTGGAGGGAGATTCCTCTTGTGAAGCCTCCTCTTTTTTTATCGCAAGCTTCTTTTTTTCTGCTTCTGATATATAGCGAACTTCGCCCGTTTTTTTATTTTTATAGGCGCAGCCTTTTACGAGATCACACCCGCCTTCTTCATCTGGGGCCCAATCGCCTTGCATCACTTCCGCCGCAGTGAGTGGAATGCCTTCGAGATCAAATGCGTCATTGGCTAGGGGACGCGATGCCTTTTTTAAGACATTCGAAGGAAGCTTTGAAGTTGTTTTTTCATGGAGGCCCGCATCGGAGAGGGCAAGGCCTGTGAAGATGAAACAGGAGAGTGCGAAGAAGGTTTTCATGGGGCTCCTTTAGGAAGTGTAAAAAACCATCTTATTTTACTGGATCGGGCAGGGACATGGAAAGCCGCTTGGGGTTAAAGGGAGCTCAGCCTCGTTGCGCTCGCTTAGCTACTTTTGCTAACTCACGCTTCGCTTCGCGTTCTTGGGTGGTTTTGCGTTTGTCGATTCCAGTTTTTCCTTTGGCGAGAGCAATTTCCACTTTGGCACGGCCTTTTTTGAAATACATTTTGGTGGGAATAAGAGTGAACCCGCGCACTTCCGATTTTCCAAAGAGTTTATTGAGTTCAGCTTTATGTACCAAAAGCTTTCGAGTTCGAAGCGGTTCGTGATTCGCACGATTGCCCAGGGCATAAGGTGCAATGTGGGCATTGATCAAAAATAACTCGCCATTTTTTAAAATGGCATAAGCATCTTGCAAATTCGCTTTTCCTGTTCGCAAGGATTTTACTTCAGTTCCAGTAAGAACAATTCCGGCTTCAAAACGGTCTTCTAAAAAATAGTGGTGGCCGGCTTTTCGGTTATCGCAAATGATCTTGATGCCACCGCCGCCCGTTTCTTTTTCGCTCACTTGGGGGCCTCTTCCGTAGTGACGATGCCTAACGAAATGACCAACTTAAAAGCTTCCTGCACAGAAATAGGGAGTGGGGTGACCTCGCTTTCAGGAACCATGACGTAAAACCCTGAAGTGGGATTGGGGGTGAGAGGTACAAAGACATTCACTAGGGATTCTGCTTGCGCCGGAATTTTAGGATCCGGTTTTCCAGTGCGGAATCCAATCGAGTACATGCCTTTACGAGGAAACTCGAGCAGAACAGCCGCACTGAAACGATTGCTTCCAGGCGTGAAAATGGTCTCTAACACTTTTCGAATAGCTCCATAGATGCCCCCAATGAATTTGATGCGCCTCAAAGCGCTATCAAACACATTGAGAAGCCATTCCCCTGCAAAGTTTTGTGCGAGCACCCCGATGAGCATGATGAGCACCACAGCAATGACGAGCCCTAAACCAGGAAAATCGAGTTTTAAAATGAAAGCAGGTAAGTAAAGTTTTGCGACATCATCCACTGCTTCGATAAACCAGCGGAAGATGTTGATGGTGATGAACAGCGGCACCAAAACAAGGACCCCAGTCACAAAAGCACGTTGAAATTTTTTCATCATACGGGCACCTCAAGGCTCATATTATCAATTAGACGGGTCTTGCCAATCTTTACCGCTAAAAAAGTGCGAGGTTCTCTGAGTGCACTCAGGGGCATTTGGGGTGCCGCTGGCTTGAGATCGGGTCCACTGGTAATTTCTAAGTATTGAACTTCAAGCGACTGGAGTGCTTGGTGCCCCAGCTCTAAAAGTGTCCGCACAGAAGTTTCTGGTTTTTTTCGTGCTTGAGTCTGGATGGCGCGCAGAGCTTCTGGTACTTGGCTAGCTAATTTGCGTTCAACAGGTGAAAGGTAACGGTTCCGAGAAGAAAGAGCGAGGCCGTCTGCTTCTCGAACAGTAGCATGCGGCAATAGGGTTACCGGCACATTCAAATCTCGCACTGTTTGTCGGATCACTTGGAGTTGCTGATAATCTTTCTCTCCAAACACTGCAAAATCCGCGTGGGTGATTTGAAAGAGCTTCATGCAGACAGTTGCTACTCCATCAAAATGACCGGGACGAAAACGACCACAGAGTATCTCTGCAATTGCTCCTGTCCGTAGGGTGGAAGCAAAACCCGGTGGATACAAATCTGAAGCTTCAGGATGGAATAAGTAATCGACTCCGATTTCCTCCAGCATTTTTTTGTCGGCTTCAAAAGTCCTTGGGTATTGAGCAAAGTCCTCATGAGGACCAAACTGCAGCGGATTGACAAAAATACTGACAACCACTTTGTCTGCTACTTCACGGGCGCGATGAGCGAGTGCTAAATGGCCTTGGTGGAGACATCCCATGGTGGGAACGAGTGCTAGAGTGTTTTTGTTTTTGAGAGGGCCGAGTGCTTCCTGCGCTTCTCGAACCGTCTTAAGAACCAGCATAAAACGAATGTTCCTGAGTGGGAAACTGCGCCTTTCTCACTTCGTCTCCAAACGTTTTTACGGCACGAATGAGCTCATGAGAAAGCTGAGCATACTGTTTCACAAACTTTGGCTTAAAATCAGGATTCAGTCCCAGTAAATCGTGTAACACCAAAACCTGGCCATCACAGTGAGGGCCAGCTCCAATCCCAATCGTGGGAATTTTTACTCGTTCTGAAATGGTTTGAGCGAGTTCTGAAGGGATGCTTTCCAGAACCAGTGCGTAGGCCCCGGAATCTTCTACCGCTAGAGCGTCTTGGAGGAGAGCTTCACGTTCTGAAGCGGTTTTTCCTTGCACTTTATAGCCGCCCAATTGATGGACGCTCTGGGGAGTGAGCCCAATGTGACCCAAAACGGGAATGCCTGCACTTACAATTTTCTCAATCGTTCGAGCAAAAGTGACTCCGCCTTCTAATTTCACTGAATGAGCACTGCCTTCCGCAATCAATCGTCCGGCATTTCGCAAAGCTTCTTCCGGATTCACTTGATATGTCATAAATGGCATATCCACGCACAGATGCGCTAGTTGAATGCCTCGAGCAACACACTGACTGTGGTAGATCATGTGCTCTAAAGTCACCGACAATGTGTTCGGATGTCCCTGCACGACCATTCCGAGAGAATCCCCCACGAGCACGATATCCACTTCCGGATCGACCCACTTAGCCGTGGTGTAATCGTAAGCAGTAACACATACGATTTTGTTCCATGGCTGAGAAGCGTGTTTCAGTTTTTGAAACCCGTCAGCTGTTTTTTTAGTCGGTTTTGGCATGGCTTTATGGGCTAGGACTCTACCCCAGTTTGCCTCAATTTCCTAGAGTGGCACTTCTGCGGAAACCCCCACTAGGAAAGCATTTCCCGAGAAGTGGACTTCGGGATAGCCGGCACGAGTGGCATCCGTTTTGGAGAAGGTTCTTTTCTCGAAGTGATGGTATTGACCAAAGACTCCTAAGCCCAAGGGGCCCTCAAAAAGACCGTTTTCAACCCATTGGGTGCGAATGGAAGCCCCCAGGATGTGGGTATTAGAATCTAAGAGATTAGAGGAACCTGAAAGATTGGTGAAAGGCGTTGGGCGAAACTGATATCCCAGAGAAGTCGACCAAGATCGGGAAAACTCATAGCTCAAAGAACAGCGAGGATTCCACGTGTTCTGGGCACTGACCTGAGTATCTTGAGTTTGATAACGAGTGCCTTCTGCATCTTGTGTTTCTGTGATGAGAATCGGCGCTTGATACCGGTTCCAAAGTTGATACGAAAGCCCGGCGGAGACAAGCCATCGATTCCACTGATTCTGAACTTCCCACTCCAGCATTTCTGGCTCGTAGTACAAAGAGCCTTTCATGAAAAGGGGTTGCTGAATACTCGTGTTTTTTAGAATTTGAATTCGAGCTTTCATGGCTTGTTCCAGTTGAGGGTGGATCGATTGATGATAAGTCAGCGCTGAAGCGAAAGCGTCCCACTGGCCATAAAGGCCCACTACGGGAGCGCTTTGCAGAACCACATCTAAATTCATGCGACTAGTGGGGTTGTCTGAAAGCGTCGTTTCTGCCGTGCCTGCGCCACTGAGGAAAAGAGATAAGCCAGCTCCAAAAAACAAGTGATTGGAGATGAGCTCTATTCCCAAGCTTGTGGTCCCCTTCAATTGGCCATCTGCAGTTCCGTACCGAGCGGAATAAAAATCATCTGGGGCATAAGCATTGAAGCTACGCAATTTTTCGTAAGGACCAGATGCAGAAAATCCAAAGCCAACTTTGCGGGACAGTTTTTTCAAAGTGACTGGAATCGTCAGACCCAGCGACCAGCGAGTTTGAGAAAGCCGGGGCATCGCCACTGTGCCGGAAACGGGGTCTTCTGAGTTTCTTTGGGATTCTGGTAAAACAACGGGGCCAATCGGGTTCACGGAAACTTGTGTAATGAGCGTGGAGAATGCGAGGGTACTTTCGGAGACGGTACCGAGCAAAGCCGGGTTATAAAGAGCTGCATGGGGATTGGAGGCTTCAGTTGTAACCGAGCCTGCCCGTCCAACACTCGAAGCATCTAAGCCGTAGGTGTGGGCTTGTGAAGCCCCCCAACCAAAGGTTCCGCCCCAGAGGCCCAGTGCTATTGAAAAAATGAGTTTCACGGAGGTGGTTATACCACAACGCGTCACAAGTATCAAAGGTCGCCAATTGAACTGTATCTACTTAATATAATTATACAATTTTTGAAAATCGTTCAGACTCAAATTCTCGGCTCGGCACGTGGGAGGTTTTCCGAGATCTAAGAGCATTTTTTCCCAATCCACATCAGGAAAACCGGCTCTGAGATTCCCAGCGAGTTGTTTTCGTCGGTGAGCAAACGCCAGTTTAATGAGTGCCACCAAGCCGGTTTCATTCGGGACATTCGGTTTGGGCGAAAAGCGAATGGCTTGAGAGGAGACACTGGGCGGTGGATAAAAAGCACCCGCAGGGAGTGTCCCTAAATTTTCAAGATTGAAATGCAGTTCCGTGATGACTGTTAAAGCCCCATAATTTTTTGTGCCCGGGGCAGCGGTGAGGCGGTCTGCAAATTCTTTTTGAAAAGTGAACACAAAATGAGTGACCTGTGATTTGTATTCCGCCATTTTGAAGATCATGGGTGAAGAAAGGTGGTAGGGCAGGTTACTCAAAATAGCACAGGTGCGAGAGGGGGAGAGTTCTTCAGCGATATTGCTTTCTAAGAAATCACCTTCTTGCAAGGGTACTTGTGGAAATCGTTCCCTCAGATATTTTGACAGTTTTCTATCGATTTCAAAAAGACGGACAGGTTTTTTAGATGTTTCCACGAGCACTTCGGTGAGAGCTCCCAATCCGGGCCCGACTTCCCAATGTTCATCAGCTGAGGAATCCTTCAGAAGAGCTTCCACTAATTTCTCAGCCCAGTGAGGAGATGTGAGAAAGTTTTGACTCAAAGCTTTTAACGGACTTGCCCCTAATTGCTTTAAAATCTCTCGAGGGTGAGCCACTTAAAAATCTCCTGAGGAGTGAGCGGTGGCCGTCCAAGGAGCCGCGGTTAGTTTTTCCGTTCTTTTGTAAAGCCCCGCCAATACAGCCACCATTGCGGCATTGTCTGTGCAGTGACGGATTGCTGGGAAATAAGCTTCGCTTAATTTTTCTCGGAGGCGACTATTGCAAGCAACTCCCCCAGTAACCACTATTTTAGCCTGAGGAAACTGCTGAGCAGCAAAGCGTGTTTTTTCCACAAGCTGATCTACAATGGCCTCTTGTGCAGAAGCTACGATGGCTAATTTTTCTGCTTCTAAGTTTGATTTTTGAACATACAGTGCCACGGCTGTTTTAAGTCCCGAAAAAGAAAACTGAAGGCCTTCCACTTGAGCTCTAGGAAATGGGATTTTTCGTTGGGTTTCAGAGGCGCTTTCTCTCACCCAGCGATCAATTGTAGGTCCGGCGGGATAGGCCATGCCGACCAGCTTTCCTACTTTGTCAAAAGCTTCCCCAGCAGCATCGTCAAGGGTGCCGCCCAGCCAGTGATATTGCAGAGTCTCGGTTACATGAAAAAGTTCGGTATGTCCTCCACTCACCACTAGGGCAATCCAAGGAAAAGCCGGTACGGTTTCACCTTCTAACGTTGCGAGGAGAGGGGAAAATAAATGAGCTTCAATATGATTAAACACTGAGAAGGGTTTCCCGGTGGCAAAGGCGAGTCCTTTAACGTAAGACACGCCCACCAAGAGCGCTCCAATCAGGCCAGGCCGGTGCGTAACTCCGAACCAATCAATCTCCGAGAGCTGGAGGTGGGCCTTTTTTAGACACTCTTCCACCGCCAAGGGCAGTGCTTTTAAGTGTTCACGGCTTGCAATTTCGGGAACAATCCCTCCGAATTTTTTCATGGGTTCAATATGAGAAATTACCGTCTCCGACAGGAGTTTCCACTGTTCGGTATCGATGATGGCTACACAGGAATCATCGCAGGACGTATCAACGGCAAGCAGTTTCATGAGGTCCCAAAGCTCCCACGGAATCTAAAAGGTGTCTAGTGCTTAATGGCTCTTAGGTTGGGCTCAAAGCGGGGTTTGTTTTCAATTTCAATGCGTTCTCCCGAACCCGTTCGGTTTTCCAAACGCTCCATCAAAGTATCAATACTCAAATATTTTACTCCGTAGCCAATTCGGCCCCTACCAAACTCTACATCGCCCTCAGGAGCCCAGGCACTGTGATAGACCTCTTTGGTAGCAAACCCAAAAGCTTTTGCTGTGTTGGGATCCGAGAGTCCGGGCAAACTCAAAGGGCCTGTAGTGGAATGGGTGCCGGGGTGTTCAGAAGCGTAATTATCATAGTGAGGTCCATTCAGGCCGTCTGCTGCGTTCACTTTCATTTCTAAATAACTGGTGGTGGCTGGTTTTCTGCTTTGAGAAATGATCTGATTGTTAGGACCTGCAGCCTCTACGTTATCGGGATAGAGGGCTTCGGCGAATTGAGGTTCTAAGTAATCATCATTGAGGTTGCTCCCTGGATCTGGAAAAACCGTGTAAAAAAGCGCATCAAAAATAGTCGGCGCCCGCACTGCTTGAAGAGGAGCTCTGAGTTGATCATTCTTAAAAGGTTCTGGCCATCCGCTATTTCGATTCCCTTGGGGATTCCCGATTTCGTTTCTTGGGTGGAGTGAATCGAAATAGGCAAGTAATTTAGCACTTCTGCCGCCTCCGGCGGTTTGATTAAAAGGAACCACGCTATAATCGAGCAATCTGCTTTGTTGATTGCTTCTGGGAACTGCTATCAAAGCATCGGTTGTCGCCTGAGGGCCAATCCGACTCCCAAAAGGCTTTGCTAACGCATAAGCCTCTAAAGTGGGAAAGCCGGCATCTAGCCAAGCTTGTGGCATGAAGAGCATTTGGGGTTTGGAAGTGAGCTTCACTCCAAAGTAAGTCAAAATGCGAGGGTCCTTTTCATAACCTACTAGAGATTCAAAAAACTTTTGGCCAATCAAAGCAACGCACGCGCTGCCACGACTTTGAAAATCAAAATAAAGGGCTACGTTAGCAGCAATGATGGGATTGATGTTCACAAACTCCGAACCCTCTGGAGCTAAAAGCTCAAATTTGAAATCGCCTTTATTACTTTCTGTGAGGTTTTTACGGGCGGATTCTCGTGCAGCGACTAACATCGGGTGGGAGCTAGTTTGAGCATCTTCCTGAGCCGCTGAATTAATATAAGTCTCTAAACTTTCCATTTGCTGCTGATGAAACGCCGGACGAAGACCCCACTGAGGTTGTCCGATGGGGCGACCAAAAACAGAAATCATGTGATTCACTAAGCGTTCATTGTCCTCTTTACCCTGGTCACACTCGATATCTGCTTGTCTTTGAATTTCCTGAATCTGGCGAGCGATTGCAACGGAGAACGGGTCGAACGGAGCGAGCACGGGGGGAACCACGATGGGAGGCAAACCCCCACTGCGAGGATCCGCATTTCGACACAAGTTCGTATTATTGGCGTACCGTCTACCGCGGACGGTTTCAAAACCGTGAGCTTGTTGGCAAACCATGGGGCTGGAGTAACCTTGGGGCAATCTTTCAATGGGTCCGGAAAGATCCCCTCGTGTTCTAGGAAAGTTCAAGTTGTGTCGCGTGTGAGTCACTTGCATGCGCATGACCATTTCTTTGTAGTCTTGTCGCATGTGATAGTTCACAGCACCCATTTGATTGAGCGCTCGAGCTTGCCAAGCAGCTCCTGCATAAGCTGCTGCATCGGCCGCAATTTGTAAGTTCATTTTATTTTGAATGAGATGACCGAAATCAACGACGAAAGCAAAGAGCACGAACAAAAAAGTAAACACGAGGGCAAATAAAATGGCCACTTGGCCTCGAGTATTGCGAACCGTTTGGAGCGACCCCATTCCGATATTATACATCGCGTCAATTTGGGTTGCTAGAGCTGTGCAACAATGTGAAGAAAACTTCACAATTCCAGCCCTTCAAGCCGTTTAGGAAATGCTTCCAAAGTACCGATAGGGGAGTATCAAGGAGTTGCGTCTCATGAAATTCAAAGCACGTCCGGTCATCGTATTTTTCCTAGCAGTATTTATTGGAGCGGGGCTCACAGTCGGAGCCGGTATCTACAGTTTGAGTCAAGCAGCTCCCAATTATCAGTATTTAGATTTATTCACCAAAATTCTCCACTTCGTCCAAACCAACTATGTGGAAGAAGTAGACACCAAGAAACTGATGGAAGGTGCCATCAAAGGGATGTTGGCTACTTTAGATCCTCACACGGTTTATCTTTCTCCAGAAATGTTCAAAGAAATGCAAGTGGACACTCAGGGAAAATTTGGAGGCTTGGGTATCGAAATCAATGTCAATGACGGCTATTTAACCGTTGTGACCCCCATCGAAGATACTCCGGCGTTTTTAGCGGGTGTAGAACCAGGCGACAAAATTATTCTGATTGAAGACAAAGCCAAGAACCTCAAAAAAGAAACAAAAAATTTAAGCTTGCAAGAAGCTGTGAATCTGATGCGAGGGGAAAAAGGTACTAAAGTCACTATTCACGTCGCGAGAAAAGGCGTGCAAGGCCTTAAACCCATTGAGATCACTCGTGACATTATTAAAGTAGCAGCTGTTAAAGGCGGACTTCTGGATAAAGATTATGCTTGGATTCGAATTGTTCAATTTCAAAGCAGCACATCGCGAGATGTGAAAAAGAAGCTCGAGCAGCTGGCAAAAGATAACGGAAAGCCACTCATGGGTGCTGTTCTCGACTTTAGAAACAATCCAGGTGGACTCTTAGAAGAAGCGATCAATGTGTCGAGTCTCTTTTTAGAGAAGGTTCCGGTTGTTTCCACGATGGGCCGAAGCAAAGCGAAGAAGGAAGTAGAGTACGCTCGGGGTGCTGCTCCTTTTAAGAATTTAAAACTCGTTGTTTTAGTCAATGAAGCCAGCGCCAGCGCCTCAGAAATTGTGGCCGGTGCTCTTCAAGATCACAAGCGGGGTTTGGTGGTAGGGAAACCCACTTTTGGTAAAGGGTCCGTACAAACGGTGATTGATTTGGAAAACAAATCCGCTCTAAAACTCACTGTAGCTCGGTACTACACTCCCAATGGAATTTCGATTCAAGGTAAAGGAATCGTTCCAGATATCGAAGTGGATCGAGTCGATATGGCTCTTCTTGAAAAAGCTCGGGAAGGTAAGTTCCTGAAAGAAGCGGACTTAGAAAATCACTTAGTGGGTGAAAATGAGAGCAAGGCCGAAGAGCGCAGTCCTCAAAGCACAGAGAAGAACGAAAAAGACAGTAAGAATCAAGACCGACTTTTTGGTGTGATTAAAGAGAAAAATGGAAAGAAAGTGCGTATTGAAGATCCAAAAGAATTGATCAAACTTGATTTCCAACTACAACAAGCATTCAGTTATTTGAAAGCCTGGAACATTTTCGAGAAGGTGTCTCAAGGAGTCAAAGAAGTCAGAGCTCCTCTCAACGAGACAAAAACGGAGTAGCTTAGAGAGCTGCTTCTACACCCAGCGTGAAGTAAAAAGGTTCGCCTCCGCGGCTTAAACCCCGGTAAAACCCCAAGCGAACTTCTGTGGGTAAATAATAAAAAAAGCGCCATTGAGATTTTATTTCGAAGCCGGTGCTCCACAAAAATTCTTTCATCCAGAGTTTCGATGCTCGGCTCAGAGGTCCAAAGTCGTAACTGGTAGTGTCCAAGACCAAGGCTCCTGAAAGCGTTTGCAAAAAAACCGGCCATAAATTCCAACCTCGATCCAGTCGGGAAATCGGAAACTGAAACTCTAAATTTCCTCCGAAAATTCGGCGTGCTGCAAAAGAGCCCTGTAAATAACCTCTATTGAGAAAAAATCCTCGTCCTTGAGAAAAAATCAACTCCCCTCCACCCTCGAAAAATGAATTGTAGAGCGGGGTGCCTTCGGTATACCCCTGCCGCAGGGTTAAGTGCCATGAAGCCTTTTCCCAGATCGGTGACTTCGCCATTCCTTCAAAACTTGCGAGCGAGCTAAAGAAGTTATCTTGGCTTCCTAAAGCTTTCATAAATTGCTGATGACTTGCACTCAAACGAATGCCTCGATTGAGAGGAGCATCCAAAACACCTGTGGTCTGTTGGTTGGCCCAAGCCAATTCGAGCCCGAGTCCCATGGATTGATTCGCAGGCCCTAGCGTAGACTGCTCAACTCGACGAAAAATACTCGAAAGCCGTCCTTGAATTGGCGAACCTGGAATTTCTCTTCCATAGCTGAAAGAAGTCCCCCACCGCTGAAAGAAACTCCGGTTGAAGGTTAAAAAACCGGGTAAAAAATAAGTATTCAATTGCGCTACTGAGCTTTGCCCAAAACGATACCCGTACAACAGTGAAAAAAATGGCAGAACTCGGGTTCCTGTATTGCTGTCTCTTCGGTCAAATCCCAAGTTGATGTCGTAAAAGTGGCGTTGGGTCAGATCGAACATGGGGATCCAAGCGCCTACCTGAAGCCCAAAAGGGACAATCAGAGCCGAAGGAATCCAAGTTCTAGGGATGAGCGTGCTCCAAGGGGAGTAGTCTTCTTCTTTTGTATTCTCAGCTTCAGCTTTGGGGAAATTCTGGATCGCTGTGGGGGGAGCTAAAAGCCGGTTCTGCTTGGACACCACAAAAGTGGCTGACGCTAAATCGTAACCCCCATGCTCGTAGGAGGAAACAAGGGCAGTTTCTGGCAGCACTTCAAAGCTATTGAACCCTCCCGTTGCACTCACCGCTTTCGAAAGTTGTTTCTTGCTGAGATCCCATTGCCAGATTTCGTCTCGACCCGAAAGGCCACTGATCAAGTAGCTAGTGTCTTTATCTCCTCTCTTGAGACGGTAGGCATGTCCGTCAATTTGTCCCATGGCTTCTGGTGCGCTCGCGAAATCCCATCGATAAAAAACGGTCTGATGCCCGGAGCGGAGTAAAAAATAGGCGGGGCTTCCCCAGGATAAAGCGCTGATCCAGGTGCCTGGAGGCAAATCCCAAAAGGTTTGAAGTCGAAAGTTGCTGTTCTCGCTGAGAGCATCACCCTCAAAAACACCGAGCCGACCTTTCCCCCCTACTTCTTGATACAGCAGAAGGTTTTTTCCATCGGGAGAACAGCTGATTTCGTGAACGTGGTCGAGCCAGCCATCGGATGTTTTGAGAAAATTGGGGTCTTCGGAGTCTGATTTAACAAGAGCGAGCCGATTGCGAGATTGAAACCGTTCAAACTTCCGAACCGAAAATAAAAAATATTCTCCCTTGGATTTGGAATCAATCCAACACAAGCCACCGGCATCACTGGCGTCAACCCGGAGTTTCTTTTCATAGGTTTTGGACCCTAGGTTAAAAATTTCTAATTGGGTTCCGGCCGTTGGAGAATGGCTCAGGAAAGCCACTCGCTTTTTTTCTGGAGATAACGCCAAGTCTTTCTTTTGAAACCGAGATTGAGTGAAGTAAGTCAACTGAGAAAGAGGTTCTGCTTGAATCTTTTTCAATTCCTCTTTTTTTTCCGCTCTCACAGAATCAAACATTGCTTTCCAAAGAGTAGGCGCAGATTGCTGATAGACCTCTTGGAAGGGAATATTGATCCAATAAGGCCAATTGCTACTCCCGCTCTGGACAAGATTCGTGATCCCCTGATGTTGTTTTTCGCTCCATAGGTGGCGGTAGAAGTAGTAACCAAAAAAATAAGCACTGGTGCCGTGAGGCCACCGACTAGCAGAGCCATCAATTAAATCCAAAGGAACAAAATCATCACCCCAGACTTGGTTTTCCACAGCTTTGCGACTGAGCATTTGGAAAAAGGAGCTGCGCCCACGGCCCCCTCGACTGAATTCAGTTTCTAAAAATGTGGCCAGTCCCTCGTGCAGATGCTGAGGCTGCATACCGTTTGGCACGACCCAGCTTCCAAAAATGGTGCGAATCCATTTCCAAGCACCAGTTGCTGGATACATGTGCAGGGTGTGAACGTATTCGTGTAAAACAACTGAATCTAACCAATGATCCAGAGCTGCAAGCTCTCCGGTGCTGTTGGGTGGCGCTGCAAAAACGACAAAGTGGGGATAAGGAAAATTCAAAGAGTAACCGTTGAGAGAATCCTGAAAATCAGCCAACACGATAAAAGTGAGGGGAGGGCGTTCCGGAAAAATAGGAGTTAAAAGGGCGAAGGCTTTCTCTGCGGCTTTCAGAGCGCGTGATGCGAGGTCAATTTGTCCCTCTCGGTAAACAATTTGGAAATGAGAACTCGTTTGAGTTTTCCAGGAAACATCAGAGGGAAAAGATAAGTAAGTGGGTTCTGCGTGAAGCCAACTGCACAGCAACAGTCCCCAAAAGAAAATTCGCATGGAGATATTGTATCAATGAGAAGTTTGAACGGGATTGAAAAGCGGTTGGCGCGCCCCGTCAGGGTGAGGGGCCTGCTTCGGATAAAGCTGAAAAATAATTGTATCTTACGTTGAATTTCGCTACCGTATAGGTGTTTTTAACCTATTTCATCGTGAAGGAGCAGCCTTATGTCTGTTTTAAGAAGTCTTCGATCCCCACTCAGCCAAATTGTCATGTTGGTATTCGTGTTCGGCATGGTGAGTTGTAGTAAAAAAGATGTGGTTTCTGACGAACCCGCTATGAATTTATCGGAGGATTCCTCGGGCGTTGCTAGTCCAGGAGCGGGTGTGGAATCTCTGGGAGGCGCTGGAGATGCTGGACAGCCTTTCAGCGAAATGGAAACAGTTTATTATGGGTACGACAGTTACAATTTAACGGATCAAGCTAGAAACGCCCTCAAGACGAATGCGGATTGGATGAAAGCAAATGCCAATGCGCGGATTCAAATTGAAGGTCATTGCGATGAGCGGGGCACGGTTGAGTACAATATGGCCCTTGGAGATCGACGGGCCAATGCTGCGAAAGCCTACTTAGTTCGCTTGGGAGTAGCCGCCTCCCGTATTGAAACGCTCAGTTACGGCAAAGAGCGTCCTGCAGATTTAGGACATAACGAAGCAGCTTGGGCAAAAAATCGCCGAGCTGTGTTTGTATTGCTCTCCAAATAAGGAATGCGTTCTGTTGGAATCATTTTATTGTTCGTGGGGGTGATCAGTGCTTGTCACCCCCGACCCATCGAAGACATGATTTTGGCAGATGTTGCGTTGAAAGCAGCGCAAAAAGTTAAAGCAGAAGTACTTGCCCCGGATACCTACCGAAGAGCTGAAAACTTGTATCTCAGAGCAAAAAAGGACTTCACCGAGGGGTACTATGAATCAGCCAAGAAATTTGCTCACGAAGCCAGACAGATTGCGGAACAAGCGGAGTATCAATCAGTGGCTAAACAAACTGAGCTCAAAGGTGGATTCGTAGAGCCGGAATCGGCACCGAGCTTTTCTGCACCTATCCCAGAGGAGGAGGCTAATCCATGAGAAACCTCAACAAGAAAAATTTAGTAGTTTTATCGTTAGTCATCTGTGGAGGATTTCTCAGCGGATGTAAGACCAAAGGTGAAATTCGACGCGAACAAGAAATGGAACGTTTGAAAACAGAAGTGAAAGAAGCGCGAGATCTCAAAGCGGACGTAGATACGACCGTTGAGGAGCTCAAAACTGAAGTAGCTCGTTTAAAAAGCGTAAATGAGGAACAAACCGAATCGCATCGGTCAATTGCTGAGGATTTACGAAATCAAGTTCTGACCCTTCAAACTCGGATTCAAGCGCTGGAGCAACGAGCAGTGGCTGAAGAGCTGGCACTGAAGCAACCCAGTCCGTCAGTCGAATCCAATTCCGCGGTATCTTACGAGCAAGGAAAATTATTGTATGACGAAGGCAAATTTGAAGAAGCATTAGAAGTCCTTCGAGAAGTTGAGAAACGCTCCTCTAAAAACAGTGAGCAAGCCAAGAAAGTTAATTTTCTGATTGGAGAAGTGCTCTTCTCATCAAAAGAGTACGCTTCGGCGGCTTTAGAATTTGCTCAATTTCGAAAAAAATATCCTAAAGATAGTTTGGTCCCGACAGCGATTTATCGCCAGGCTTGGGCTTTCAAACATTTGGGACAACAGAAAGAATCCCGATTGTTCTTTCAAGATCTCATCGAACGGTATCCTTCCCACCCCATGGGTCAACGAGCAAAGAACGATATAAAAAAGTAAGACTGCGTAATAAAAGTTCTGGGTGCGTATGATTCTACGCATTTTTGAGTCTGTTTGTCTCGGCATATAACGCGAAAAGTCAGCTGGTAAATTAATAATATCATTCGTTTAATATGATTTATTTGTTTTTGGTTAGGAACAGGTATCGAATTTGCTGTATCTAAGGATCATGTTCAAAACTCTTTCTTTCGTATCGGCAGCTGAGATTTCTGCACTCAAACAAGAAGTGTTGAATGTGGGGCGTTCCACGCCTCATTTAGGACGTAAATTTTACCATTTTATGATGGGGATTCTTTGTGTCTCCCTGTATGCCTTCTTTCTCTCTCGAGAAGCCGCCCTCGTATTATTAGGAACCGTGGGAGGCATCTTCATGCTTTTAGACATTGTGCGATTGAAGTCTCCTCGATTGAACGGACTCATTTTGAAAGCCTTTGGAAGTCTCATGCGGCGTGAAGAGCTGCAGAGTGTCTCTGGTAATTCCTTCTATATTTTAGGGCTCCTGGTGTTAGTTTATTTTTTTCCAAAGCCGATTGTTTTATTAAGTGCTTTATTTTTAGCTGTTGGGGACCCAGTAGCTGCTGTTGTGGGGACTCACTGGGGTCGCATTCGACTCACTTCACGAAAAACGTTAGAAGGGGCCGCTGCTAATTTTGTAACAACTGCTCTGATTTCAGTGAGCTTTGCTCTGGGATATCTCTCTTTGGAACTCCCTCAAGCGCTTGTTTTGGGGCTTCTCGGGGGAGCTGTCAGCACAGTGGTGGAACTGATCCCCAGTCCTATCGATGACAATTTCACAATCCCAGTGGGTTCTGCCATTCTCCTCTCGTGGTTTGCGCTTCCGCTTTTCAACTGAGCTACTTGAGACTATATTAAGGCTCAAACGTTGCTTATCAACATTCATTGGAGGAAAACACCTATGGCAACCAAAGTAAAAGAATCCTACATTGTGCAATCCAAAGTGAAAGCGCTGGTTAAAAAATCAAAAATGAAATGCTCTTCAGATGTTGTGGAAGCAGTCAATGTTTTGATCCACCACGCTGTGAATCGCGGTGTGGAGCGGGCAAAAGCAAACGGCAGAAAAACTCTACGAGCTGCTGATTTATAATTGAAAGTGCCGAGTGTGAGTCTTCAACAGATCAACACTCGGCTTTTTTCTATTTTCAGGTGCTTCCTTTGTGATAGGAACTCTCGATCACTCCCAAAACCCATCCCGAGATCACCAGCGTGTCCTTGATTTTTTGAACCAAGAACTGCAAGCCTCCGTCAATTTTAAGATAGAAGAGGAATACCCAACGGTTTTTAGACCTTACCCCGGCGGACGGTCGTTTTATTTTACTTTTGAAGGCCGAATCGTTGCCCATGTGGGGACTCTCATAAAAAAATATCAGGGACCTGATTGGGAACTCTCTTTGGGACTGATTGGAACGGTCACGACTCACAGTAGTTTTAGAAAAAAGGGATTAGCTACTCAACTCATCCAAGAAGCGCTTCATTTTTTTAATCAGGAAGCTTGTGCTCTCAGTATTTTGTGGTCAGATCAACCTGAGTTTTATGAATCTCTGGGTTTTTATCGGTGCGGACTCGAGAAAGATTTTCGGTTTTCCCAACAACACGTGGGAGCAGGAAATCAAGCGAATCGTTTATACGATCGGAACAAAGATCTCGAAGCGCTTTGGAACTTGTATTCTCAACAAAAGTTACAAGATGGTTCGGTCGTTGGCAGAGATGAAACAGTTGCTGAATATCCCGCAGACTGAGGTGTACGTGACCCAATCCGGAAACGCCCTGACTTCTTATGTGGCCATCAACAAGGGGAAAGATTTCACACACTACATTCACGAATGGGCTGGAGATAAAGAAGCGGTCCAAAACAATGTGATCGCTTGTCAGACCGGACCTTACCGTGAGCACCCCTTAACGCTCATAGCCCCTTTTGATACTGGAGAAGATTGGTTTGGTCCTCTTGCGGATCACCATTGGTTGGGAAGCCTAGGCTTGATTAAACTCCTAGATAAGAATTTACTTTTGGCAGCTTACGAACAGCATCTCAAATCAAAAAATAAGCTCACTGAACAAAAAGAATGGCAAAAGCTAACCGACGAAGAATGCTTAATCCAAGTGCTTGGAAAAGATGGTTGGAAATCTCAATCACCGCTGCCGCTTTTTCTTTGGGGGTTTGACTCTATTTGATCGCTCCACCAAAGCGTATTGCTTCACTTCTTCTTGGGAAAAGTTGTCCAGCACGGTCTGAATACGTTCCGAGGATTCCTGAGTGAGCAATCGCTCGGGGAGCGCTTGATAGAGGATCCAAGACCTGATTTTTGCTACTCCTTTGAAATAAACCCAGAGTCGTTCAGGGTCCTTCGGCGCTGAGAATGCAGTGATGTAGCCCACTAAAGAGCTCAAGACCAAATCTGGGGCATCCAAACTTTGACAAGAGACCGTAACAGAGCGTGGTTGCTGAGTAGGAATAATGAGGAACGATCGACGCAAGTCTTGGTGGATACCCGGAAATCGTAATCCAAACAATGCATGTAGGACGTTAGATTTCTGGGGATCTACTCTCAAATCCAAAATCTGTAGTAAATATTCGCCCCCCGCAGGCTTTTTATTCAGTCCCGTCAAAGCCCACTGGCGGTAGTTAGGGATGTCTTTCGCAACTGAGTAAAAATTTTCCAATCGGCCGCTGAGCGAGCTGAAGCCTTCCAGCTCAATGGTTTGATTGCCGGCCCGTCTCACTGTCCGTTTAAAGTAGTCTTCCTTTTTTTTTGATAAATGAGATTCTAAAAGAGGATAGATTTGATCTGGGGTGAGAATCCAAGCGGGTTTACCAAAGGCTAAAGAAGCAAACGCGCCGAAGATCAAGAAGACAATTAAACTTTGTATTTTGAAAGTTTCCAAACACTGGTTCCTAATACCAGCAAGGATACACCAAAACAGAAGGCTCCCCAAACAGAGATTCCAAATACGAGGGGTTCTAATTCCTTGTGAGCTGCATAGACTCCCACTACTAAAAGACTCAAGCTGAAAGCTGTGAGCACCCAGTAGTAAGTGAATTGATGAATGGCGTGCGGTATCAAAGCAGAATCCTTCGACTTAGTTTCAATGGCGAAGTTATTTTGAGCCCACTTTCGCAGGAAGCGTTTTAAAAGTTTGGGAGAGGTTTCCAATGTGTCTTGAAGATCGCGTGCTAAAATCATCAAGTCTTTGGAAATCCGTTCTTTGCTATAACGAGCAGTAACCACTTCTTTAGCGAGCTTATTGCCCAGTTGAAGGATATCGAAATCCGGATCTAATTTCTTGGCAAGTCCATCAATAGTCATGATGGCCTTGAATAACAACATGAGCTCTCGAGGTACTTTTAGTTGATGCTTAGCTGCAATACTGGTGGATTGGAGTAGCAGTTTTCCCACATTCACTTCGCCCAAAACTAAGCCTATATAGGGTGAAATGGTGTCCATGAGATCTTTTTGAAGGAGACTGATATCAGTATCTCCTGTGGGACTACATAAAGTGACATATTCAGTAGCTAACGTTTCGTAGTCCTCGTCCATGATGGCAATGAACATGGAAATGATACTGTCCTGAACGCGACGACTCAATCTTCCGACGATTCCAAAATCAATGATACCAATTCGTCCATCGGTGAGAACAAAGAGATTGCCCGCATGGAGATCTCCATGGAATAGACCATTGCGCATCACCATTTGAAAAAAAGCATCGGCTCCCGTTTCAATGATTTTTTTAGGATCGATACCTTCAGCAAGGATTCGTTCTCGATCAGAGAAACGAATTCCTTCAAACTTTTCAAGGACTAACACTTTCTGACTTGAATACTGTGTGAAAACTTCGGGAATAGCTACTTGGGTTAGATTGGTCAATTGACCTTTGATCTTTCGAATGTTGTTGGCTTCCACTCTAAAATCCAACTCAAACAGAATGGTATGAAAAAACTCTTCCACTAATCCTTGTGGGTTAAAAGGCTTAGTTTCTGGAATGTAATTTTCAAGAAGGCCAGCAAGTCCTCTTAAGATAGAAATATCGTTGTGCAGAATCTTATCAATCCCAGGGCGTTGAATTTTCACTGCGACGCTTTGCCCAGATTTCAGAGTCGCTGCATGAACTTGTGCAATGCTGGCCGCAGCTAAAGGCGTCTCGTCAAACTGAGAAAAAACATCTGTGAGAGAGCAGTTCAACTCCTGTTCAATTTGTTTTTTGATGGACTCAAAAGGGAGAGTAGCGACTTGATCTTGGAGTTTTGAAAACTCTTCAACAATATTCTCTGGGAACAAATCAGGACGTGAAGCAATCAGCTGTCCCAACTTAACAAAACCGGGTCCTAGTTTTTCAAAAGCGATTCGCAAGCGCTCAGCTAACGGTAGATCGGTATAGTCGGGATTCGCTGTTGAGCGGTCGGGAATGAAACGTTCCAGTTTCATTCGATGCATGAGATCCATGAAGCCCGTGCTGACTAAAACCGATAAAATTTCACGCAACCGTCCTGCGTTTTTGAAGGCTTGGGAAATATTAGCGGCTGTAGAGATGACTTTCATGGCGATGAGAGCCCTGGGAAAAAAGTGATTTCATTGTCATCCACGCTCACGGAAGCCACCTGAACTTTGAAGGCGTCGCCCACGCTGAGAGTGCTGTGCCCCGGCCTGCGACGCAAGCAGGCCTTGCGTTCATCAAACTCATAAAAACCCGGCAGGGATTCGATGGGAACAAATCCTTCAATGGCATATTGAGTAGCTTCCACAAAAAGTCCTTTGGCAATCACGCCCGAGATGATCCCTTTTAAATTCTCACCGATGCGTTCCGAAAGAAACCAGCACTGTTTTCTCCGGGAAATGAAGCGCTCGGCCTCCATTGCTCGGCGCTCCCGCTCAGAAGTGAGTTCACCTAAACGAACTAATGCCTCGTAGTTATTATCCTTATCGGCTTTTTGATCCTGAAGAATGAAGCTTTTGACGGAGCGGTGCACAATTAAATCCGGATAACGCCGAATGGGCGACGTGAAGTGAGTGTAATCTTTCAAGGCGAGTCCAAAATGGCCTTTGGGATTGGGTTCATAGCGGGCTTGTTTTTGAGCTCTCAGAATTGCTTTGTGCAGCGTGTGAGCTCCCTTCAATCCCGAAGTCTTCTCTAGAATATGAGCAAACGCTTGAGGCGAAACTTCTTTGAGCATGAAGCTGAGTCCTAAACTTTTCATGAGTTGATTGATTTCTTCTAAGCTTTCGATCAGAGGTGCCTCATGGACGCGATATAAAGAGGGGGCTCCTTTTTCATTGAGGGCTTGGGCTACGACCGTATTAGCCGTAATCATGAACTCCTCAATTAAACGATGAGACTCCCAGTTGGGATAGGGGGCAGCCTCTAATGGCTTTCCTGATGCATCCAACTTAAAACGGCATTCTGGGAGTTGAAAATCTAGAACGCCCCGTGCTTTTCTGTTGCGAAGGAGCAGTTCAAACAGTTGTTGGGACCTGAGCAAGGGTGCGTGGCAGTTGGATGGCAGAGCATGATGATTGCCTTGAAACCATTCATGAACTTGGGTGTAAGTGAGTCGAGCAATGGTTCGGATCACCCCTTCATAAAAATCAAAGCTGAGGAGGGTACCTGAGCGGTCAAACGTGACATCTGCAACCAGAACCAACTTATCGGTTTGAGGATTGAGACTGCACAAATCATTCGATAAGCCTTCCGGGAGCATGGGGATGCAATATCCTGGAAAGTAAATGCTTGTACTCCGCTTCTTGGCTTCCTCATCGAGAAAGGAACCCGGTCTGACGAAAAAACTCACATCGGCAATAGCAACTAATAATCGGTGAGACGCGGCTCCCGAGGTCTCCAGAACGCAAATCGCGTCATCGAAGTCTTTAGCATCTTCTCCATCAATAGTAACAAACGGAAGATCTCTGAGATCCTTGCGTTGGGGTGAGGGGGAACGGTATTCCCGCTCTGCTAATAAGCGCAGATCCGCAATTTCCTGATGTACTTTTTCTGGAAAACGTTCTTCGATTCCAAAACGTGAAATAGTGATGAGATGATCATGGTGGGGAGTGAGCTTCATGCCCAATTCTTCAGTCACTCGGGCCAATCCTGGAAGGCGTTCAGAGGGATATTCGATGATGGTCGCAATAACCCACGTACCGATGGGGAGCTTTTTATCAAATTCCAAGTCAAAACTGTCCCCTTCAGAGGTCTGTAAGAACGTGTGTCGATGAGCGACTTGAACTTGTCCCAACACTTTTTTACAAGCACGGTCGATCACCCGAGTGATTTGAGCTTCTGTGCGGCGTCCTTTGTGGAGCGTTTGATATTCCACAATATCGCCACTCATTAACAGCCGTGCTTCTCGGGGAGGGACAAATGAATCCTGGATTCGAGAATCGTGAGGGATGACAAAAGCAAATCCGCGGGGATTTTTTTGTATGCGACCTATGAGCCGGGCCGAATTCTTTTTGGAAAAAGAACTAGGACGAGACCGTCGCTGGTTTTGCTTTTTTTGGCTACGAGAACGAAACGTTCGAGATTTTTTTTTACTCACGAGAAACCAGTATGCCTGCTTCTTCTGACCGGGTAAATCCCTAATTCCTATTTAAAAGGCGGTAAAAGCTGTGCGGGATTTGCAGCGCCCTTATTCGCTCTATCAAATGAAGCTCCGAGTGAAGCCGGTGCATTATTATCCACTTTGGGATTGAATTGCTGAGATCGCACTGAAGCACTCGCTGGGACTCGAGAGTCCGCCGTGCCTGCGTTTCCGGAAGTATTGGGAAGAGCAGGGATGAGGGTACTGGGAAGTAAACTGGGTACAGCAGCGGGAGCTCCCCCAGCTGCAGGTGCGGATGCTTTTTCCTGATCTTCGGATTTTACTGGACCCACAGGAGGAAGCACTGGCAGCAACTTAGAGCCAAATAAAGACTGAGAAGGTGCTGGAACAGGAGCTTGAGCTACCGGTTCGGGACTTGCCATTTCAGAAGGCGCTTTTTGCATTGAGGGATCAAAACTGACTTGAGGATGAACCCGAGTGTGAGCAGGGTAACAAACGATGCCTTCTTTTTGCTTATCTGAGAGGGGTTCACCCGGTTTTGCAACATCCACTTTTACAGCGCTGGTGCCCTTATAAGGTTCAAAAGCAATGGCAGCATCCAGCTGAGAATTTGCTGGAAAACAAAAAATGGAATCGGAGAGCGAGTGTGCTTTTTTCTTAGGGGACATCTTTGCGTTTCCATCTTTTACAGAAGCCACAGCACGAGAAACCTTCAAGGCTTCCCGATTGCCTGCTCGGGGAGAAGTTTTAGGGTAAACATCAATCACCAAGCGTGTGGGTTCTGAAAGCCAAAAAGCGTCCAGTTCTTTCTCATTCCCTTTGAGCAGAGTGCGGATACTGAACCCATTTTTAGGCGTGTCTACTACAAAAGAGAGTGGTCCACTCCATTCTCTTTTGGTTTGAAAACTTTCATTGATCTCACTTTCCGGTATGGCTCCCACGAGTTGAACGTCGGACATACTGAGGGAGAGGTCGCGTTCCCGACTCGTTGCTTTATTTGTTTTGATTTCTACAGGAACATTCACTGATGGTCCTGAAAACTCGATGACCATTCGTTCAAATTTAGAATCGTTGTGATGTATAAAGCGAAATTTTTTGATGGTGAGTTCAGTTTTCGCAAAGCCTATGCAAGAAAAACTGATGATTAAAAAGAACAGCTTCATAAAATGTGCCATAACGAAACCTCGACAAGAGTTCAGGTTCACTCTCTAGTTTTCGGATAATTATGCTAAACTCTTTATTTTAGATTCTCATTTATGAGTCAAAAGGTTGCGCAATGAGTCAATATCTTTTTGCTCTCGGGTTGGGGATAGGGGCAGTGCTTATTGGGTGCAGCTCGTCATCTTCTGAGAAGAAAGCAGCTTCCATTTCTCCAGTTCTGGAAGCCGTCGATGATTCAGCGCCGGCACCTTCTCCTGTGCTCTCGGCTCAAGCTGAGAAAGTGATTGGGTTGTTGACTGCTCTGGAATACCAGGGAGTTGGATTAGAACTGGAAGATGCCTCGACTTTAGAGTTTGTTTACCAAGTGTTTTCTTCCACGAAAACCCATCGACGCAAAATTCAATTCGTCTATACAGGGTTGCAACTGTCTTATGACAAAGAACAAGCTTCGCTCACGCTGGGTGAAGACCACAATGTATTTAAAACACTCCAGTTTATCGAAAAAAATGTGCCGCTCCGGTAGAAACGATTAGCCTACGATATCCTCGCCGCCATCGACTCCCAAGACATTCCCTGAAATCCAAGCTGCTTCCGTATGAAGTAAAAGAGCCACCGCATCGGCAACATCTTCAGGTGTTGTCAGTCGCTTGTAAGGGTTCTTTTGAAGGGCCATTTCAATCATCACATCGTTTCCGGGAATTTTTCGAAGGGCAGGTGTATCTGTGACGCCCGCTCTCACTGCATTGCAGGTAATCTGATAGGGGGCAAGCTCCAGAGCTAATTGACGACAATGGGATTCTAGTGCGGCTTTGGCGGCTGAAACGGGACCGTAAGTAGGCCACACTCGAGTGCCTCCTGAAGAAGTCATCGCAAAGATCCGTCCGCCGGAACTTAATAAATTGTTCTTGAAGAGATCTTGTGTCCAGTAAACCAGACTGTTAGCCATCACATCTAAAGTCATTTCCAACGCATCCTGAGAGACATGGTCTTTATCTTCTTTAGTGATGAAAGGCTTTAGACTTCCAAAAGCCAGAGAATGGATTAAGCAATGAATTCCTTGGGGAGCAACCCGAGAAAGTTCAGTGATCACTTCTTGGCGTTTTTCTCTATCTGCGGCGTTACCATTAAAAAAAACTGCTTGCACTCCATGGGCCCGGATCTTGGCGATCACTTCTTCAGCGTGAGGCAGTGTCCCCTTACGGTCGAGATGAACGCCGCAAATGTTGACGCCCTCTTCCGCTAAGCGAAGAGAAATAGATTCGCCAAAACCACTGGAAGCACCCAAAACAAGTGCCCATTTCCCTTTGATTGATGACAGTGCCATACCCGTTCCTTCCGTTAAGATTTTTCAAAAAAACTGGTTTTATCTGTTGTGACTAAATTCAGAGCCTGAACGCCTACTTTCCAGGCAAGTTTATGCCACGAGCTTTTTCCTAAGAGTTCATTTCCTTGAGGAGCCGCCAAATCAAACTGAGCTGAAAGCACTTCCTGATTGTTTTGATTTTCAAAAATTTCTACGCTCAGTTGCGGGGAAAACCCAGGGGTTCCGGAAGAAACCCATTGCTTCAGCTGAGCATCCTGAATTTGGGTGAGCATGGCCTCTACTTTGCTAGCATCTACTTTTTCCTCTGGTTTTCCATTGGCAAGTTTCCAAGCCGCTCCATCCTTTACGAACTCAGTGACGACTTCTCCCTTTTTAATTTTTATTTTTTGAACTGCAAATCGATTGAAAGAAACGATGTGGGTGTCTCTGAAGGCCTCTGCACTTTGAGACAGTTCTTTCAATAAACCGGAATTGATTTCATAAATGAACGGCTTATCCTCTCTCTTGGCAAAAGTTCTTGAAGCAACTTGTGAAAACCAAACCTGATGGCGAACCCCTTCTGCCCCGGTGGAAATCCACACTTTCACTTGAGGGCGATCCAAACCGTATTTTTTTGAGTCTGCCTGCTCTGATACAACAGCAGTTGCCTTGGCATCTAGAAGGGCATTTAAGGTTTTGCTCCATGCTTGGCTATTGACGGGAGAGCCATCTCGAGCCAAGAGCCACTGTTTTTTCTCTGAGAACTTTAGGATGTAGTGGCCAGTCGAATTCTGAATTTCAATCTCCTGGGCCGCATCAACTGGAATAGGGACCAGTTTTTTATTCCGAAGTTCAAAAGCCGATTTTTGCAAAGCGGAAAGAAGCGATTTGTTGGTTTTAACCACTGCTGGCTTTTTTGAAGTTTTAACGTAAACGCTTGAACCGACTTGAGTGGGGTTTCCGAGGAATAAGTCCTCAGTGCGATTTACATCTTGAGTTATGCGAAGAGTGACAGCAGGTTGTTTTAACCCATACACGTCTAAATCAGCCGGGTTTTCTTCAATCGTTCGTTCTTCTTGGGCTGAGGTGAGGGTGCTCAGCAGCGAGTTCAGAGTGCCTTCATCTGCTTGATCTTGCAGTGGTGAATTTAGGGACCAAGTGGTTCCCGTTTTTTTTAGAGCGAATTTTTCTCCACTGGAATGAGTTATTTCAAGTTCTTGTATATTGTCTTTTGAAATACTAACCAGATTTTTAGCTTCTTTCTCCAGATTGGCTTGGTCGACGCGATACTTTTTCTCGTAGAGTGCATACCAAGTGCTCAAAGCGGCTAGGCCTAACACCAAAGCGGAAGTAGAAGAAACTTTGATTTTCATGATCCTAGGCGGGGGACTGATTATTCGCCACCAATAGCGTCGATATCTTGCTCCGAAGATTTAGCCACGGATCCACCAGCAATCTCTCTCAATGCAATCACAGCAGGCTTGTTGTGAGGATGCTGGATCAGCGGCTTGGACCCTTTCGCCAATTGCTTCACGCGTTTGGCAGCAATATGGATGAGTTCAAATCGATTGGGTATTTTTTCTAAACAATCTTCAACGGTAATTCTGGCCACTGGGAACTCCCTTTCTTACAAAATTAGTCCCTGTATCCTATGGAAATGATTACAGAAGTCAACCCCCCCGGGAGTAAAGAGCGTGAGCTGCCTAAGAATTAAAAAAATGAATACTAACAGTTATTTAGAGGGATCCTGGGAACTTGCGCCGAGGTCTTGTGCCACTTCACTCCAGATCTGAAGGAGCATTTCCGGGGACAGCTGAAGTTTTTTGTCAGGACTGAAGCGCAATTGATGATCGGCTTCCAAAAGCAAATGGCCTTTCTCAGGGAGCGATCCTCGCTCAGATAGATGCTTTCTGACCAGCTGAGCCGCAAGAGGAACAAACGTCGACCAATCCTGCTTTTGGAGAGCGTGTTCTACTTTTTTCTTCTGAGCCCTCCACCACCGCTTGGGATCGGCTGCTCGGGTGATGCGAAACATTTTCTGCTGAAAAAAGATAATCCAACTGAGAGCTGCAAGGGCTAGTGCCCAAGTCACTTTCCAAGTGCTTATCAGAATTGAATGAGAGGATCCATTAGACCAGGTTGATTTTGGTTCAAATGCGATGGCTTGTTTCCGGAGGAGATTCTCCGGTAAACTAGGCTCCTCCAGACGGGAAAATTGAATTTCAGGTAATTCCAATTCGTGATATCGGCTCGATTGGGGATCAAAAAATAAGAAGCTTCCTATTTTCCAAGATCGAACAGTATCGGATTCTGTACTGAAAACCCAATCAAAAAACTTTCTGCTTCTGCCCAAAAAAGCATCTTGAAATGAATTTTGGGAGACCGTTGTGAAGTCAGCAGGCGGGCGGATAGGAAGCGTATTGATTTCAGAAAAGTTGCCTTCCCCGCTCAATGTGATTCGTATCTTAAAAGGTTCGCCCTTTCTAAAAACGACTTGCGGGTTATCTACGGAGAGAGCGAAGTTACCAACACCTCCTGAAAAGGGAACTTTTTGTAGAGCAGGGGGGATCGGGGGAAGAGATAAAATTCTATTAGGAACACTGACAGATTCCAACGTGAATGGTTCTGGAGTGAGGCCTTTGATCAAAAGCTTCATCGGTCGGACTTCAGCGCTTTTGTATTCCAAAATGGACTGAATAGCATAGGAACCAATAACAGCTACGAATTTCCCCTTCTGAGCGGTAGGTGTGAGGTGGATAGGCCCTTGTCGGAGCATGAGGTTTTCACTCCAGAAGCCACGAAATTCAGGGAATTTGATCACTTCGACTTCAATCACATTTTCTTTATCTGCCTCAAGGAGAAAAGTAGCAGTCACTTTTTCTCCCTCGAAAAAAGTGGGTTTGGAAAGCTGAAGGCGAAATTCCAAAGAATCGGCCATGCAGACAGCTGCTAAAAAAAACGAAAATGAAATCGAGATCTTTTTTACCATGGCTTACCGTTAGATGAATTGGGGGCTTTGTTTTTTTCTCGAATTCGCTTTAGGGTTTCTTTTTCTTCGCTTGCAATCAGGTCGTAGAGTTTTTTCTTTTGGCTCTCATTCAAAGCCTCACCTTGAAATTGTTGCGGGCCCTTGGGGTCTTGACCTGGATCGCTAGTGCCGTCTTTGTCATCATTTCCTGGTTGGTTCTTCTGCTGTTTTTTCATCATTTCGACCAATTGAGCAGCCAATGCCATATTATCTGAAATGCGTTGATTAGCAGTGTTCTCTAATTCTGTTGAGCGTGCCTCTGTTCTGAAGGCTTTCTGATAGCTCTCAAGAGCTTGTTCAGGATCTCCCATTTTGAGAAATGTATTTCCTAGATTGTAGAGTGCTTTCTTCCGATCTGAGTTGTCTTGGAAGATGAGTGTGCTCTCTTCGAAGAGTTCAGCAGCTTTGTTGAGATTGCCCTGCGACATTTCTTTGAGCCCTTGATTATAGGCCTCAATCGCGCGGGTTTGATCGTCCTCTGCATGAGCCGGATTCCAAGTTCCGCAAAACAAAACGAAAATAAGAGCACGGATTACAAACTGCCAACGACCGGAGCAAAACTCGATGAAGAAAAAAAGGATACTCAGAGCCAAAAAGAACGGAAACAATTCCTGCTGAACCTTAAATTGAGAATTTCTTCTTCCAAGAGCCAGAGATTGATTGAGTTGAGATATCAGAGTTGGAATGTTCTTATAGGAGGCCGAAAAATAAGCACCTCCCGTTTGAAGTGCCATCGCCTGCAAGGGTTGAGCATCTAAGCGAGTAATCACAGTTTGTCCCGAGTGAGGATCCTTCAGAGTCTCTCGCTTTCCGAAGGGGCTTGCTACTGGGATAGTGCTGCCCTCGGTAGTTCCAACACCAACGGTGAAAATGGGAATCTTTTTTGCGATGAACGGTTTCAACAAAGTTTCATCCAAAGGAGTTTGGGGTTCACCATCTGAAAAGACCAGGACTCTGGGCGTATGCCATCCCTCAAGTTGATTTTGAGCCTGCTGCTCCAATTGGTTGATATTGGAAATCAAGCCGGTGAGCATTTCATTATAGTCTGTTCCTTGGTGTGAAGTTGCAGTGGGTTCCAAAGCAGAAAGTGATTCCTGGAGGGCAAAGATATCTGTTGTTAGGGGGAGTTGGAGAAAGCCTGAAGCAGCAAATGGAAACAACGCTACTCGGGGTTTAACCATGGATTCGGTGATATGTTGGATGAAGGCGGAAGCAAATCCTAAACGACTGGGGGTAATATCCTCCGCTAGCATGCTGTTTGAGATATCGACAGCGAGAATGAGATTGGCAGCAACGGGTTCGGGCATACCTGTAAGTGACCCACTTTGCGGGCGTGCTAGGCCTAAAATAGCAAAAAAGAAACCCAGAGTTCCACACCAAAATCTTCGCCATGAAAATAGAGTTGGGCGATGCTTTCTCTTCCATAACCAATAAATCATGAGGCAAAGTAAGGGAATGAACCCCCAAAGCGCCTCAGGTTGCGCGAGCTGATAGTTCATGTCGTAATGGTTCCTTGAGCCGTCTTTGAAATCGAGTTTCAGATAATAAAAAGAGAATCGCCATAAGTACTGTTGCCAGAATAGCTGGATATAAAAACAACTCCTCTGTCTCGGGCGTGGCCGATATCTTCACTTTGGTTTTTTCCAGTTTGTCGATTTCTTGAAGCACTCTGGACAACATGCCCGAATCGCGAGCCATGTAGCTCTTTCCACCCGTGAGTTGCGAAATCTCTTTTAGTAGCTGAGGATTCAGGTAGGAAGGTACTTGAGCAATCAAATGCATCTTTTGTCCTTGAGAGTCATAAGAATAGATAGGAACTACCACTCTATCTTCCTGTCCAATTCCAATTGTGTAAATTTTTATTCCCTCTTGAGCAGCTAGTTTAGCTGCAGTCATCGGATTAACGGAACCGACATTGCTGTCTCCATCCGTCAAAAGAATGATGAGTTTGTTTTTTGATTGGCTTTTGCGAAGACGGGAAAGTCCATTTGTGATTCCTAAACCAATAGCTGTACCCTGTTTGAGTTCTCTCAGCTTAATATTATCTACTTGTTGGAGCAAAAATGGAAAATCTCGGGTGAGAGGCGACTTCATGACAGATTCCCCTCCGAAAACAACCAAACCGATACGATCATTGGGCCTTTGATTTATGAACTGACGAATCACTTGTTTTGCCGCAAGGATCCGGCTGGGAGTGAGGTCTTCAGCATCCATGCTTTCAGATACATCGAGAACAATCGCGATATCAACGCCCTCAGTAGATTTGTTGATGAGCGTTTTGGTCCGAATCGGACGCGCTAGAGCAATCACCATGAGCGAAAGAGCGAGAATTTGTAAAAGGAACAAAAGTCTAAATGCCCAGCGAGTCCGACGCATCAGTTGCTTGAGTTCACTCCAAGGACCCGGCATGCGCACCAAAAGAGAATCCTGTTCACTCTTTCTTTTGAATACGAAGTAGAGGCTAGTTCCTAGAAGGGGCAAAAATCCCCAAAAAGCCATGTGAAACAGCCACTGAGTCATTTCAAGAATTCCTTTTCTACCTGATCAATCAGTTCATCGATGACAGCCTCGTAAGTCATTCCTTGTTTGGGCTGATATCTCACGGAATCGATATGAGCCAATACGGTTCTTCTACCTGGGCGTGCAGTTAGTTGAGGCAATTGCGCTACGATTTCCTGGGCGGTCCAAGAAAGTGCTGGAGTGTGGGTTTGACGTTCAAGAAATGTTTTAAGCACAAAGCTCAAGTCATCTGCGAGCACGAGGGGGTTCGCTCGATTTTGCCTTTCTGAACGGATGCGTTTGAGTTGTCTTTTGAGCCACATTCGGTTGCTTTCCAAATTAGGCATTTTGACAGCATGAAGTTGGAGTGATAGCCGTTTCCACGGAATGCGAGAAAAAGTTCTTCGAAGAATCCAGAAAAAGCAAAGTCCGCTGATTGACCATATAAAGTAACTAAAAAGTTTCTTCCATGGAATAGGAAGCTGAAGGGGTTCAAACTCCGCACGAATTTCCGTGTCATTAGGATCTCGAGAGGACCAAACCTCTAAGGCAAGTGTTTCGGTTGAAAATGTATCGGGGCCTAACTGGATTTGAATAGGAGGGATTGAAACTTTTTTGGAACTGTGAGCAGTGAGTTCAAAACTGATTTCATATTCTGAATCAGTTTTTACAATCTGGTGCTCCAGAAGTTTAAGATTCTTATTTTGCGTGAGCAAATCATCGAAAATAATAGGGCGTTGGGAGTTTCCGTTTAAAGGAAGGTGGATTTTTAGGAAAGTAGATTCTCCAACTTGGATCTTGGGTTTCGTGAGTTCAAAGCTAAAGCTCCAGGCGCTTAACGACCAGAACAAATTAGCGTTCATTAAAAAAATGAACCACTCTTTGAAGGTAGTCATCTTGTACGCTCAATGGAAGAAAGTCGGCACGGCATTGCTGTGCGACTTTTTCGAGGTTTAGTAAAAAAGTTGCATAATAAGATTGAACTGCTTTTCTGCAAAAGGGGGATTCTGAATCCATAACAAAAAACTGACCTGTCTCCGGATCGCAAATTTCTGAAATACCTTTGCTAGACAAGAATCTTTCAGAGTCGTCATATCCCTGCATTAAAATAATTTCATGTCGGGTGCTCAGAGCATGCAATTCAGCTTGAAAAGCAGGAACAATGAAGTCCGAGAGGATGATCAGAAGTGTCTTGTGTTTGAGTAATCGATTACACAGCTGAAGTGCAGGTCGAAGATCACTTTGTCTTTTTTGCAGGTTAAGCGTCTGAAGCTGATTGATTCCGGATAAAATTTCTTCCTTTTTTCTGGTCGGAGGAGAAAAAGACTGAACCTCAGAATCAGCAAAGACGGATCCAAATCGATAGTTATACTTGAGGGCACTCATTGCGACGAGTGCCACGACCTCGGCATACATATCTATTTTACGTCGATTCCCAGAACCAAACAGAGAAGAACCGCTGATGTCCACTATAATAAAGACATGGATTTCTCGTTCTTCATCGTAAACTTTTAATGTGGGTTTCCCAGTGCGAGCAGTGGTGGTCCAGCTGATGTGGCGAATATCATCCCCAAATTCATAGGGACGGAATTCCTTGAAGTGCATCCCTGCGCCACGCGAGTGACTCTCGTGTTCTCCTACAAAAGGAGATGCCAGCCGCTGTTTTGGTTTGAGCTCAAGCAGATCAATAGCGTGGATGAGTTCGGACCGGAAATGAAACTGAGTATTCATGTGCTCTAGGGAATCGTAACCGTATTAAGAAGCTGAGAAATGATTTGATCAGTATTCAAGCCTCTAGCCTCTGCATCAAAAGTGAGAATGAGACGGTGTCTGAGAACTTCAAAAGCAACCGATTTGACATCATCTGGTGTCACAAAGAGCCGGTTGTTCAAAAAGGCATGGGCTCGGCTTGCACGGTAAAGAAATAAAGAAGCTCGCGGAGAAGCTCCAATGCGTATAGAGGCACGAATATCTTTAAGTTGCGAAAGATCGGCTTCGTGAGCTTCAAGTGGAATTTCTCTGCGAGTACTCAGAACTAATCTAAGAATATAATCCTCAATTCGGGCATCTGTGTATATCCATTTGAGGTGTTCCTTCATTTGCAGCACTTGTCCCGTAGAGAGAATTTGCCGGGTGGACGGAGTTTGGGCAGAGCCCATGCGTTCAATGATCAGTTTTTCTTCTTGTCGATTGGGATACCCCACTTTTACCTTAAACAGGAAACGATCCAGTTGGGCTTCGGGAAGGGGATAAGTTCCCTCTTGTTCGATGGGATTTTGCGTCGCAAGAACTAAAAATGGAGATTGCAACGGGAAGGTGGTCTCTCCGATAGTGACTTGTCGCTCTGCCATCGCCTCGAGCAATGCACTTTGAACTTTGGCAGGAGCTCTATTGATCTCATCTGCCAAAACGAGATGGGCAAAAATGGGACCTTTTCTAGGAATAAACTGGTGCGTCTCTTGCTGGTAGATCATCGTACCCACTAAATCACTGGGCAGTAGATCTGGGGTAAATTGGATCCGCTGAAATTTGGCCTGCAGTACAGAGGCTAAACTTTTTACAGCTAAAGTTTTTGCTAAACCTGGGAGTCCTTCAAGTAAGACGTGGCCATCAGTCAGCAAGCCTAGAAGCAATGAGCGGATCATAGCCTCTTGCCCCACAATCACTTTGCTGACTTCAGTCATGACCGCTTTAAGCGCTGCCGCATCCTCCTCTATTTGAATCTTTTGGGTATCCGTAGGGCCTTGAGTTGTGGATGCAAAGCCAGTTTCTAAATTTTGCATGGGGAGCTCTCTGGTTTAGAGGTAAGATTTTATTTATTTTAGCTAATTCAAAGGATTTTCGATATGCCCATTGTGACGCTAGAACCAAATCAAATTACTCTAGAAGTCCCTTTTGACACACTTCTATTTGATGCTGCGTGTAGAGCTGGTCTCCCAGTAGCCTCCTCTTGCAGTGCGGAGGCCGTTTGTGGGAAATGTGTGATGAAAGTAATGCAGGGCGCACAGAATTTGAGTGTACCCAGTGACCATGAGATGAAGTTGCTTCGACGTGATTCCCGAGGAGCCAATGAACGGATCAGCTGTATGGCCCGCGTTCAAGGGGATTGCTCGGTCACAACAGGCTACTGGTAGGTTTTCAAAGTTAGGATTCAGGCAGGGCTTTTTGGAGTATCTCGGCTGCTCGTTTGGTCCCTATGGCCAACAAAAAAGAAGCCAGTTTAGGTCCATTCGGTTTTGAAACCAGGATTTGATAAATATCTTTAAAGAAAACTTTTCCTTCGATTTGGTGCGCTTTCATGATTTCCCATGTTCGATTGGCCAATTCTTCTTCGCTCACTTGGGGTGGCATTTCTTTCAGAAGAGCAATTAAACCAGTCATCACTTGGGGAAAAGCCGTTTTTACTTGAGGATTGGTTTGTAGAGTGAATCTAAATTCAGTCGGAGCATATTCACTGATCCATTTCCAAGCTCTGTGCGCGCGTGAATAATAGCGCTGCTCATCTTGGGGTGTCTTAATCTGCGCTTGATAGAATAGCTTGGTTTTTTCCAAGTCGCCTTCCTGGATTTGCAATAAATTACAGAGATGCCGGAATGGGAATTGTGTGGGCATGTCTTGAGTTAATGCGGCAGTTTCGATTCGTGAGAAGTCATAAATTCGCTTCTCATAATTCAACTTTTTCTCATCGACCTTCTCCGCTCCGAATGCAATTCGTTCGCAGCGATCGAAATCGTCATAGGCTTTCATCACGTCGAGATCAAACGCGATAGAAAAATCTAAATTTGGTTTTCTGCTTGCGAATAAGTACCGAATAATTGCGGGTTCGTAAATTTCGAGCGCTTGTCCCAACGTAATTAAATTTCCAGAAGAGGAAGAAAGTTTGGATCCCACTCCTTTTGCTAAGACAAAATCATACTGAACATAAAAAGGCGGTTCTCTTTTCCAAATTTCACGGACGATTTCACACCCGGTATCATATGAGCCACCTTGCGATGAGTGGTCTTTGCCACCCGGTTCAAAATCGACACCTTCATGCGCCCAACGCATTGGCCAATCTACTCTCCACAGAAGTTTCACTCCTGCTTCTCGTGTGAAATCGATTTGGTCCTGGCGTTTGCATGACTTGCAGGCGTATTGGACCGTGGAAGGTTCCTGGAAACTCAGTACTTCTGTAGTGTCTTTACCACACGTTTTGCAAAAGATGCTCAAACAAGACCAGTTCTGCGGTAAAGGTTCGGTTCGAGACCGATTCAAGATCTGAGCAATGGCCTTTTCGTTTCGTAAAGCAGTTTGAATGCCCTGATGGTATTTGCATGCGCGATATTGCTCATTTTGATAAATAAAATGAGGGGTGATCCCTAGCTGTTGAATTTCCTTTTCAAATTTTCTCTCGAAATGTTGGGCATAAGAAGCTTCGGTTCCAAAAGGGTCCGGAATGTTCGAAAGAGGGCGTCTCAAATTTTTCTCAATGAGCTCTTGATTCGGTAAATTCGCTGGTACTTTTCTTAAGGCATCGTAGTCATCCCAACTATAAATAAAGCGCACATCCTTACCTTTGCTTTTGAGAGCTCGGACCACAAAATCAACTGTAATCACCTCACGAAAATTACCAATATGAACTACACCACTGGGGGAGATTCCTGAGGCGCACACAAAAGTCGTTTTTTGAGGATGCTTGGCAACTAAAGCGTCAGCAGCATGATCTGCCCAATGGACTGTGGGTAATTCTGAAGTGCTCATTGATTTTTCCATATAGCATCTATAGCACTAATCGCCTATAGTTTCAGTATGAAACCCTGGATGTGGCTTCTTCTGTTTGGTTTAACTGCTTTAGGTTCTTTTTACCTTTGGAAAAAACCTAAACCTCAAGCGCCTTCAAGTGAGATGCAAGCCTTCAGCCCAGAAGGAGCGCCTGAGTCTGTGCCGCCTCCACCTGTTCCGCCTCCTGTAAAGCCGGAATCCCCCCAGCAAAATCGGTTGCCTGGACCCCGTTCCTCTCAAGAACCTGGACCATCCCCTCGGATGGATATGGGGTCTCCTACTGAATCCACGGAAAGCTTGGTTCCGCCTCCCATTCCATCAGAATCTCCATCCTCTGAAACGAGTGTGCCACCTCCACCCCCTCCGGTTTATCCTTATCCAGAATCGGAACCTCCCCCGGAATACTTTGAGGGCGATCAGAATCCAGCGCCTTTTGAAGCGCCTCCCCCCTTAGAAGAAGGTGAGGGAGTGATTCCTCCGATTATTGAGGGCTCCCCTTAGTGGCTGTTCGATTTATAGCTTGGCGTTTTTTATTAAAGGGTACCGAGCGGGGCACGTTCAGCCCCATGACCCTCTTTGCTTGGCTTGCTATTGGGGTGGGCGTAGGAGCTATGAGTTCTCTTCTGTCGGTGATGTATGGTTTTGAGGGAGCTCTGAAAGATAAAGTTTTAAATGCTTATCCTCATATCCTTATCAATTCCGGGGATGGAAAGGTCATTCCGGGGACTTCGATTTCAATCGAGCCTGCTTTGCGAGCGGTACCTGGAGTAAAAAAAGTAATTCCCTACGTACAGAATGAAATGATTCTCAAGGCGGAGAAGCGCAGTGTCGGGGCTGTGGTGTGGGGCATTCCCACTTCAGAAATGGTACAGCTTCATTTTAAGGTGAAGGAGGGCCAATGGCCTGTTCTCAATGAAGATTCTCCCCAGATGGTAGTGGGAAGTGAATTGGCGGAGCGGATGGGTTTATCCGTGGGAGATGCTGTGCAGTTGATCTCTCCTTTAGAAAGGGGGGGAGCCTTAGGATTGATTCCCCAGAGTCAGGTTTTCTCAATATCTGGATTCTTCTCTTCCGGTCATTATGATTTTGATGAGCAATACCTCATTATGCCCCTAGAAGATGCTCAAGAGTTGCTCGGATTGGATCAGTCTTTATCAGGTTGGCAAGTGTGGACTCATTCGGTGGATGCCGCAGAAGCCGTAGCTTCAAAGATGCAAGAATTAGTACCACGGGAACTGGAAGTTAAGAGTTGGAAAACTTTTAATTCGGCTTTGTTTCAAAGTTTGCAGCTTGAGCAATATTCGATGTTTTTGATCCTTTCATTTTCAATTTTAATTGCAGTGATGAACGTCGTGATCACACTGACGATGAATGTTGCTCACAAAAAGAAAAACATTGGTATTTTAAGAGCTTTGGGAGCTACTCAGAAACAAATCAACAGAATCTTTTTATGGGAAGGCGCTTTCATGGGTGCCGTGGGACTGAGTTTGGGAGCTTTATTAACGCTATTGTTTGTTTTGTATGTGAAATATTTCTCATTTTATCAATTGCCAGAAATTTACTACGATCGAACTATCCCCGTAGAAATTCGACCATTATCTTTATTGACCATTTATGGGGTGGCTACTGTGCTGATCGCCTTAGCGACTCTCTATCCTGCTTCTCGAGCAGCTCAACTCAACACCATTGAAGCCATTCGAGAATCTTGATCATGTCTTTAAGTGATTTTTTGAGAGCTTCCTGAGAATGCGGTCCTGGAGCAAAAACATTTTCTTCTCTTCGCGCTTGTTTTTTTCATGGTCGAAGCCTAACAAGTGAAGCACGCCGTGCACAGCTAAGCGTTCCAATTCGCGACTGAGAGGTTCGCCATAATCCATTGCTTGTTGTCGTGCTTTGGGCAGGCAAATAACAACATCCCCTAATTCTATAGCGGCGAATGCATTGGTGAGGTGAGATCCTGGAAACGAAAGAACATCCGTGGTTGCCGCTTTCTTCCGGTACTTCAGATTGAGCGATTTCATTTGAGAATTGCCAATAACAGCAACTGAAATGGAAATGGTTTTAATTTTTCCGTACTTTTTTAGGAAAAACGCATCCGAAAAATGATGGAGAGTAGCGCGAACAGCACCTCTTAAGCGGCTTTTATAAAAGGGTGTGATTGACGGGGGAGCGCTCAGAGCTAAATGGAACTTCATATCATCCCACTCGCTTAGGGGAAGTGGAACTGCTCACTTTTGCAGCCTCTGGAATCGGGTCGATCATGTTTTTCTGTCCCGGGTATTCAATGCGATGGTGGTATAACGAAGTGAGAGTTCGGGTGAAAGTATCTTCAATCAGTTTCAGTTCCTTTTGAGTTAAATCACAATCTGTGAATTGCTCCTCAATGAAACGCTTTTGAATGATGCCATGGACCATTGCCTGAATCTTGCTTGGAGTAGGCTCCGCAATACTTCGAGTAGCTGCTTCACAAGCATCCGCCATCATCACGATACCGGCCTCTCGCGATTGGGGTTTTGGGCCGGGATATCTAAAGTCCGCTTCGTGAGGAGCTGTGGAGTCCTCGGACTGAGTCGCGAGATGCTTGGCCTTGTTGAAAAAGTAGTTTGCCAGTGTTGTACCGTGATGTTGTTCAATAATATTGTTGATGGAATCTCCAAGTTTGTGTTCCTTTCCAAGACGAACACCATTTTTAACATGGGCAAAAAGTATTTTGGCAGACATGTGAGGGGCCAAATGATCGTGAGGATTGTGGTTGGGGGCTTGGTTTTCAATAAAGTAAAGTGGTTTCGTCATTTTGCCAATGTCGTGATAATACGCGGATACACGAGCTAAAAGAGCATTAGCCCCAATTTGATCCGCTGCTAATTCCGCCAAGCTACCCACAATCACGGAGTGATGATAAGTGCCCGGTGCCTTCATCATGAGGTTATGTAGGAGGGGGTGGTTGAAGTTGGAAAGCTCTAGCAACTTTAAGCTAGTTGTGTAACCAAAAGCTGATTCTAAAAGAGGAATCAGGAGCCCCGAAAGACCGGAGGAAAGAATACCAGATAAAAAGGATAGAGTGACACAGATGAGAATCTCGGACCAAATGGGATTCCTAAACCCCATCACGTTGATTAAACTGAAAGCTAGAACAACAATTGACCCTGCAGCCCCTGAAAGGACTCCGGTTTTGAGCAGATCAGAACGTTGTTTGTAGGATTTGATCGACTCAATGGCGGTGGCGTTAACAGTAAAAGACCAAACACTGAAGAAAAAATGCTGATCCAGCATGTAGCCGACTATCGTGCTGATAGCCATCGCGTAAGTATAGGCAGCAGTTTTTCCCATGAGCAGGCTGATGATGATCCCGCCGCTAGAAACAGGGATGAGGTATTCGAGACCATATCCATCCATGAGTGATGAGAATTGAGATTGTCCTACCAAGTAAAATAATTTAAGCAAAGCCATTGAGCCACTGACCGACAACATGAAGAGCAGGGAGTCTTTGAGGGGGAGTGTCCAGAAGGTTTTAGGGGATATTCCCATGTTAAACAACAAACTCAGGAATACAAAAAAGATCACAAAAGTGAGGGCAAATCTTTTCAGGCGAGAACTTGGAGAGCTCAGTTCCTGAAGGGCTCGGAGCACTTCTAAGTTTTGCTCGGTGATACGCTCTCCTCGAGCAACAAGGATTTGTCCCTCCTTGAGGGCTACCATGGGAGGGCGCGTACTTGCCAGAAAGGCTTCAACTCGTTTGGAACTCAGAGCATGATTGAAGACTAAATTGGGTTGAAGGAGGTCTGCCACCAGCTGCGATATCGGAACTGAGATTTTTTTGGAGGGTTCTTTTAGCAATTGAGGGACATGCAAGATCACATCTCGAGCTTGCTCCAAACTCCAAACTTTTGATACGTCCTGAATGGGGACTTCATGTAAGTTGTGATTGATTTGTCGAACAATAATTCCAGTGCTGTAGTGAAGGGGAAAAAGGTCCAGTTCAGTGATCAAACGTTCTTTGAGGTAGGAGGCGGTTTTGACGAACGTTTCCTCCACCTCTTTGTTAAAGGCATTTTGATGTAAGAAAATGAGGCCCTTGGCGGAAATCGGCTGTCCTGTGATTTCAACCAGAGTTTGAGTTACTAATTCGGAGGGCGTGAGAGTTGTTTTTTTCGAATCCGACTTGTAGTACTCGGTTCGTAAAGTTTTAAATGCTTTTTTCCACTGTGCAATCCAGTGGGAAGTGACTGCGTCGTCATAATCAAAAATAGGCGGTACTCTTTTAGCAAGAGCTTCTCGTTCTTGGGGTGAAGCCTCGCGGGGCTCAATTTCAACAGTCAGTGGAGAAACTAGATTTTTTTCTGCAAACTCACCCAGACGTGGCAAAGGGGAAGGGAGCGCTGCTTGATGGCTACGACCCACAATGAAGGCAATCAGAAACGCAAATGCACCACAGTAAGCAAAACGGGCCACTAATTGGCGTCTACTTTTTTTACCTTCTTTCAAAAGTTCAGAAGTATCGCCCTCGTAGGCTCGCGCAAAAACCTGGATGGCTTGCAGGATGAGCTCATTCCATTTCTTGAGTTTTGACCAAAATACTTGCACCGAGAGATTCTCCCCCAGAGAACTTATCGGTCAAAAACCCAATAAAAACGAGGGCTCATGATGCCGCGCAATAAAAAGGGCCCAACCCGAAGAAGTCTTCGAAGTTGGGCCCGGTTGCTCCAGAGAGCAAACTAAAAATCTAATAAACGGGAGGTGCTACTGGAGCCTCTTCTTCCGCCGAGGGCGCTGCAGGTTGTGCAGTCGTTGGTGCTGCTTTCTTTTTCTTTGCCGGGATCCGTGTTTTTTTGGTTTTTAGCTGCGGAACCGTTGGGTTCTCAATTGATTGCGAAGGGGTGACGGGTTCGGCAGGCGCCGGTGCAGAGCCCGGCTCATTGGCACTGACTAAACAGCTTAAAAACCCCATCCAAACAACTACCAGGTTTCGCAAGCGCATTTCGGAATCCTCAGTTAAGTGATTGATATGGCAAAGACTAACGAATCTATAACCAAACGGCAAATGGGGTCTTGTCAGAAACTTGCCCCTGATCTAACATGGCGCATTATGAAGCTGTTATTCCTTTGGTTATGCGCAGGAACACTCGTGAGTTGGGGAGCGCCCATTCATCTGGAAGCTTATGGAGACTCTTTAACTGCGGGATTTTTGGCCCATACTTCCTTAACCCAAACTCCAGAGCTCCCAGAGCTGAGTCGATTATTGAAAGATTTGGCCTTTGCCTTCATTCAAAAAAATCGCAAGCTCATCCAGCAATTTGAGTCTCCTGAAAAAGCCTGGCCGCATTGGGTTGCTCGAAATCTCCAAACTCAGGGAATAGACATCGTGAGCATTCATAATGGCGCAGTTTCGGGGAGTCGAAGCCAGGGCATTATCGAGCAAGTGAAACTCAGAGGCCCGGTTCCCCATGCCACCTGGGGTTTGTTTTTTGTGGGGCATAACGATCTGTGCCACTCAAAAATAGAGGCAACTGCACTGGTGGAGCAGTTCGTGCAAAATTTAAGGAAGTCATTGGAAGAATGGGACAAGAATCATCAAAACTCTATCGCTTTTCTAGTACCCACGAGTCCTATTTATCAATTATATCCCGTGCTCGAAAATCATGTGTGGTTCCGGAGCGAGAGTAAAACCTTCACCTGTCAGGATGCTTGGACAAAATACTTTCCGTATTGCCCGTCCTTTTATTTCAGGTACAAGCAGGGCGATTTGGAAAGCTACTTAAAACCCCGCGGAGAAGCTTTGAACGCAGCTTTGGAGAGGTTAGCTCAAGAACGCAATGCAAACACACAACGTGGTAATCGGGTTTTCACTTTAGAGGCCCAATGGCCGTTGCCGCTCCAACCTCAATATTTTGCAGTGGATTGTTATCACATTGCTGAGCCTGGGCAGAAAATTTTTGCAGAAAATATTGTTTATGCTATTTCCCAAAAGCTGTCTCAAGGAGATTTAAACTCGCAGTGACCCCACATTTTTTTTCCAAAGGGGACCTCGTGATTGATGAGAACAGCTTTCCATTGACCCTCAGCACTTTCCTCGTCCTCAACAATCATTTCAATTTCGTGGCCGGGTTTGTCGGCATCTAGGAACAAATGAAACATTTCTCCTGGCTGTGTCTCTGTGCTTCGAATCAACGTGGTTTGCTCGCTCCCTTGATGTCGAATCAAGGCCTTTTTTTCGAGCATTCCAGTTTCCGTTAGAAACAAAGTGACCTCACAAAAAGGGATTTCTTGTGTGACATAGTGTTGGCAAAAAAGACTTTGCGTTGGAGTTGCCTTCAGCTGGACCGACCCTAAAAAAAGGCTCGCCAAGCAGACGATTGCATGTGTTCTGAAATTCTGACTCATGGGCTTCTCCTTTGAATTATTGAGATTAACACGGAGTGGATAAGGATGCGCAGCGCAATTTAAGAGGTTATGAAAGTGTGACGATATTAAAACAATTCCTTTCTCACACTCTTATGCTTCCAAAACTTGCACAATTGAGTCCCATTTCAAAGTCAGTGCTTCAAGCTATTGAGGAGCGTTGGCAGCAAGCTCTTCCATTTTTTAGAAAACGGGGACACATTTTATTTTTAAGTGATCGCTATCGATTTTGGGATACCTTCGGTTTTGTTCAACAAAGTCTAGCCAAGACCTTAGTAGATTATGGGGTTCGTGTGACTTGGCTGGACGGAATGAGTTGGAAACGATACCGCCCACTAGTTTCTCTCGCTTCTCCTCTTCTCGAAGTTAAACAGTTGCAGTGCCCTCCAGGGCGAAGGCTCAAGTCGATAGATGCTTTGAGTGTCCGGTGGCAGTCTCAACAAATTAAAAAAATTTGCTCGGAATCAAATCCCTTGATTTGGGTGCAGGGGAGTTTGGATGAACGAGTCGCTGAGCGGTGTGAGAACATTGATGTCTATTCAGTTTTTGATGATGCTTTTCTTCATCAACCTGGCGAGGCCCTCACGGAAAAAGTGAAGTTGATTCTCAATCAGAACACGTTCAGTGATGACCTCTTCCAATCCTCCTATCCAGGTAAATCTTTGGTGGCTTTACCCCCCGTTGAACTGCATGATCACGTATTTCATGTAGACAGTCCTTGGAATCTTGTTCCTTCGAACTTTCCCAAAAAGATCATGGGTTATTTAGGAGCCTTCTTTCCGGAGGGGTTCGACTTTACTCTCCTCAAACAATTCGTCACTCAAATGCCGGATTGGGGGTTTGTTTTTGTTGGAAGAACGAATCCAAATGGAATGGCTGTCATCCGGGAGTTACAAAAGCATTCCAATTTCTTTTATAAGGATTGGATGCCTCGTGAGAAGCTGTCGAGTTTGTGGAAGTTATTGGATGTTAATTTAATGTTGTATCGAGATTGCAGAGCTAATTCGGGGGCTTTTCCAGTGAAAATCTTGGAGGCTATGTACTTTGGCGTTCCTTCCGTTGCTACCCAAGTCCCTAAAACATCTAGTTTGGAGGGAGTGATTCCGCTGAGTAATTCATTTGGAGAACTGAGTCATCTTGCTAAGGCGGAAGCAATTTTACGAAAAGATCAGAGTACATTATTTGAAAGTTTGTTCTATGAAATGCATCCCAAAATTCATCTTGCCCGAGTGGCTGAGCGCCTAGCACTGGGATAGTTTGGTCAACATTGTTTTAACACGATCTAAATAAGAGTGTTGGGACTGCATTACTTTTACGTGCCCTGCCTGAGCAATCTGCTGCCGCAGAGTTGGATGCCTCAAATAAAAAGCCACTTTGTCCTGCAATTCTTCTAGCGATTGAAAACAGACAATTTCTCTATCCTCATCAAAGAAACTTAAAATCTCATCGTTTCTAGGAGCCAATTGAAAAGCGCCGCAGGCTGGAATTTCAAAAGTGCGTTGTGTGTGTCGGTCTTCTGCTTCCTCGCGAAGAAGTCCTAAAGCAATTTCACTGTGGCTCATAATATCTGCAAAATCAGGGAAGTAGACTGCATGGGGCACAATATGGTCTCTGTATTTGCTATATTTAGAAAATCGATTCCAACGGTCTCCCCAGACATACAACTGATCCCACTGAACAGCCTCAAGAAAACGATCTCGGGAACGATCGTAAGTGCCCACAAAACTGATGGGAAATTGCTTGTTTCCTAAGCGGCTTTCTCCGGACAAAATAGGGCGGTGGTATTTTGGTTCAAAAGCAGAGGGAATAAAAAAAGAATAAGGTTGTCCAAGCATTTTATAGCGAGGCAGGTTTTGAGATTTCGTGGTGAAAACACAATCGTAAACAGCCAGTGAATCAAAAAAATCATCAGGCTTGAGAATTCCAGGTGCAAAATTGTTGTCATGGGAATGATACATCAGCCGGGGAGCTTTCGAAGCAAGGGATTTGATTTCCTTAAGTGTTTGTAGTGGGATGAAATTTTCAGCAATGTTCATCACCAAATCAATTTTGAGAGTTTTTACTTGGTCGATCAGTTGTTCGTGAGCAGTCGTTAAGGCGCGGGCAGCGGGTCGATGCGTGAACCGTTGGTGGAGTTTCTCCCAGGGGGTTGTCGAAGCCCATAAGTGAGGATTCCACCGGTGAACTTCATGCCCCAGTTGTTCCGCTGCGTCGGCGTAGTAAGAAGCGCACGCAGAGGACTCGGTGGAGCCGATGTAGAGAATGCGCATTCCCCCATTATAGTGGAAAGCGCCCTTCTTTGCTTGAGTGACTAACAATTTGACAGATTCGCCAGAGCTACTGAATCTCTTCTGTCGCCCTTTCCGGAGAGCAAGAAAATTGCATAATATCAAATATTTAAGCTGTGCCCGGGTGCATTCTGCCAGTCTACAGAAACCCTTCTGGCATCCAGTTGCACTCTCGTTCGTTCGGTGGAAGTAACGCCTGGGGAGGCAAACGACTTCATGCTAATGCTTCGAGAAGTGATCAGCAGTTTAGCGCTTTTTCTCTGCGTGGGATTGATTTTGGGCGGCGGATTGAATTTGCATCCGTCCCAAAAAGCACACCCCCAGAGGGAATCAGTAATGAATGATTCGGGGGTCGGAGAAAGAAATTAAAGGGGATTAGATCCGCGAGGAGTCGGATCCCATTTTTCTTCTGAGGAAAATTCCTCTGAAGAACTAGACACTGCATAGCAAACAGCAGTCGCGGTTCAGTGAATAGCTGGCCGTGGTACCACTACTCCTCTCTCGCCCGCTGCCTTCATAATGGAGGCAGCGGGTTTTTTATTTTGTGAAAAAATCTTCACATTTAAGACAAGTCCTCACGTCAACCGATACATAGGTGTCGGAGTGTGGACTTGAATGGAAGATAAAAAGAACATCGCAATTCCCCTGTCCTTGCAGAGCAGAGGACTCGTGCCCGGAGGGCTAGAGGATATTCAGCCGCTGGCAACGGGAGGAATGGCAATTGTCTTTAAAGCAAAGCAACCCAAACTGAATCGTTTTGTTGCTGTCAAAAGTTTAAAACCGCATCTATTGGAAAACTCTGAAACTCGTGAGCGTTTTAGAAGAGAGGCCAAAGCTTTGGCGGGTGTGCTCCATCAAAACGTGGCACATGTCTATGATTTTTTCGAGTCAGAAAAAGAAGCTTTTATTTTCATGGAATATATTGAAGGAGTAGATCTTTCGCAGGTCATCCAGCGGGTGGGGGCTATTCCCACTGAAATCGCATTGGCTATTTTGTTGGGGGTCTGCCGCGGGCTTGCCTATATTCACAAGCATCATTTAATCCATCGAGATATTAAGCCGTCTAACATTCGTCTGACTTCTCGAGGGGAAGTCAAACTCATGGACTTTGGCATCGTGATGGATACCGAAAACCATACCCTGACTCGTCCAGGAATGATGGTGGGCTCTCCCTGCTATTTATCCCCTGAGCAAGTGCTGGGAGATCCTTTAACCTATCAATCCGATATATTTTTAGTGGGCATTTGTTTGTATGAAATGCTGACGGGTACTCGTCCCTTCAAAGAAGAGGGCAGTAAAACCGTGTTTCAGCGCATTCGGGATTGTGACTTTATTTCTGCTCGAGCCATGAATAGTGCCATTCCGCGAAGCATTGACCAAATGATTGAGAAATGTTGGAGAAAAGCCAGAAAATCGATTTGAAACTATTGATGAAATAGTGACCTGGTTGGAGCATTATTTGGGGGCTCACAAAACGAACCATGCTCCCGACCTCATTTTGAAATTTTTGGATGATGAATCTCTAGTGGCTCCGACGGTTTCTTATCAAGACCAGATTCGTCCCTCTCGAAACGGTCGGCTGCCCTTGTGGGCGGCATTCGCATTGGTGTTTTTGCTGGGGGGAAGTCTTGGTTTTTTTCTCTCTAAAGCGCTACCCACTGCCCAAGTCCTCCCTCCCTCCGCTAAGCCATTGAAATAAAGCTGAATCTCTTTCCTTTGCTCCTTTGAAGTGCTAGAAACGGGACATGCTATTCAGATCAAAAAACACAGATTTAACCCCCGAAAAAGTACTGGAAAAATTGCGAACTGTTCAGGACCCGGATCTCCATCGAGATATTGTGAGCTTAGGTTTTGTAAAGAATCTGAAAATTGAGGGCGATCACGTGCGCTTTGATGTCGAGTTGACCACACCGGCTTGTCCCGTGAAAGAGCAATTGAAAGCTCAGTGTGAAGCCGCCGTTAAATCTTTACCTGAAGTAAAACAGGTCGAAGTCACTATGACAGCTCATGTGCGAAGCAGTGCTCAACAAGCGAATCGTATAGCGCTCCCTTCGGTCCGCAATGTGATTGCAGTCGCTAGTGGAAAAGGCGGAGTGGGAAAAAGCACTGTAACGATTAATCTCTGTATGGCGCTCGCAGCTGAGGGTGCTCGGGTTGGGCTTTTGGATGCGGATATTTATGGTCCTAGCATTCCTCTCATGATGGGAACACTGGATGCTAAGCCTGAGAGCCGAGAAAAACGGGTCATTCCCATTGAGAAGTTTGGCGTGAAGATGATGTCGATGGGGTATTTAATTCCTCCCGGAGAACCTGTGGTTTGGCGAGGTCCGATGGTGCATGGAGCACTGACTCAGTTTTTGAGTCAGGTAGAGTGGGGGAACTTGATTATCTCTTGATTGATATGCCGCCTGGAACTGGGATGCCAGCTCACGATCAGCCAAAGCGCCCCTCTGTCCGGTGCTGTGATAGTGACAACGCCTCAAGAGGTCAGTCTGATCGATGCGCGTAAAGGTCTCAAAATGTTCCAAAATGTGAAAGTTCCTATTCTTGGGATTGTAGAAAATATGTCCGGGTTTGTATGTGGTCATTGCCAGGAAGTCACCTCTGTTTTCAAAAAAGGTGGGGGTGAGAAATTGGCTCAGGAAGGTGGAGTCGAGTTGTTGGGGGCTATTCCTTTGGATCCGGAAATTGCAGACACTTCAGATTCCGGAACCCCAATTGTCGTAGCTCAACCGCAGTCCAGCGTTTCGGTAAGGTACCAGCAAATCGCTCGGAAGTTGGCTGCTCATCTTTCAGTTCTGACATTGAAAACAGAAGGACAGTTTAAAACCTTGTCGATGGAATGGCAGTGATGAGTTTAGCGCCCTTAGAGTTGAAGCAAGTCGGACCTAAGCATTTAGGGATTGTTTGGAATGACGGGCATCAAAGTTTGTTCAATGTGCGCACTCTTCGCTTGAAATGCCGGTGTGCAGTGTGTGTGGATGAATGGACCCGAGAAGAGTTGCTGAAAGACGAGATGGTACCCGCAGACATACAGCCGAAACGTATCGAGTCGGTGGGGCGCTATGCTTTGAAGGTAGAGTGGAGCGATGGTCATGATTCCGGTTTTTATACATTTGAACATTTGAGAGCGCTTTGTGAGTGTCCGTTATGCAAGACTCGTTGATGACGAATGATTATCAGCGCGATTATGAGTTGGCCCAATCCGGTGGTTATTTTGATCTGAGCGATTGGGGAGTGATTGGAATTGAAGGCCCCGATTCCAAAGACTTTTTGCAACGACTTTCCACAGTGAATTTAAAAACAATGGAAGATGGGCAGCTCGCTCCAGGTGCTTTTTTAACTGGGCGCGGGACAGTCGTAGTTATCGGAAATTTGCTCCGAGTCCATTCGGAACGTTACTTGTGGATGACCGCCCCCAATCAGCGACAGCTTTCTTTGGAGCACTTTGAGAAGTTTCATTTTCAAGAGCGTCTTGTCATCAAGGATTGCACTGAGAATTATGCTTTAGTGGGTTTTTGGAATAAAAAACCTCTGGATCTTCAAAACGTTTGGGTGGATGCATGGAGACCCAGTCTTTACTGGCATTTTTTTGATCGTCATCAGCAAATGGAAAAATTTCAGAACTGGGAAGCTCGGGGGTTGGCCCGTTTAGGGATGCAGCTGTTCCATTTTTTTCGAGTGCAAGCGGGGGTTCCTTGGCTGGGATGGGAGCTCAGTGAGTCCGAATTAGTACTCGAAGCCGGCTTGGAAAAAGCAGTGGCCCGAAACAAGGGGTGCTACCCGGGACAGGAAGTGGTTGAGCGTATTTTTACATATGGCCAAGTGAATAAGAAGCTGTTGCGAGTTTCAGCTGAGCTCACCAGTACTGATGTTTCCCAAGCTCCCGATTTGGAAATTTCACAAGGGACTGAAAAAATGGGTCAGCTTAAATCGATTTTAGTTCACCCCCAAAAACCTTCTCGAGGGGTGGGACTGGCCTACATCAAAAAAAGCTTTTGGGAGAATGATGAAGCGGTTCAAATCAGTCCCTTCATTCGTATTCGGTGGTACAATTCCTCATCAGAGGTTTTGTCTCATGATTAAAGGACTCTTTAAATTTTTTTCATCCTTAAAGTTGGCAGTGTTTTCATTGTTGCTGTTATCTGCCGTTTTGGCCTTTGCTACTTTTGTCGGTAGCTATTACGGCATGCGTGGTTCTCAAATCGTGGTGTACCAACGTTGGTGGTTTGGAGGGGTTCTCTTCTTGTTGGGGCTCAATGTGTTCTGCGCAGCCATGTCTCGATACCCCTGGAAAATGCGACAAACTGGGTTTGTGATCACCCATTTAGGAATCATTGTGATTTTGGCCGGGGCTTTTGTGACTCAGCAGTTCGGATTGGATGGCAATATGCCTATTCCCGAAAAGCAGCAAAGCCAAGAAGTGATCCTGAATGACTTAAAGTTGACGGTAACCGATCAGCGAACGGGTACCACCCAAATGTTTTCTGTTCCTGAGTTCCACCGGAGTAAAGTAGGAAAATTAATGCAAGTAGATTTGGCAGGGGGAGAACAGATCCAAATCGAAAAGTTTATCCCTCGCGCGATCCCAGAGACCAAAATGGTTCCCAGTCCCACTCCAGGGATTGGGTTGCCCGCTGTTAAAGTGGGGCTCACCAACAGTCGGTTCCAAATTGAACAATGGTTAAGGCCAGAAGCAAAAACCGAGCGAGCAGAACTGAATTTAGGTCCTGCAATCGTGACATTTGAAGCGTTGAAAACGAGCGCTGATGAGCAGGCTTTTTTTCAGCGAAAGCCTAAGGCTCCTCAGCCAAAAGGAAAAGATCAGGGGCGTTTGCTCATCGAAGTTCAAGGGAAGCGTTTTGCCCTCCAGGTTTCTGAATTATTGGGTAAGTGGAGACCACTGGAAGAAGTAAAATTAGAAATCCAAGTCAAACGCTATTTGCCTTACGCTGTTGTTGACGGGAAAAAACTCATTTCCAAAAGCCAGGAACCGGTGAATCCGGCCGTAGAAGTGGAAGTGAGAGAGATGGGGCAGGCAACACCACCCGAGAAGCACACCGTCTTTGCTTTGTTCCCTGAGTTCAATACGCTCCACCAAGGGGCTAAAAACAAGAAAAATCCTCTGGGTGTGACATTATCCTATCGAGGTCCTGAAAAAGAAGAGTCATTGCGCGGGGTGGGCAGGGCGCGTGGGCATTTATTCCTAGCGCAATCAGCGGATCGGTCGAAAATATTGTATCGCGTGTTATCAAGTGCGGGAGCTGTGAATGGAGAAGGGCAACTCAAAGCCGGAGAGAAAGTTGCTACTGGCTGGATGGACATTGAGTTGTCCCTCAAAGACTGGATTCCCAGTTCCGTGCTGGATGAAGAGCCGCGTTCAGTCGAAGTTTTACAGGGAGCTGATGAGCCCTTTCTCACGGCTGTCCGAATGCGCGTGGGAAACACGCCTGCCTTTTGGCTTTTGGAAGGAATGGGAAAAAGTGTTGCTGCTTCGTCAGGGGATCTGATTGTTCAGTACCATCGTGACCGGATGACCCTTCCTTTTCAGCTCTATCTAGATAAGTTTACGATGGGGACGAATCCTGGGACTAATACTGCTGCCAGCTTTATCAGCGACGTCACGGTAAAAGATCCGAAGGCTCAATCGGATAAAAAAGCGACTATTAGTATGAATGAGCCCTTGAAATATGGAGGCTACTATTTTTATCAAGCAAGTTATCAATTGTCTCCCGGGCAGCCCGCAGTCTCTGTCTTCGCAGTTAATCACGATCCCGGTAGAGTGCTCAAATATTTAGGTTCTCTTCTGATGACTTTGGGAATTGCGATCATGTTTTATATGAATCCGCACTATTTGAAAATCTTGGTGGGAAACCATAAGGAGACACAATGAAAAAGTCGTTTTTGATTTGGTTGGGACTCATTTTTTCGTGTGTGACTTTTTCCAGCGTTGAAAAGCGAGATGGTTTCTCGTGGGAATCCGTTGAGTCTTGGGCCATTCAAGATCGAGGACGTGTGAAACCGTATGATACGTTTGCTCGAGAGAGCGTTCTATACATCACTGGCAAAAGTTCGTGGAAAGGCTTAACAGCTAGTGAAGTCACTTTTGGGTGGTTGGTTGCTTTTGATAAAGATTGGGATAGCGAAGAGTTTGTTCGAGTGGATTATAAACCCCTGAAAGAAGCACTTCATTTAGATATTAAACGACAGTACTTTCGGCCTATTGAAATTAGAAGTGTCGAAGGCCTTGATAAAATGGTGAGTGATGCAGTTCAGAAACAAAATCGAAAAGAGCGTCTCACGGATCTCGAAAAAAAAGCTATCGAGTTAGATAATAAGAAAAATCTATTGGAGGCTATCATCGGAGGAAGCGCACTGGTTATTTTGCCGAACCCCCAAGGTTCAGAAGCGGCCTGGTTTCCCCTATCGGCGCTGACGGATGGCGGTAGTTTACCCTATAACTCCGATGCCCGAGATCAGTTTGCTTTTGCACTCCGTAAAATGGTTGATGCTTTCTTAAACAAAAAGGCGGTTGAATGGAATTCTGGAGCCTTGGAAGTTGAAGGGTTATTGCGAAAAGAGTTGGGCCAAGGGCAATATCCTGCGGCTTCACAGTTGAATGTTGAGATCCACTATAACCGCGCACGTCCATTCCGCTGGGCATGGGTCATTTATTTAACAGCGTTAATTGCATTAGTGGTGAGCATCGTAGGGAAAAATGAGCTGATGAGAAAAGTGGGTACCGCATTTTTATTTGCGGGCTTTCTCATGCATACCTATGGATTTATTTTGCGCTGCTGGATCGCTGGTCGTCCTCCTGTGACAAATATGTATGAATCGGTGGTTTGGGTAACGTGGGGGAGTATCCTGTTTTCTTTGCTGATCTGGACGGGGTATCGAAACATCATTATTCCGACTGCAAGCTTAGTGTTTAGCATCGCCGGGTTGGTTCTGGCGGATTACCTGCCTTCGGTTCTCGATCCGGGCATTCATCCTTTAGTTCCAGTGCTGAGGAGTAATTTTTGGCTCACTATTCATGTGCTGTGCATTACTTTGAGTTATGCCGGCTTTGCCGTCGCAACTTGCTTGGGGAATCTCAATTTGGGACTCTATATTTTTAAGCCGCACCAAACCGAAGCGATTCAACAAAACATCATGTTCATGTACCGAGCGATGCAAATTGGGGTGATCTTGCTCGCTGCAGGCACTATCTTAGGAGGCATTTGGGCCGACTATTCTTGGGGAAGATTTTGGGGATGGGATCCCAAGGAAGTGTGGGCTTTGATAGCCCTTCTGTTCTATATAGCCGTGCTGCATGGGCGGTTTACTGGATGGCTGAAGGGATTTGGATTTGTAGCGGCTACCGTTTTATCTTTCCTGGGAGTCGTGATGGCCTGGTATGGAGTTAATTTTGTTTTGGGAGTGGGGCTGCATTCCTATGGCTTTGGTTCCGGAGGATTGAGTTACGTGATTACTTACTTAATTCTTCAGGTGGTTTTTGTAGCGGTGTCTTATATCAAGTATCTGAAGGCAGGAAAACCCGGAAACCAATACATTGCTCCACGAACTGGAACATAGTCTTTTCCACCTTTAGTAGGAAGAGTTGACTGTTTCTGCCGAGGCGTAGTCGTCTTCTGCATCTACAGGAGCTTTATCTTCTTCAGGAAAAAGCGTGCCCGTGTGGTTTTCACACAGTGATCGGTTCTCTTCGCCGTTTCTATCTACACAATCTCGATAATAAGTATAAGGGTCGTTGTAATCTGAGCTGGCAGGCAGCACCACTTGGGCGCTGCCCACAGAAGCTAAAGAGAGAGCTAGGCAATGAGTACTGAGGTGTAGTTCATGTTGTGTTCTCCGATGAATTTCATGGTGTCATCTCAAGCTGTTTTCAAGTTGCTGAATCAAGTTGTTTTCAAAGCTGCTAATTCAAGCTGTGTTTTATGTAACGTCTACTCTTAGAATACAGCAAGAAGCCGGCCAACTCTGACACCGAGAGAGTTCATTCGTTGTTTTGAGGAGTTAGCTCTTTTTCATAATCCTAAGAAATAGGGTTCTCGTCGGCGCCGTCACTGGGTTCTGCCATTCTCCTAACAGGGGAACTAAAAAAACCCAAAGTTTTGAAGGTTAGTGACCTTGAAGAAGCTTTCAGCACCTGTATGAACTGTGATCAGGTGCGTACCCCAGATTGTCTCTTAAAAAGCCTACAAGCCCATTTTTCTGAGGTGTCTAATAGGTCTACGGGCTATCAAAAAGTTAGTCGAATTTTAAATGCTTGAAACTACTCGCTAAAACAAGTTTTTGGTGAGCCCTTTTTGTCATGAAGGGGAAAATTCTCGTCTGAGTTTGAGCATGAAAGCGGTTTGGGCGTTTTTGGCAGACTGCTTGCACATCAGGCCTCTGAGCCGCTCTCTGGGTTGAGAGCTGTACTCTGTACTCTTGGGGTCAACCCCCCAAGCCTGAAGAGTGTATGAGCTCTTGAATAAGTTGAGAGTGGAATGTTGTTTTCGCGGAGTCGTCTGATGAAAAAGCTAGCGGTTCGTAAATCATTTTTTGTCGTAGCCTTAGGTGTGGTGAGTGCTTTTCCAGTGATTGGATCAGCTGAAAGCTACGATGAGTATAGCGCAAGTTTTAATAAAGATTTGCCTCGGGTGAGCGCTGCTTTGAAAGGTGCTAACCCGACTACTACAGAGGCCGGTTTAACTTCTGAAGTTTCTAGTCAAGTGGCTAAAGTCGCTCAGGCATTGGAATTGAGCGGAGCAAAAAAAGAATTGTTTGAGGAAGAGCAAAAGCTGCAGAACTGGCATAAAAAAATCAAAAAGGCGCATGCCATTGGCCCCGCTATGGATGGTTTTATTAAAAAAGCCGTTTCAGAACGCAGCTTGAAGTTAGACAAAGCTCAACAATTGGCAAGTCAACTCAACTCAAGCCCAGCTATGATCAACCCTGCAGATTTTGATGTGAGTTCCTTAGCAAACTCTTGTCAGAATGGTGTGGATTTTTCCCCGCTACTTCAAATGGCGCAAACATTTGGTACAGACAAAGTCGATTATTTACGAAGAAAAGCCCAAACTTTATTAGAAGAGAAGTCTGAAGAAGCCAAGACTCTTGAACGCAAAAAGATTTTGGACCTCATTTCTAACTTGAAAGAACTCAATGCCAAGAACGAAGAACTGGATGCTGAAGCGACCAAGCCCGAAGAACTGGAGAAATTAGACAGTCTTCAAGCCATTGAATCTCGCTTGAGCAAGTTGAAAAAGCAAAAAAATCCGGAAGCCAAGTCACAATTCAAGCAAATTGAGTCGGATTTGGTTGGTAAGTTCCAAGCATTTACAGAGCAGTTGTTTCAAATCCGTGATAACGACAGCCGAGTACAACAATTAGGTGATGAGTTTGCTCGCGGTATTGAACAGCAACAACAATTCATGATGATGGTTGCCCAGCAATCTACTGCTCAGTTATTGCAGAACTGTACACAAGAGACAGACGGGATTTTCCAAGAAATTGATACAGCAAGAAACTATTTAGTGCCTATCGTAGGAAGCCGAGTGGCTGCTCTAGATGCTCAAGCGCAAGAGCGACGTGCTAACAGCATGGGCTTTTTCCGCGGAGATTACAACACTTCATGCCCAGATGTTTCTGCAAATCTACAAGGTACGATTGGTGGGTTCTTCAACACGGATCTCCCGAATCGCTTGCAAGCAGTACGCAGCACAAAAAACCCAGCGAAGATGTTGGTGGAAGCAGTTGCTGTGATGGACTCCGTTAGAAATATGCAAGCTCAACTTGGACCTTCACTCCAGCCATTAATGGAAGGCTGTGATACTGCAAGTCGCATTCGAGATAGCTTACGCCAGCGAGTACAAAATACTCCTGGAGCGAATGCAGCAGGAAATAACAACGCTTCTACGTTCCGAGGGGCTCCTCGAAATTCGAACACGGCGATTGGAGCTGTTCCAGGCGCTCCCAATCATTTCATTCGTAGATAGTAACAACCGTTGAATCTTAAGAATTTTTGGCCCGGAAAAGCATCGGCTTTTCTGGGCCGAATTCTTTTAAGGCCTCCGTTTGACGACCTTCTCTCCCATTGGTACTTTACCCTCTGATCAAGCCGTCGGAGGTTGCTACATCGTGTCAGACATCAAAGCTCGGCCCATCCAACGTTTAGGCGTTATTGGCTCAGGAACTATGGGCAATGGGATTGCTCAAGTGGCTGCGGCTTCGGGCTACGACGTCGTTCTTTTCGATATCTCTTCCCTTCAGTTAGAAAAAGCTGTTCAGGCGATTTCAAAAAGTTTGTCCAAGCTGGCGGAGAAGGGAAAGCTGCAGGAGTCTCCTGAAGGGATTTTACGTCGCTTAAAAACCACCTCCCAGTTATCTGATTTAAAGCCGTGCCAGTTTATTATTGAAGCCGCTACTGAAAATCGGGAAGTCAAATTCAAGCTCTTCTCGGATCTCGATCAACTCTTAGACCCGGGGGTGATTTTAGCAACCAATACTTCCTCTATTTCTATTACTGAAGTTGCTAGTCATACCCGGCGCCCGGAATGGGTTGCAGGGATGCACTTTATGAATCCTGTCCCCATCATGACGCTTGTAGAGGGCATTCGGGGTCTTGCGACCAGTGATGAGTGTTTTCAGATAGTACGGAGTGTGGCTGAAAAGATGGGAAAAGTGTTCATCGAAGCCAAAGATGCTCCTGGATTTGCAGTGAATCGTATTTTAATGCCCATGATCAACGAAGCATTTTTTGCATTGCAGGAAAACCTAGCTTCACCTAAGGACATCGATACAGCCATGAAACTGGGGTGTAATTTTCCCATGGGTCCTCTTGAGTTAGCTGATTTTGTAGGACTGGATGTCTGTTTATTTGTGATGGAAGTGCTCCATCGAGATTTGGGCGATTCAAAATACCGACCAGCTCCTTTACTGCGGAAGTATGTGGAGGCCGGTTGGAACGGTAGAAAAACCAAGAGGGGGGTCTATGTTTATTGAAGGGTTACCTGAGTTAAATGTAGATGCAGTCATGAGCGAAGGGGAGTTAGGGCAGGAGATTTCCAAGTTGGAAGAAACCCAAGCACCCTTGGTGGGCATTCAAGGGTCGCTGGCCCATTGGGACCAGATTCAAACAGCGATCTGCACTTTGAGGTCTGCTAATGTGTCTGCCTTATTGGCTCTCCGAAAAGAAGAACACCCTTTGGAGGACGATGAAATCCTTTATGTCTTTGGAGTACTCCGGGACTGGGATCAACTCACGTTGCATAATTTCTTAGAGCTTTGTGGAGATTGGATTCCTCAAGAGTTTCAGGAAATTTTAAAAAATGAAGCTAAGATAGAGTTAAAGTGGGCAAAGGAATGGCTGACAGCAACTACGGATCAACGAATCACCAAATATCCTACGTTGCCATGGCGGAGTTTCACTCGAAAAGTCATGGCCGAGAATTACAAGTTTGCTGTAAAGTTTTTGGAACTGGCAGCTGCTCCGGCTACTGAAGAAAATGTCAAAGCTATCCATCAGCACATTCGAGACTTTGTAGAAATCAAGAAGCAAGTCGTTTGTATTTTTCCAAAAAAGTGGAAGCAGGGGCAAACGGAGCACTGATGATTCGTGTTTTAGTAGCCAAACCAGGACTCGATGGTCATGATCGCGGTGCTAAAGTGCTGGCCCATGCGCTTCGAGACGCTGGGATGGAAGTCATTTATACGGGCCTTCATCAAACTCCTCAGATGATTGTGAATTCTGCTATTCAAGAAGATGTGAAGGTCATTTGCGTGAGTATTTTATCGGGAGCCCATCAGCGAGTATTTCCTGAGATCCTGCAGCTCCTGAAGGACCGAAAAGCAGATGATATTCAAGTGCTGGGAGGTGGGGTCATTCCACAAACCGATGTCTCAGCTCTCAAAAAACTTGGGTGAGAGAAGTCTTTACTGCGGCAAATTCACTCGCCGAAATTGTCAGTTTTATCCAAGGACTGGGCAATCAGTCAGAACGGGCTTGAGCTAACCGTGCTTTTCGCCGAGCTCCGGCTTCCGCATAGCGTTTCTTTTCTTCTTCATTTTTGGGATTGAACGGGGGAACTGGAGTCGGATCTCCATTATCATCCACTGCCACGTAAGTGAGGAAAGCATGAGTGGCGCGCTTAGTAACTCCCGTCACGCTGTTCTCAGCTTCGACCACGACTTCTACCTCAATGGATGTTTTCCCGGAGTAGGTCACTCGCGCCCGAGTGAGCACCGTGTTTCCTGTTTTGATCGGAACAATAAAATGGAGTGAGTCAATGCTGACCGTAACTACCGGTCTCCGGGCAAATCGCATAGCGGCTATGGCCCAGCAATATCAATCCATCCCATCACGACTCCGCCAAAAATAGCCCCAAAGCATTGGTGTGTTGAGGAAGCACTAACTCAGTCATAGTTACTGAAAAATCAGAATCATTTTTTGGGCGGTTGATTGAGTCATAGGGGCCTTTACTTTTTTCGTCGATTCATTTGATACTCTTTTACAAACTTCAAATGATCTTTGTAGGTTTTGGAAAAGAAATGTGTTCCGTTATTGTTACTCACAAAATACAAATAGTCACTCGTCTCGGGTTTTAAGACCGCTTCGATAGCAGCTCCACCCGGACTAGCGATTGGACCCGGGGGCAATCCCGAAATCACATAGGTGTTGTAAGGGGTGAACTTTCTTAAATCCTCTTTGGTGATGTTGCCATTAAAGTTGTTGATGCCATAAATAGTTGTCGGATCGCTTTGTAGCCGCATTCCCTTTTTTAATCGGTTGAAAAACACAGAAGCAATTAAGGGACGCTCGCTGGGTTGACCTGTTTCCTTTTCTACAATTGAAGCCAACGTCACAACTTTTTCTAGACTCATACCACTGGCTTGAATGGAGTCTTTGAATCGAGAGTTATACTCCTGAAAAAAACGACCCACCATCGCATCTAATATTTTTTGTTCACCATCGATGCGAGAAAAAAAGTAGGTGTCTGGGTACAAAAAGCCTTCTAAGTGGGGGGTGTTCAATTTGAGTTTTTTTGCCGAAGCAGGATCCAGCGCAATTTGAACAAACTTTTGGGCATCTCCTAATTGTTTTTCAGCTAGCAAACTTGCTATTTGTCGAACATTCCAACCCTCCGGAACTGTAATTCCGTAAGTGATGGGATCTGAATTGTAGAGTACGCGCAAATGATTCATCAAATTTGCACCCATCTGGAATCTAAATTCCCCTGCACGAACTCGTTTGTTTCCTTGAGTGACTCGTAACAAAATACTGAACAAGCGTGGCCGGCTAACCAAGCCCTCTTGGTGAAGAACCTCAGAAACTGCTCTAAGAGATAAACCCCTAGAAATGAGAACATCTTTCGTTTTTCCGGAAGGATGTCCATTGAGCAGCATAAATAAAAGGGCGAGAGTGGCAAGTGCACCAACCCCAATCAATCCTAAAAGGACGTTCTTGACTGATCCTGTTGAATTTATTCGTTGTCCCACGCAGGTAATTCCGTATTTTGGTTGAAGCGCAATCTATCTAAGTAATTCTGAAGGATAATACAGGCTGCTAGCTGATCAATGACTTTTTTCCTGTTCTTTCTAGAAACGTCTGCCTCAATGAGAGTGCGTTCAGCTTGTACAGTTGAAAATCTTTCATCCCATTCTATCACGGGGATGGTGAGTGCTTCCTGTAACGCTGCAATATATTTTCGAATATTGAGTGCATCTTGTCCTTCCTCTCCATCTTGATTCAGAGGAAGTCCAACCACGACTTCACCCACCTCATGGGTCTCAATGAGTTCCTGTATTTTTGCGAGCCAAGGTTTGAACTGGGAGGCCTCTATGGTAACGAGCGGGCTTGCTATCAAGCGTGTCTCATCTGAAAGTGCCACTCCAGTTCTTTTAGAACCGATATCTAAAGCAAGAATACGAGTTCTCTCCATTATCCCACCCAGTTGGTTAAACTTTCCGGAAATACTAAGCCGGAGGATTCAGAACTCACGGGAAGCACCAAACTGCTCATGGGGTAAGTGCACTGGTAACTCGAGAAGCTCCCCATAGGACGGAGATTGCCACTTTTGAGTAATCCTCCTAGGGGCAACTTATAACTCGAGAGCGTAGTAGGCACATTCCAATGGCAAATCCCCACTTTAGCTTCACTCGAAAAGTGTTCGTAAGAACTTGCGGAAGCCGAATAAAAACTGGCTACCAGCCCAAATTGGGTTTGATTGGTGATCTCAATGGCCTCATCAAGATCTGCGACTGAATAAAAAGCCACTTGGGGGCCAAAGAACTCGGCTGTTTGATAGACGCTTTTAGGATCCGCCTGAGGGACAGCATAAATGGACGGCGAGACGTAGTAGCCTCTCGGACTTCGCTCAAGCGGCTTTCCTCGCATCACTTCTTCACAACCCTCGCGAACGGCTATTCCTTGGTAACGTAAGTAATCATCTACGGACTTTTCGCACACCAATGGTCCCATGAAATTCGGAGACTTCTCATTTAAAGCATCTCCGATGGGACATTTCTTAAACATTTGGTGAAAATCAGCGAGAAGGCGGGGGTAAAGGTCTTTGTGAACTAAGATTCGACTGGTTGTGGAATAACGTTGCCCAGAAGTAGAAAGCGCAGAGAGCAACAGGCTTTTAAGTGTGCTTTCGTAATGGCAATCATTCCAAACCACAGAGGCATTTTTGCCGCCACTTTGAATGACTTGAAGCTTCCAATAATCATTCAGAAGTTGTTTTTTAATGGCTACACTGGTTTCTGGAGTGCCGGTAAAAAGAACTCCATCAACTTCTGAGTGTCCTGTAAGCCTCCGACTGATATCTCCGGGCCCCTGAATAAAATTAAAGCATCCTGCGGGCAAACCAGCTTCGTGGATACATTGGGCAATCGCTTGGCCTAGAGCCGGGGCATGTTTTGATGTTTTCAAGATCACACTATTGCCATTCAATAAAGCTGGAATGAACAAGCTGTGGGACGAAACTAGCGGCAAAACCGATTGTGAAACTACGGCAATAACGCCGATAGGAAAGTAACGAATTTTTCCATCAATTCCAGCTTTGGCTTCAGAGACTGTGGTTTCAAGGCTAGTGTGGCTTCCTGTTTGAAGGAAATGATCAATCAAGGCCAAACAATCAGTTACCTCCTGCCGAGATTCCCAAAGAGGTTTGCCAATTTCAAAACTGTCACAAAAAGCCAGAAACTCCCTCTTTTGCGCAAGCACTTCCCGATATTTCTTTAGAGCTGAAAATCTTTCCTGAACAGAGATACGTTTCCAAATTTTAAAACCACGCCGAGCATGTTGTACTGCCGCATCCACATGTGGATTGCTGAATGGAAACTCCACCGGTTTTTCATCCAGGTTGCCGGGATTGAGACTAAAAAGAACTCCATGAGGGTCCGTGACCGGGACAAAATGACCCCCCAAGTAACTTCCTAAATATTTTCTTTCCATCATAGGTGTCATGTTCCTAGCATTAAGTTTCTAAGGGAAGTAGGTAAATATCATCGCTTGCTCCCAATTCTAGCAAATCCGCAACAGACTTGGGTAACAGTACTTTTCCTCGAAAAAGTTCGAAGGGACTTTGCATGCAGCGATACTCCCCATTTCTGAAAACGCTCACCAGGGCTCTTTCTGGGGATCTGCTTTTGAGTAGGTCTCGATGCACATGGTACTTCTTGGTTTGGCTCACGAGCGAAATTCTATCGGTGTCTGCCCAATAGTGAGGCCCACCATCGAAGGGGTCGATGTGTTCTCGCCACTTGAATCCTATTTTTTCTAGCATGTGTTTCACGGGTTCAGTATCAGGACCCACTTTACCGATCGCATCTCGAGCCTCTCCGGATAAAAGCACTGTGTAGATATCACCTTTAGGAAATAATGAAGTGATGAATTCCTTGTTTTTTCTCGAAAGCAAGTCGGCATCTTGATAGGAAAGATTCGTAAAACGGCGCCCCAGAGCTTCCCACAAAAGGCTTTCCCCACTTTCTGAGAGTGGCGGCATCAGCTCAGATAAAATACGATCTTTGAACCAACGGCGCTTCATTTTTATGAAGGAGAAGCGACAAAATGATAATAACCGTCCCAACTTTAACTTATGACCTCGGTAACTGGGATCGATGACTAAGCCTCCAATTTCTGTTGGGCCATCCGAATCAAACTTAAGGCTCAAGACTTTGTGAATAAAACCAGCATGGATTGTCTCGCTGTACTTCTGTTTCTCTTTGAGTTCAAAGTACATGTGTGGGCTCTCAGGGCTGCCATGTCGGGCAATGATCATGGAGGTGCCAATCACTCGAGAAGTGTTTAAGTCCTCAATGACGAAAATGTACTCGCGTTCAAATTTGTCTTCAATGTTGCCCTGGAATGAGTCCACAGACTTCTTTATCTTGTCTTTGAGCAGGTCGCGATTATTGGGCAGGTTAATAAAATAAACTAACTCACTCAATCGTTCCAGCTCATCCAGATCCTGTTCACGAACACTTCGAATGAGAAAATCAAACTCCATCATGCCGTTTGCACCGGGGTCTTTAAAAGTTGACTGTAGAAGCGGGTTGCAACTTCCATTTGTTTGATAGAGTTGTATTCATTCGGGCGATGAGCATTTCCTACACTGATTCCAGGACCAAAAACAACAGCGCTGGCTCCATGAGCCTGATAAATAGCTGCTTCAGTGGAAGTCGCCTTCGTTTTTAAAATTGGTTTTATTCCACATTCCTTCAAGGCCTGAGTCGCTGTCACGATGAAGCGACTGTTTTTTTGACCCTTCAACGAGGCATCCGAAGTAACCTCTTTGACTTTGCCACCTAACTGTCGGATCCCATCCCGAAGTTTCTTTTCCAGACGTTCATGATTGACTTCAGGTAATGTCCGTACGTCGAAGATGAACTCAATGCTGTCGTCATGGGTTTTGGCTTGATTCAAACTCAGGCAGGTGAAGCTAGGTGAGAATCTGGGATCTTTTCGGGCCTTAAACTCTCGTTTCAGTTCATCGAGAAACTGAACGAATTTAAAAATAATCTGTGTGGTTTCATTTTGCTCGCGCACTACAGAAGCTTCACAAGTATCCGGTATTTTATTGAAGTTTGTGCCAGCAATGAGCCGTGTGATTCCATAGCCACGTTTAAAAATATCCGTTAGGCCTTTCAGGAGAGCATTATCGCCAAGATCCGGTGTGGAGCTGTGAGCAGAAACTCCCCGCCATTTTTTTGTGCTTTCCGGGGTTTTCGGGGTGGCTAAAGTGCGAGGGATCAGAACACTGAAAATCAAATGACCTTTATGAGCATAAATCAATTCCAGATTGGAGGGCTCTCCCACTAAAGCGTATTTGGGCTTGAAGCGTTTATTCTTGAAGAGTTGCTGAATACCGATGAGTCCTCGCTCCTCGCCGTAAGTACCCACTAACACAAAAGGCCGCTTCCAAGGTTTAGCGAGTCTGCATGCCCACAATTTGCATAAGAAATCCAATTTTACATCGGCACTTCCTAAACCATAGATACGGTCCCGAACTCGAGTTGCTTGAAAAGGATTCCCGTGGGTCTTGGTCCACTGGGTTGGATCGCCCGGATCGACGGTATCTAAATGCGTGTTCAAAGCGAGTAAATCCGGAGTGTCCCAGGAATGACTGAACGCCAGGATGTTTTTAAACCGTTCCCCATTTTCTACGATTTCCTGTTCTTCCACTTTCAATCCAGTTTCAGCCAGGAGTGGAACCAGAAAACGGATGAGTTCCTCATTGCTCCGGTAGGTGCTTGAGTTGATCTGGATCATTTGTTCGATCCAAGGTAACGGAGGTAACTTCATGAAATCCTTTACGGCTTTTAAGATTCGCCAGACAGTAGCGCTCTCCTGGGAGTGGTGTCAATCAGAACCCCAGCCAAAACCGCTTCAAAAACAGCATGTAAGTAATTGAAAATAAACAAAAAAATGATTGAACTCTTGAGGTCCAGTCGAGAATTTGCTAGAAGACGGTCCAAAATTCGCGAGACCTTTGAGTTATCCGGGCTTTTTATGAAATCCCCGATAATCCAGTGGTCCCTGCGCTTGAGGTGACCCTTGGAATCCCAACTATTGAGCGCCGAGCATATTGAGCAAGTCGAAGCTGTGCTGGGGCATTCATTTTCAAATCTAGATTTACTGGCGGAAGCTCTTACACATTCCTCTTTCAATAATGAAAATCGAAAAGGAAAAGATAACGAACGCTTAGAGTTTTTGGGAGATGCGGTGATTGGATTGGTGATAGGTCAAGAGCTTTGGAGACGGTTTCCAAACTCCAGCGAGGGCCAATTGTCCCGGTGGAGAAGCCAATTAGTCAGCCGGAAAAGCTTGGCAGATCTTTCTTTAGATACGGGAATGGGACAATGGGTCTTCTTAGGTAAAGGAGAGAGGCGCAGTGGAGGCTCTGAAAAACGAAGTATTTTGGCTGGCGTATTTGAGTCCGTGGTGGGCGCATTGTACTTGGATGGAGGATTAGAGAAAGCAGCTGCTTTTTTATTGAAGGTTTATAAGCCCTCGCTGGAGGAATTGAGCGAGGATGACATTCGGTACCGAAAAGAATTAGACCAAAAAACATTTCTTCAAGAAATCACTCAATCACGACATGGAACAACCCCGCTCTATCGAGTTGTGGATATGTGGGGGCTGGAACACGAGAAAAATTTTAAAGTAGAGATTGAAATCGCTGGAGTAGTCGTTGCTACTGGCGAAGGAAAAAGTAAAAAAGAGGCTGAGCAAAGAGCAGCTCAGGGAGCCTTGGAGGCATTTGGCGTATGAATAGTCGGAATCAAAACATTCAAGGCCCTATCAGCGGTTTTGTGGGGATCGTTGGCCCAACCAATTCTGGAAAGTCCACGCTGCTCAATGCGCTGATAGGAAAAAAAGTGAGTATTGTGTCTCCCAAAGTGCAAACTACTTACCACGGAGTGAGTGGCATTTTAAACTCGCCTGAAGGGCAAGTTATTTTTACAGACACTCCAGGGTATCAAAGACATCCCGACAGAATTGCGCGACTCCTGAATTTAGTTGCGGATCAAAAAGCTTCCGGATGTGATGCCGTTTTGTGGGTGTTTGATGCTTCTCATGCCAGAGTTTTGGATCAAGTCCTTAAAATGAAGGATAAAATCCAAGCCATGAAATCTCGGGAGCGTTCTTTTCTGGTTCTGAACAAAGTAGATAAAATTGCTAAGCCGCTTCTGCTTCCCTTAATACAAGCGCTTTGGGAGTTAGGAATTTTTCAGGAAATTTTCCCTGTGTCTGCGAAACGAGGAACAGGGCTGGATCGTATTCTTAAAACGGTTCAATCGGTTCTTCCGGAAGGGGAAGAGCTTTTTCCAAAAGAATCGGTCAGCGACCGGAGTTTGCAATTTCACGTTTCGGAGTTCATTCGCGAGAAAATTTATCAATCCACTCATCAGGAAGTGCCTTATGCCTCATGGATTGAAATCGAAGAAGGAGAATCCCCTGATGAGGCAGAGAGACCTGCTGCAGTGCCGACGATTCGCGCTGTAATCCATGTGGATTCGGATTCTAAAAAGGGGATTTTAATTGGTAAGCAAGGGGAGCGTTTGAAATATATCGGGTCAGAAGCCAGAAAAGATATTGAGGCGTTCTTGGGTAAACAGATCTGTCTGAAATTACACGTGCATGTGCAGAGTAAATGGAAAGAAGACAGTCGTTTTATCCACCGTTATTTGGAGCTGGAGCAATGAAAAACATCGTACTCATTGGCAGACCGAATGTTGGAAAATCAAGCCTCTTTAATGCTTTGTTAGGGTTCAGAAGAACCATCGTCCTAGACCTTCCTGGAACTACGATGGATTTGGTTCGCGAACGCGTGTCCTGGGGGCCGCTCACTTTGGTGGATAGCCAAGGCATGTTAGATGACGGTGATTCTGAGGTGCTCCAGGGGGTACTGGAGCTGGGAGATGCGTTTCTCTTTGTCGTCGATGGACAAGTGGGATTGACACCGTTTGATCAGTGGCTCGCGAAAGAACTTCTGAAGAGCAAAAAACCCACTTTAGTGTTGGTCAATAAAACGGATCAACCGAGCGCTCTTGAAAATTACCGAGAGTTTTATGAATTGGGATTTCCGCAAGTGGCTGAAGTCTCTGCGGTCCATAAACGAGGTTTCGATGGTCTCAAAGAATGGTGTCTATCCCAATTAGAGTCTACTACGATGGAAGAAGAAGCAGAACCCATTCAACTTGCTTTGGTAGGACGCCCGAACTCGGGAAAATCGACGCTCATGAACAAATTGTGTCGAATGAGAGTTTCTCGCGTGAGTCCTGTCCCTCATACTACTCGAGATACTGTAGGCTTTGAGATTGAATCCCATGGACGAAAAATTAAAATTCTTGATACTGCGGGGATCAGACGGCCGAGAAGCAAGAAAGAGTCTTTAGAGCAGTTTTCCATTCAAGCAAGCACTCGAGCGATTAAGGATGCTGATGTCGTTTTTTTACTCATCAATTGTAGTGAGGCGATCACAGATCAAGACATGCGCTTGCTATCTCTGTTGGAGCGCCAAAAAAAGCCTACTGTTGTGCTGCTCAACTTTTGGGATCTTTTGACTGGAGAGCAACGTAGAAAGTTCATCGGTGAATCTGATTTTGCCCGCTACTTAAGACGATTTAAAACCCAACCCATCAGTGGAAAAACAGGCTGGAATATTCACAAGCTGTTATCTTGGGTAGTTCGCTTGAACGACCAAGCGAATAAGCGCATAAAAACTTCGGATTTGAATCGTTTTGTGAAGGAAGTGATCAGTCGAAATCCGCCACCTGCGGCTGGCAGTGGTAATTTCAATATTATGTATGCAAGCCAAGTGAAGACGAGTCCCCCGACTTTTATCTTTTTCATGAATCGTAAAGGGAACTTGCCGGAGAGTTATCAAAGATATTTAGAGAATCAGATTAAGAGCCGGCTGGGTTTTCAAAGCCAACCCATTCGCATTCACTTCAGGGCGGAATAAACAATAATAATAATTGGTTAGAATCGGTTCCTGAACTGGATTTTTGCCAAAAAATGTCTCTTGTGCGGCTTTTTGAAATCCCTATAATCCGCTCCAACCTCAACGTTCACGTGGGAGATGCACAGGTGC
>RFNT01000136.1 GCA_009927045.1 bacterium | reverse complement strand
GTTATGAGGTCTCGGGAGTGATTGAAGCACTAGGTGACAAAAGCTCGCGTTTTCAAGTGGGAGATCGAGTCATTGCTCCCATATTTTTTGGTGGGTATTCTTCAAAAGTGTGTGTTCCCGAAGATCAAGTCTTCTCACTACCGACTCCTTTGAGTTTTGCGCAGGGAGCCGCCTTACCTGTAAATTACCTGACTGCTTATGGCATGGTAACGGAGCTCGCCCGTTTAAAGGCCGAAGATACGGTATTGATTCACTCCGCAGGCGGTGGAGTGGGCTTAGCACTTTTGGATTTATGTCGTTGGAAAAAAGCTATACCAATAGCTCTCGCCTCGACGTCGAAACATGATCGGTTGAGAGAACGAGGAGTCGAGCACGTTTTTGATCCGACAACCCCTGCCTGGAAGCAGGCTCAACAGCATTTTCTCGATCGAGGTGGGATCCGTGTGATTTTTGATTCCACCGGTGGAGAAAGTTGGAAGACCAGCGTAGGGCTGCTAGCTCCCATGGGAAAGTTGATTGCGTTTGGTTTTTCGAGTCATCTCAATGAACTCTCTGGTGGACGTCCTTTTCAGAGCTGCGACGATCACACCCTGTGGTACTCGACTGATTTATTTCATTTGGCACAGGAAACCATTTCATTAGCAGGTTTTAATTTGGCTTCGCTCTGGAAGCGCTCTTTCTCTCCGTTATCGCGTTGGATGACCGATATCTTGGAACTCTATTCAGAGGGTTATTTAAATATCACTGTGGATAGAGAGTTCTCGTTTGAAGAAGCCGCTCAAGCCCATGAGTACCTTGAGCACAGAAAAAACTTTGGAAAAGTCGTATTAGTTCCCTAATTTGCTGATCCAGTAAATTTTTTCAGTCACTTCAACTCCAGCTTCCGTGAATCGCGGATTGTCCATCGGGACAACACGCTCACTCCATTTATTGATCTTGAATCGGGAGTAGGCTTTTCGAATTTCTGGCTCAGACACCGAAAAAGGAGGCCCACCCAAACGGTTTTGATCATACTCAATAGCAATTAAACACAACCGTGCCCCGGTCTCTAAAAAGCTCTGAATTTTTTTAAAATAGTTGGCTCGGAGTGATTCCGGCAGAGCGATAGTTGCCGCTCGATCATAGATCAAGTCAAACTTTTGAGTCTCAGGAAAGCTAAAAAAATCGCCACACCAGAGATGGATAGAATCACTGGAATAAAGCGAAAAACCTCCCTCTTGTTCCTTCTGCACCTTGAGACGATTTTCTGAAAAAAACTCCTCGCAAGCAGCTGACGCGAGCTCAACACCTGTAACGTGGAGTCCCTGCTGCGAAAACCACACCATATCTAACGATTTTCCACACAAAGGAACCAAAACTCTTTGCCCTAACCTAAGCTCGAGTTGCTGTTGAACCGCGAGCAAAATGGGATTCACTTCCGTCTTATGAAATCCAATTTCCCGATTTTTCCAACGATCCAACCAAAATTGAGCGTCCACTTTTTTCTCCTGTTTATTTTACGATCGAAAACTCTTTTAAAATCTCATAACGTTTTTTAAGGGGTGTCAAATGACTTTCAAAAAGAGCAAAACTCGATACTTGGAGGGTGATGGAGCTTTTCACTTCGAGTTCCCTTGGCAGGATGAATCCCTTTCCTCGAAATAAAGTGATGTGTGGAGTGAATACGCGTTTCTCTAGCGAATAACCCAATGCATTCACAGAGGCTGATAAGCCGTGGTGCAGTTGATTCATGGGAGAATCACCACTACCCCCCCCTAAAGTAACCACACGAGCCTGCAAAGCACTTGGAAACGGAAGGCACCGGTTGAATTGAAAAGAAAACGGAGACGCCAATCGGATAGCGCCTAACTCTTTTTCCCAAATAGGAATCTGAACTTCCGGCACTTTTCCTAAAAAGTGTAGCGTGACATGAAAATCTGCTGGCAGGACTCGTGACTCTGGAGGTAACTGGAACTTCCTCTGCCATTCCTCCTGGAGCAGCAAGATTTCATCCACAACGGGTCCGGTGACAGGAATTCCAATAAAGAGACGGCGGTAGCTCATGCTAACACACAATGAAAAACAAAAAATCAAACACTTTGACTTTATCTCTCCTCGTTAGATACTGCGTGAATATATCATTTTTCCGGTGAGGTACTCTATGGCTTTCAAATCATTTCTAGTCGGTCTTTTAGATGGAAGCCGCTTATTTCTGCTCGGCTCATGATGAAATTTTTGACCGACAAGGGAAATGAAGTCCGACTGGAAGCTTTACAGCCAGCAACCTTCAAGAAGCACCTCACAGCTATGGAGAGCTCTGAACTCGGATTGAAAGCAGAGGAAGAGCAAACAGGCAGAGTCCATGCTCTTTATGAACGGGCAAGAGCTTCTAAAGCTTATGATCTGGAAAACACGATGGCGTTTTTCGTTAAGGAACAAATTGAAGAGGAATCCAATTTTACAGACCTACAACAAAAGCTGAAAATCATCGGAAGCTCTCCCGAGGGACTTCTGGCTCTAGATCGCGAGCTCTTGGCCCGACCGGTTCCAGTGGTGCAACCACTTCCGGTGATCGGTCCGTAGACTGTGCGTCTGAAGTGAATACAAGAATACAGCTCCCAGTATACTCTCAGCACACACCGAAAGTTTGAAGCCTTTTCAACTGTTGTCTGTCTTTTTAAAAATCGGCACAGCGATTGCTCCTTGTATTCTCAACTAGTTTTTTGAGGGTACTTCTATGAAACCGCATCGCTTAGTTGCCCTAAGCTGGCTCGTAATCGAGGTTGTTGATCCCAGTGAAGGATTGGGCAAGCATATTACGCAACCAAATAATTCCCCCGCTCAAGAAGAACGCGCTGAGGAACTCCCACCCCAGGACCAAGAACAGTTAGATCTTTATGGTCAAGTGGTTCAAGAGCCCCAAGACCCCGCCCAGCTGAAGGAGCTACTAGATGCAGAGCCCACAGATAAACTGTTAGAGCTTCAAGAAACATTAGAAGATCAACAAGAGAAAAAGGGAGAACTCACCGAACCTCAGGCCCAAGCACTCGCCCATGTCACTGAAACACTCAACCAGCGGGAGTTACAAAAAGTGGCTGGGCGTTCCGGCATTGAAGGGAATAAGAAAATTCCTATTTATAAAACGGAAAATGGAATCATTCGCGCCAGCTTTGAAAATGGCAAGCCCACACAAAATGCATTTACTGGAAAACTTGATGGAAACTCTTACAAATCTGAAAAGCTCCCCTCGGGTTTAGTCATGTCTCAGGATGGTCGCATTTTTAAGGGAGCGGCAGAAGCGCCGCTGCTCAGCCGTGGGGTCTCCTCGCCTTCACAACCCTTATCCAAGCCACAACAGCCGGATCCAGAACTTGCACCAGCAGCTCCGGCAGTGTCAGCAGCTCCCCCGGTTGCTAAAGAACCTTATGCGGGTCCCTCTGAAGATGCCTTTCAAAAACTGGTTGATACCAGAAGTGTGGATGGCCACTTCGTTCTGAGTGCCTCCGCTGAACAACTCAAAAATCCTGAATTGCTGAACAAACTGAAAGAAACGGGCCTGGGATGGCTTGCTGAACCTGGGAACGTTCTGCGCCTACCTGCCAATGAGGCTACCAAAAATATGATGACTCAATCGGGTCTGGAGCCTTTTGCTTCGGATCTCATCCAAAGCCGTGAATCAGGTCAGGCGCTGCTCCAGAAACAGTTGGGAATGTATCCAGAATCCACTCAAGACATGCTCAAAAATCAATACTTCACCTTTAAGCCCTCGGATCGCAATTACACGATGAAATATGAGAACTCTGAAGGCCAAGATAAAACCCTACCGGGTCAAGCCCATCCGGGGTTTAAGCCTGCCAGCACACTTGGAAGTGGGGATCTCTGGCATGTGATCACTGCGAATGGAGTTTCTGGTCTCAAGGACCTGGCCAGCAGCAATCAATCAACAGTTGATATCTGGAACCCCGGGGAATTTGCTAGTTTATCTAAAAGACAAAGTGAGGATTTGTTGCGAGTCTCAGGAGCGGCTCATTTCAGTACTTCTCCGCGAGAACTGCCATTGGCCGTTTTTGACCGGGCCGTTAAAATCAATCTAGCTGAATCTCCCTTAAAACCATTTTTTTCATTTCTTAGCTCTAAATAACACAACTTGATACTTCTCAATCTGATAATTTCTGGAGCATACTCCGCCTAACAATACTTCGACCGCACTTCCCTCATAATGCTTCAGCACTTCCGATCGATTTCGCTCGCACTCATTCCAAGACGAAAAAGTATCCACGGCCCAGGACCAAGAAAACCGAGGTTTATTGAGAAACCCTAAATGCAAATCAAAATATCCCAGGTTCCTATCTCCACAATAAATCCCAAAAATTTGGTCTCCGTAATCCGCCATGAAGGCTCTCACTTCACGGGCTTGCTGGAAGCAGATATCCGGTTGAGTCACTTGAGAGACCCGCTCCATGTGAAACTCTACCCGTTTAGGAGCAAAGTAATGAATACTGGCTCCATTCGTTCCCATCACCGAGTTGTTATGAAAAATCATATCCGCAAGAATAGCCCCTTGATTTTTCAAGGCCTGATTCATTTGTGCTTTCAGAACTTCTTCAGTCACTTCCAAGGGCTTCGAAAAAAACATATAGCCCCCCAGCTCGGGGATCTGTTCGGACCGTCCTTTTGCAATGAGAATCACTTCCCAGTTTTTTCCAACAGAGAGTTCCATGCTTCGGCAGTAAGAAAATGCAGGTTTCAAGTGGGTGACTTGCTCAAAAAGAGCCGCCTGTTCAGGAAGCTTCTTAAGACATTCGCTTTGTTCACGATACCGACCTGGAGAATGCGTTACCACAAAGGAGTAGTCTGTAGATACGAACTCGAGTGCTTCAGGCGCTTCGTATTCAATATTGAAATCATAACCTGTTTGTTTTTCAGAAAGACATTCTACGTGAAGAACTTTGGCTTGCATTCCGGCTTCAAAGAGCGCGGCAACGGCTTCCGTTTGAGCATGGCAGTTTCTCTCTAGCTTTGGATAGCCTCGCAATTGAAATTTGAACACTCCCGCAAAAGCCCAAGAACTGAGAGTGATCGCAAACAGAACGCTGAAATGGATGTTTTTCTTCATGGGGTAAGAAATAGCACCCCACGCCTAAACCCGCCAAGGCCAAATTATTTAATAATTAGGGTAGCCGTACTCTCGGTTTAAAGTCGGATACTTGCCCGGGGTTAAAAGCCCCCGTTGGGACAGGGCCGGCAAGAGCTCTCGTGGACGGGTTTCCGGCACTCGCTCTTGACCACGGGAGATCCCTCGGTAATCGGTGACCTCGTCGAAAATATCCACGGCGTCAGACAGGCAGTTGCGATCTTGCGTGTCATAGAACACCGTTTTGCCTTGGCGATAAGCTTGCCAATCTCTATCGGCACGAGTGATCGCCGAGAGTAAGTAATTCTGCCGCACTTGATCCACTTGCTCTTTGGGAACTTGCGTTTGAATGGGGTACTGGGCAATTTGATGCTTCAGTTTCTTAACGGAGACATCAATCACTTCTTCCAATGATACAGCTCGCTTCGCAAGCCCATAATGTTCATTGTTTCCTTTTAATGGACCGAAGGATTCCCCTTTAGGTCGAACAGCTTCTGAGGAGATCACGACATTTGAAAGTTCAAAAGCAGGAGAACCGTCATCGAGTTTTTGAGGAATGTATGTGGCTTCTTTCCCCTTCTTCAATTTAAACCGCACTTGGGCGTGTGCTGCAAACCAGCGGCGCTTGTTGATGAAATCCAAAATAGGAATATTCGGGTCGAAACGCTCAATTTGGAAAAGCACATCATCCACGGCCAATGCGGGAACTCGAACTACATAGAATTTGCCCCGATGCCACACATTTCCAATCCAAATTTCACCGGGTTCGGGTGGAGGCAATTCGGCTTTTGCGGCGTACTGTTGAGCTTCTTCTTGAGTTAAAAGATGAGCCGGTCGGTAATCAAATAAATTCATACACTGCCCCGCCCTGGGGCCTCGGGCATAGCGCACGTTCAGTGAAAAAGGATCGTTGACGTCATACCCGGGACAGGGTTTGGGTCCTTGAGGGCGAGACTGACGAAGAGCTCCACTCCCCGCATGTTCTGCCAAACCGATCAGAGAAAAAGTGAAAATGAGAAACCACTTCGTAAACAATTGCATGTCACAACCTCAGCTTCAAACGGACCTTGGCCCTCGAGTGCTTCCAGGGCACGAGTCCCAATTGCACAAAGAGTGCCTTGCATTTTGAGAATTAAAAGAGCCTTTCTGAATTGTGAAAATGACAACTCGGTAACAACACCTGTCTAGGATTTAGACAGCCCTCCGACAGATTTTATGCAGGGTTCAGCTTCAGAATGAAGGCCCTTAAATTGCACACTTTCAGTCTACATATTTCGTTGGGGAGGACTCTGTGAGCAGGCTGAATATCAGAGCGTGGTTCATTTTACTCATCTTGGTTCAAATATCTTTTAAAGCCACTGGAGAACCCAGTCATGAATCTTCTGTGCGCGCTCCAGAGCCCCTTCAAGAAACTAGTCCAAGCCAAAAGAATCCCCATGAAGAGTGTTGCTATGGCCGCAATGGTAAACTTTCCCAACTAGAATCATTGGCCGAACAACCAGGGTTTGAAAGGGAACGGGATCAGATTAAAGCTTTCGTAGATCAGGCAAGAAAAGGGGGCCTTTCACCGGAAGATAGCACTTCGTTTCATAACTTTGATCTGAATAATTATATTTCAGCAGTCACCACCACGGCTGGACCCGTTACTTCAGGTCCTGCAATAGCTCCAGGGGCTAACTCCCTACCCAGTTTTCGAAGGCCAGGGAGTTCTCCAGTTTCTCTGAGTCCTTCACCTCCTGCGGTTCTTATTACATCCGGGACTGATAAGGGGCCTTCTCAAAAGCCTCACGAGGCAGCAGTAGGAGCCGCCGCAGCAATAGCAGCGGCAACGGGGCCAGGACTCACAACAGTAATTCCGATAGCTACTATTCCTTTGCCTACTGGAACTCAGCCACTCACTGCTCCAAACAGCACTCCACAGCCCGGCTTGCCCAAAGAAGCTTCAGCACCGAGCAGTACTCCGCCAAAGGTAAAAGGGGGCAGTCCTCAGCCAGAAAGTACACCTTCACGACTGGTGGGTGAATCAACTCTCCCGACTGCTCAAACCCCTGCAGTAGCTCCAACGTCGAGCCCGGCCACACCCTCTGCAGTGAACCCGTCACCACTCACAGCAGCAGTGCCCACAACTCCTGAGCCCAAGAATGCCTTTGTTCCACAAACTCCTGTAGTCGCTCCCAATTCTGAGCCCAAGCTCCCCTTGAGTTCGCCAACACCAGTTGCCGTTACTCCAAAAGCTGAGGATCGTCCAAAACCACCTGCATCGAATCCTGAAAACGCTCTGCCTTCGTTCACTTCCAATCCAATATCCAAAGGCACGACGCCTCCTGATTTTTCTTTCGCTCTTACACAGAATTTTAATTTTAATCGACCGACTCCTGGTCCAGAAAACAAAAAGGATTTGAGTCCGATAGGTCCGTTACCACTGCCCGATTTTTATGCAACAGCAGTTCCCGTAGCACCGATCAAACCAGAAGCACCTCGCCTGCTTGTCGAGAAACCAACACCAGGTCCCTCTGCTGAATCGATCAAAAAACCTGAATTAGTCGCTGCTCCAATCCCAGTCCCGGGAATAAAGATCGAAAAGTTACCGGCTCCAGAAATGGCAAAAGCAACTCCGGCTCTTGAAACCTTGTCATTGATAAAAAACAGCGCGACTCCAAGCCAGATTCCACTAGTTCCTCTGCAGGCCAATACCAACGTAAGTCCTTTGTCCGCCCAATCGGGGATAGCGCAATCAGCGATGATTCCCACAGTAGTGCTGCCGGTTTTTCCGGAAAAGAATAAAGAAATTCAGATGAGTGTTCCAGCAGAGCGCTCAATTTTAACTCTTCCAGTGCTGCAATCCACTCCAGCCAAACTGCCGGGGGCCAGTAGTCCGGTGATAACCGCCAATTCATCGCCCACTAACACATCTGAAGCCTCCACAAAACAAGCGGCTCGCACGACGCTTTCCACATATTCAGGACTCTTTGATGAAATCAGATCGATTCTGGTTGCTAAAAAGTCTGTAAATTCATTGGAAACCTCATCACTGCAAGAGTTTCCTCAAGGAGAACCAACTCGACAACTGAGCAGCGTCGAATTTTCGCCAACGCACTTTAAGGAACCCACCCTCTGGAAAGTGGTCTTTCTTGAAAAGTCTGGAAAACAACTTTCCCTGGTGAATGTGATGATTGCTTTTGGCTCCACTTTATTATTGATTTGGATATTACTGATGCGTTTGAGACGCGAATCGAAAGCCGCTGGAGCTGCTCAATCAGCGCTTTCTACGAGGAGAGACTCCGCTGCCAATCGCCCTGATTTCAATGCGCCTTGAATTGAAGGAGAAGTGTATCTATCTCCACAATAAATCACGCCATCTGCTTTAAGAAAGCCCTCGGGACTAGATTCAGGAACTATCGGCAGAGCTTGCACCACTTCAGTCACAGTGACTAGTTCAAGATTCAAAGCCCTGCCTGCCACTTTCTCAATATCCTTCATAACTGATTCAACCGATGCCTGTTTTTTACCTACTACTGAACCGCTCAGTAATGGCTTTCCTGAAGCACTGTAACTCGGAGCTACTGAGGAAATGAGAGCCATGTGGGATATGGTGAATCCCAGGGTTTGGGGAATTAAAATCAACCAACGATCCCAAGAAAGCTCTTGAAGCTCTGGACTGGTAAAATAGTAAGTGGTCACTGACCGAAATGGAGGCTCAGATGGAGTGCCATGAGGAGGCTTAGACCCTGCACAGATGACCTGACTGGCTTCCACGATTTCTCCCGAAGCAAGCCACACTTTGTCTGCGCTCCATTTTGCTACTGAAGTATTGAGCCGAAGCGTGCCTGCCGGCAATTGCTCGGCTATCAGTTGCGGGAGAGCCGCCATTCCCTGCTCAGGCAAACACACTTTTCCCCAACCAAAACAACGGACAAGAAATTTGAAAAAATCGGCACCTAGGGAAAGCTCATTATCCAAATAAACCCCTGCTAAAAAAGGTCGCCAAAAAAACTCAATAAAATGTTCACTGAAACCGTAGTTCTTCAAAGCTTGCAGAGTGGTGCATTTTCCCACGGGGGTATCACTCGTTTTTAACTGTGATTGCAACATCAATCCCACTACAAGTGCTTTATCTTTGAGGCTAGCCGCTGAACAACTCAACGTATTGAGCAGCTCCCCGGGATGCCGAAAGGGATTCGCCAAGACTTGGAGCGTATCTCCCGTGTAAATGAGAGCCCCGGAATGAAAACACTGCAAGTGAAGCTGGGCGCGATCTACAACCGAATCCAACTCAGGATAGGAATCGAGCAATACTTGAAATCCCTCATCTACTAGAAATCCATTGGGCGTTCGTTGAGTAGCTACGCGTCCCCCCACCGAAGCTTTTGCTTCAAGCAAAAGCACGGGAATACCTGCCCTTGAGGCATGGAGCGCACAGCTGAGCCCCGATAATCCCGCGCCGATCACTACTACTGGCTTCATTTCTTTCTCCTTAAAACTTTTCGCCGGCCTCATTCTACGTTAGTGTAAGGGTGCGATGAAACTTTTTTTCCAAGCAGAAGTTGCGGCCAACTTAAAAACGGTTCAACAGCAATTCAATCAAGATCTTTTTCTTAAACTGAAGCCTCCCTTCATGACTCTGAACTTGAAACGCTTTGATGGGTGTGAAAAGGGGCATGAAGTCCACTTAGAGTTGGGAGTTCCCGGCTTTTTACAGAGCTGGGTCAGCACGATTACCGAAGCGCACCAAGAACCGGGGCGTTGGGTCTTTGTGGATGAGGGCACCCAGCTCCCCTTTCCTTTGAAACACTGGCGGCATGAACACCAAGTGATTGAGCTGTCTACTCAACATTCCCGCATTGTAGATTCGATTGAGTTTGATTGCGGGAATCCAGCCCTCAATGCGTTGATGTTCGGACCCCTTTGGCTCAGTTTTTCTGTTCGTCCTGCCATCTATAGAAAGACTTTCGGTTCCGTCAATAAGTAGCTGTTTTTATTGTTGTTTTACACCAACCCTCCGGCACTTATTAAAAACGCATTCCTCGTTTACAACTTCAGATCAGTCACGATACAAGCTTGGAAACTTTGAGCTCGAGTCAGTTTTTTAAGGAGTGGTCATGGCCCTTGGTTTAGTTGCCCTCACATTACTTTCCGTAGTCGTCTTATACTTCCGTTATAACCCTCTCGATCACAGCCGGAAATTCATGTTCCGTCGATTTGTGAACTGGTTTCCTATGGGCATGAGTTATGCGTTTCTCTATATGGCCCGCTACAACTTGAACGTAACAAAGAACGCGCTCGGTCCGCTCATGAACAAAGAAAGCTTTGGTCTTATCTTCGGAGCGGGCACGATCATTTACGGCCTTTCTTTTCTTCTGAACGGCCCACTCGTCGATAAGTTTGGCGGCAAACGCGGTATTATCATTGCGACTCTGGGCTCCTCCATTGCGAATATCGCCATGGGCGCATTGACCTACCTCTTGCTCAACCAACGGTGGCCCTTTGATATCACGCTCAGCTTTGCAGCGCTGTATTCCTTAAACATGTTTTTTCAGAGTTATGGCGCAGTATCTATCATCAAGGTTAAAGCTTATTGGTTCCATGTGAGAGAGCGGGGAATTTTCGGAGCTATTTTTGGCACCCTCATTTCTTTCGGGGTTTACTTTGCGTTTGATTGGGGAACCGCGATCGCCGAAGCTTCGCAAAAGCAGATCGCTGAACCCACTCGGTTTCAGTTGTACTTCCGACAAATTTTTGCAGTAGATACCAAACCAACCGATGCGACTTGGCTCGTTTTCTTCATTCCAGCGGCCATTCTTCTCGTTTGGACACTCTTAGATGCCTGGCTCATCAAGGACACTCCTGCAAAAGCAAAGTTTGAAGATTTTGACACCCATGATGCTTCCTCGGGCGAAATGCATGTGGAATATTCAATGGTAGATACGCTGAAACTTGTTTTCAAAAATCCAGTACTGATGCTCATTGCTGTGGTGGAGTTCACAACGGGTGTGATTCGTAACGGCGTCATGCAGTGGTATTTTATTTTTGCTAAAGAAGTAGCGCAGCCCGGGGCTGAATTCTTTCTCAAGCATTGGGGTCTTTTGCTCTGTGTTTCTGGCATTATTGGGGGCTTTGCAATTGGCTACGCCTCGGATCATATTTTCCACTCAAGAAGAAGCCCACCAGTAGCTTTTGCTGGGGGCGGTATTCTGATCCTGTGTGTGATTTTATTTTTTACTTTGGAAAGCTCGCCCAGAGTCGTTGGGGTTTGCGCTGTGCTCATCTGCTTGCTCTCTATTTCCATTCACTCCTTAATGTCTGGAACCGCAGCAGCCGATTTTGGAGGACGAAAACTCACTGCGACTGCATCAGGCATCACAGATGGTTTTGTTTATCTGGGAACGGGATTGCAATCAGTGTCTTTAGGATATTTAACGGGCCACAGCTGGTTGTTTTGGCCGGCTTTCCTGATCCCATTCGCAGTATTGAGTATTTATATCGCTATCAAAATGTGGGGACACTTACCCGAGGCGACGAAAAAGTACCTAGTGACTGTGGAAAAAGTGAACATTCAAAAAGTCACTGTTGTGGAAATGAAAGACGGGTAAAAGTTATTCCTGAGAGAGGTCTAAGCGGTGTAGTTCCGCACCGAGCTTTCCCTGGGCCATGAGCCCAAACATTTTCCAATCTGCCAGGAATGAATACAGGGGAAATTTAAACGTAGCAGGCCTGTTTCTCTCAAAAAAGAAGTGCCCAACCCACGCACAGCTATACCCTGAAAGCATAGCCGCAAGCACCCACTGAATATTTTGTTGAAGAACGGAGGTGATTAGAGTGCATAGAGCTATTAGCGTGCCAACAAAGTGCAGCTGGCGGCATCGAGCATTCCGATGCTCTCCTAAATAATACGGCCAAAATTCTTCAAAAGAATGGAATGTGGGCTCCGCCATTCGATCAGATTAACGGAAATCTCGCGGATTGAGGACTAGTTTCCTGAATCTGACTGCACTGCCATGATCTTGCAACCGCAGGGGTCCTGGAATGCCCTGTTTTTTCTTGGCGGCGGAACCCGTGCCCCGCTCAAAAAGTCCCCGATCAATAATCACTCGCCCGTTATGAATCACTGTAATTTCACCGGGAGTTACCACTACTTCGTTTGTATCCAAACGAGGAGCTTTGAATTGAATATCGTAAGTCTGCCATTGCTCTGGAGGTAAACTCATATTAACCAACGGGGGAATGAGCTTGTACAGGGCCCCACACATGCCCTCTAAGTAGGATTCGTTGTTCCAACTATCTAGAATTTGAACCTCATAGCGGCCTTGTAAAAAAATACCGCTATTCCCTCTATCTTGTCCGGTTTTCTCGGGTAAAAAAGGCACCCAGAACTCGGCATGCAAATCAAAATCATTGAAGACTGCTTCAGTTTCAATATCACCTGTTCCTGGAACCACTTCAAAGAATCCCGCACCAATTTTCCAACGCACAGGTCCGCCCGACTGTGAACTCTTCCATCCTGACCAATCCTTGCCCTTAAAAAGCTCCAGAGGCTGTTGAGCTGCAACGGCTAACCAACACCTGAAACCAAGAACGATCAGAATTTTGAAACGCAGTTTCATGCGGACCAGTTCTACTGGATTCCTCAAAAAACACAAGGCTAGCGCTATTTTTTCTCATGTTTCCAACCAGTTATGGATTATAATGAAGCATACTTTTTTGGAGGACCTACATGCTAACTTCAATTTTTCGAACTTTCATTCTGGGTGCTACTTTGATCGCTTCTCTTTCAAGTTGGGGAGGAGAGTCTTCCAAAATTTCTCCTTGGCTTGTGACTCATTATGGAAAGCTGAGAGCAGATCAAACGATTCCCACGGTCTTCATTTTTATGGCGGACAAAGCAGATCTCTCCAAAATCGATCTAAAACTTTCTCGTGACCAAAGAGGCAAAGCCGTTTTCAAAGCGCTCACCGAAACTGCAGAACGATCCCAAGCGAGTCTATTAGCTTGGCTTCAGCAGCAAAACATCCCAGCACGATCTTTCTACATTAATAACTCGATTGTGGCAGAAAACATCTCTTGGACTCAATTAGAAATGGTTTCTCAAAGAGCAGATGTCAGAAAGGTTTCAGCAAATCCAGTGATCCGAGCAGCGCTCCCCCAATCCCAGCAGCGAGATGAAAACAATCCTAAAGGACCAGGTGCAAATATTGTTCGCTTTGGAGCCACTCAAGTTTGGGATCAATTCAAAGTGTTTGGCGAAGGCATTGTCGTGGGCGGACAAGATACCGGGGTGCGATGGGATCACGCAGCTCTCAAAGCCCATTACCGAGGCTGGGATGGAAAACAAGCCAATCACCAGTACTCTTGGCATGATGCTGTTAAAAAAAATATCGGTGGGAGTTCTTCCTGTGGTTATAACATTTCTGCTCCTTGTGATGATCATAGCCACGGCACTCACACCATTGGCACGATTGTCGGCGACGATTTTAAAGGCAATCAGATTGGCGTTGCTCCGAAAGCGCGTTGGGTTGCTTGTCGGAATATGGACAGTGGAATAGGAAGCCCAGAGATGTACACAGAGTGCTTCCAATGGTTTCTGGCCCCCTGGCCACAAACTGGAGATCCGATTCGAGATGCTCGCCCCGATCTCGCTCCGCACGTGATCAACAACAGTTGGGGATGTACGCCTTCAGAAGGCTGTGAAGGAGGAGAATTTGAACAGGTCCTCATCGCTCTGAGAACAGCCGGAATTTTTGTGGTGGCCTCTGCAGGCAATGATGGCAGTGCGTGTTCCACCATCAAAACAGGTCCCGCCTTCCATTCAGACCTTTTACTAAGTGTTGGCGCCAATGATCATCGGGATGATTCAATCGCTAGCTTCTCCAGTCGAGGTCCCAGTACTTTAGATAAAAAGGTTGGACCTCACGTCACTGCTCCCGGCGTAAATATTCGCTCCTGTGTGAAAGGGGGCGGATATGCCGAGTTTGGATGGAGTGGAACTTCGATGGCTGGTCCTCACGTCGTAGGTCTCGTTGCTTTACTGTGGTCCGCAGATCCTTCCTTGATTGGAAAGATTGAACTGACTGAAAGTCTTATCAAAGATAAAGCGGAACCTAAAACCAGTCAGCAAAGTTGTGGTGGAGTTCCAGGCTCTGCTTCACCCAACAACACGTTTGGCTATGGCTTAGCGAATGCCTATGAAGTAGTGAAGTCGCGCCTGCGGCCTAATCCGTAATCGGTTCTCCCAACTGCAAAGTCAGCCCTGGAAGTCGGAGCTTCTGGCTCTGAGAATCGAAATTCTGAAATAGGTAGATGGCCCATCCCAAAAGCAGCGCAAGCAAGAAAGCTGCAGTTCCAAAATGAACTTTTGAAATGGGTTTGGTCACGTCTTCTTTTTTCCCTGTGACCATACTCAAAGCAATACCATCTCGATATCGCATTGAATGCAGGATGAGTCCGCAGATATGCAAAATCACCAATACAGCAAAACTAGTGGCAAACCATTCGTGAAACTCCTCCAAGAATTCCTTGCCAGTGCCTAAGATCATCAAGACCCCCGAGAGCACTAAACCCAAACCGCTCCCCATCATAAAAAGCGAAGCCCAACTAGATGCTGGATTATGGCCCGTCCAGTTTTCCTTTTTATTAGAAACAATCCCTGTTAAATAAGAAACCAACTCCCGAGGCCGGAGTGCAAACTGAGAAAACCGTGCGTACTGACTACCCATGACCCCCCAGACTATTCGCCACAGGACCAGTCCCCCCAAAGTAAGCCCCAAGAGCATGTGAAAAGTGAAGACTCTCGATTCGTCATCAATGGTTTTCGCAATCCCAAAGGCCGAGAGGAATAACACAGCAAATAGCCAATGAAACAAACGAGTCGGCAAGTCGTAAACGAGCTCTTTTCTTTTTTTTGATTCAGTTCTGTCCATAATTGTCCCCTGCTGCCCTCAGTATCACCTTTTTTTTCTGGCCAGTCTATTGACCTTTATCACCATTGTTTTACAGTCTTTCGCTAGGAGGATTTAGTCATGAAACATAAAATACTGACGCTTTGTTTTCTCACGTTGAGCCTAGGGGCTTATGCTAAGAAAAATTGTACGGATGAACCCAAAGATAAGTGGATGTCTGAAGCTGACTTTAAAAAGAAGGTTGAGGCTGAGGGCTATACCATCAAAAAATTCAAACAACCCGGAACGTGTTACGAGATTTATGGAATAGATAAAGAGGGAAAAAAAGTTGAAATTTACTTCAATCCAGTTGATGGCAGCATCGTAAAATCTAAATAATTATCGGGCGGGGCTGAGGTGGGGGAGTTTCACACTCACTGACAGCCCCCCCAAAACTGATTCTCCAAGTTCAATACTCCCCTGCTGGGCCCGAACACAAGCCTGAACAATGGTGAGACCTAACCCATGACTGGTAGGCACCACTGACTCACTCTTTTTTCCTCGAAAGAATGGCTGAAACACAGATTCTCTCTGCGTTTCCGGGATTCCCGGTCCATCATCTTCAATACACACTTCTAACCCCGAGGATTTTACAGCGTAGGATATTTCAACTCGGCTTTTTGAATACTTCAGTGCATTTTCCAAAAGATTATTGAAAACACTGACAAAAAGCTCTTGATTGCCAATAAACTCTCGTTGCTCAGGAATATGAGTCACACTTAATGTCTTGTTCATGTCCAAATAAACGGCTTTGAGATCCCCGAGTGCGCTCTCAATCGTTTCTTTAACCTCAAAGGAAGAGCCGGCATTTTCTTGTCCCAACCGATCGGCTTCTGCTAACACAAATAACTGGTTCATGATATTTCGGAGTCGAATCGCAGATTGGAGGATCTTGTTTAAATGACTCTGACTCTGATGCCCATTCTTTTCTGCATTTCTAAGCGCATTTTCGGTTTGAGAAATAATTACTGAAAGAGGTGTTCTCATTTCATGAGAGGCACTCACAGCAAAATGTCGCAATTGAATAAAGCTTTTTTCAAGCCGAACAAACAAAGCATTAAAATTTCTGGCGAGCACTCCATACTCATCCCGATATTTTGGCTCTGGCAATCTAAAACTGAGTTGATCGGCAGTGAGATCTGAAGTCTTCTTCGCTAATAAGGCAAAGGGTCGTAACAGCCCTTTTGTAAAAAACCAACTGATGGGGAACATTGCGAACAAGGCCAAGAGACAACCCATCATCAGTGTATTTCTAAAAAGGATCAAATGCTCATGAATTAAGGAAACATCATAGTAACCTGTGATTTCGTAGGGCACTCCTTGGTGAACAGTAGAAATTGAATGCATCAAGGGTGAAAAACCTGATTTACTCTCTTTGGGATGAGAGTTGTAAATCAGCTCTTTCGCACGCCATATTCGGAGGTAAACGTTTTTATAATGAGGGGTGTCCTGGTGCTCCGTTGATTGATGGGAGGGTAGACTCAAATGCTCGGACTCATGCTGTGTGAGCTCTTTGAGATATTCCTCTGCACCTGTCATCGCATTTTCCCAAACTTGTCGATAGATCAGTGTGGAAAAAAGAGCAAGCGAGCAAAAAGAGACCAGCGTGAAAAACAAGGAGAACCGGAGGCGCAAAGACATTAGGTTTTCTCCGGTTTTGAAAATACGAATCCGCTGCTGCGAACGGTCTGTAACCAACTTTCTTTTCCCAGTTCGCTGAGTTTTTTTCTCAGGTTAAATAAGTGAACTCCAATAAAATTAGTGTTGGGCTCTTGCCTCAACCCCCAAATATTCTCCAGAATTTCTTTTCGGGAAACCAATCTTCCAGCGGCGGAAAAGAAAAATTTTAAAAGAGAGGCCTCTTTGGGGGTTAGCACAGTTTCCTGCTGATTCACTCGCAATCTAAAAGTAGCTGGATCCAGATGAAACTCTTCAAACTGGAGCACTTCGCTTTTTACTCGCTGAGAACGTCTCAAAAGCGCTCTTACGCGTTCCAATAGTTCTTCATATAAAAAGGGCTTACTTAAAAAATCGTCACAGCCTTGTCGAAACAGTGAAAGTTTATCCTGTATAGTCCCTCGAGCAGTCAAAACAAGCACGGAGGGATAGTCGGGCTGCTGTTTCAGGTAGTTGAGTAAAATCTCTCCCGACAGATCTGGGAGCATCAAGTCTAAAATAACCAAGTCCCAATGGTGAGTGAGCAACTGTCGAGCTTTCTCACCGGTGGGTGCGATACCCGTCTGAAACCCATCCCTGCTGAGGTTTTCTGATAAAGGCTCAGCAATATCTGCTTCATCCTCTACAATTAAAATACGAAATGACATGAAGCACTAGTTTTACTCGAATTCATCCAAGTGAAAAGAAAAGAAAATCAAGCGATGCTGCAACGCTTCACTTCTTAAAGTAATCTTAAAATGAACCCTGCCCACACTCTGGTTAAACTATTCCTAGTAACAACTTCAAACTAGGAGAATCCAAATGAAAACATTCTTACTCGTCATGATATCCGTGGCTTTCATGGGTGCAACCGCTCAAGCCAATGAACCTAAAGCTGCTGAACCCACTGCAGCTCATGCAGCTGCTGGTTGTCAAAAAGCTCAGGAAGACCACACAGGCCATAAACACGGAAAAAACTGTGGTCACAAAGCAGTGAAACACGGCAATCATATGGACTACGAACACGATGGCCATAAACACATGGCTCATGGAGATCATTTCGACGAATGCAAAGGCTAAGTTAACAACACTGAAGCGGACTGACCTCGCGTCAGTCCGCTTTTTTTTTGCTGTATTCTTAAGGAATGCTCCCCACAACTGGCGCTCTGCTTGCACTCCCCCTACCAAACGATTCTTTTTCCGCTCAGGACCTGTTGAACTTTTATTCAGTTTGCTCCTGGCCGATACGGGGGATTCACTTTGTTCCGCTTGAGAACCATCCTGCAACTCTTCACGGGCTGCTTTTGTCTCACTCTGTCTGCTACGCCTCCTTCCGACACCCTCCTGAAATGTTTAAAGGCTTATCACCAACTCGCGCGCCCTCGGTGGGACACCTCCGTAGAGCTCGAAATGGTTTCAGATAGACCTGTGCTTTCCCTGTTTGGAAGTCGCACTGGAACAGTCAGCGGCATTTTGCCGAACGGGGAACTCACAGACTCCATTCGTAAACTATTTCCGGGATCTACAGACTCGGAAATCCGCCAAATGGAATGGCGGAATCTTGCGCCTTATCAACAATTAGAGATTCTGACCGAGGGTGGAAAAAGGAAGGGAGTTCCATTTTACAAAGACAGAACAATTCCTAATGTGAAATATGAAGAAGGAGTTTTTGCTGATGTGAAAAAAACTACTCTTTTTTTGGGAAAGCCATTTAACCCGGGATTGCACACTATTCGTCCTTCTGAATATCTCAAGGGCCCAATTGAGTATATGGGCCCTGAAAATTATCCTGGAGGGGTTGAGCTCCATTTCCGAATTCGCAAGTCAGCCGGCGAGACAAGCCAAGAGGCTCGGAACTTTCAAGAGCTCATTGGAGTTCCTCCGACACATCAACATGTCTATGTAGTTGCCCCCATCCCCCACAAGAAACTTAAAAAAAATCCAGAGCTGGTGGCTCTCCAAAATGCTGAGTTTTATCGCCGAGTGAACTTAGCTGCTGAAATGATCTCGATTATGGAAGAGGGATCCAGAATTAGAGAGCGAACTCGTGGAACTGGCAGAGATGAAGTTTATATTTTTGGCTCACTCAAACCCCAGAATTTAGTAAAGATGGCGCAGTATCTTGTTGAAAAAGGAAAAACAGGTGCTGCTTCTCAACTTAAAGATGAGTTGAAAATGGCCTGGGTGGGCTTTCGTGGAGATGATAAATTTGATGCCCCGGGATTGATGGGAATGGAATTTCGTTCTATCAACGCCTCTACCGATTTAGAAGTTTTTGGACGCTTCCTAAACACAGTTCAAAAAAGTTGGATCCAACAGAACTTAGGAATCAAAGCCTCCGAAATCGAAACCTGGTTTCAACAGAACTACCAGGGCAACTTAGAAAAAGCACTGACAGCAAATTGGTATCAAAAAGATTGGAAGGATGTGATTCAACAGACACCCAGAGATTTAAAACAATCCATAGGGTGGTGGGGATTACGATCGCTTTCCAAACGCATGGGAAACACGAACCAAGAAGTCAAAATGATTTTTCATGACTGGTCAAAAGACCCTTTGTTTTTTCAGTCCCCGGACAAACAAAACCAAATTCGACAAGCACAGCTAGAGGCTATTCAAAGCTTAAAAACCAACCAGACATCGATTCAATCGATCATGCAAACTTTTCTGAACGATAGTGGACTCTACGAAGCTACTCTGAACTCACTCTACACTTCCCCAACGAACTAAACGCATATCTTTCCCTCCATGCGTGAAATGCCGAGTTTCAGATTTTTCACTAGGGACATTGCTTATTACCGCTCTCCAAGTCATCTCGTCCGGACAAATACATCCCACCCTCAGCTGCCCTTTATATTTTTCAAAAATTATATTTATTTGCTTTCCAATTTGAGAAAACAATCGGGTAGGCACCGTTTTTTTTGCTAACCGGTCCCCATACGGCGGATTGAGAAGCAGTAGAATGGGATCGCTCCCAGAAAAATTGGGTAGAAACTGAAAAAAATCTCCACTTTCCACTTGATGGTGCGCTGGAGCCGGAAATCCATCGATATTTTTTTGTAAATCCTGGATTGCTTGAGAGTTAATATCGTTCCAAACAACTGTGGGAGTGGGCTTGATGTGTTTCAATTGCTGAGAAATTCGTTTTCTTAGAAAAGCGAGGGTGGCACGGGAATTAAAAGGAAATGATTCACAGGCAAATGAGCGATCAAAAGCGCCCACTCCAGCTCCTGAGAGCACCAGCAAGGTTTCAAATCCTAAAGTCCCACTCCCAGCAAATGGAATATAGATATTTTTTACAGGAGCACTTTTATGAGGATCCCCCATCACCCAGCGGACACAAGCTGCAGCATGATGCTCTGGAAGCGGAGCAATTGCCGAGAGCACCGTTTTATAGCCTCGCTGATAGAGCGGTCTTCCCGCCATGCTTATGAGGATACGAAATCTATTTCCACGCAGTTCACACTTGATTCGCTGCTCATCTTCCCCCGTTGAGTGTCCAATACCAGTTAAATTGCAAAAAAGAGTGCGAAGCTTCGCCGTCCCCGACGTGAAGCCTTGATGAAGGTTCACTGCAATATGCGCGGTCTTCACGTTTTCTGGAAGGATTTCAGCCCAACGAGTTCTGGCGAGTCCTTTTTCCAAATCTGACCAACTTCCACATGAAAACTCAGAAACCAGCCACTCCATATCATGAGCAATAGTAGTTCTAAACAGCAGTTCCAACCCCTGACGCCAATCACACCGATGGACCTTAACCACCCCCTGAAGGTAAGAGATTTTCGGGACAAACTTATATTTTTGAAGTGGACTTTCTAAAATTTGGGTGGCTTCACCCTCAAGCAGATCCAACCACCCGGGCGCAGGACGCACATAAAAAGTATGGGGCTTCGCTAAAAGAGGAGTGTGAGCCATTTCACAGCGAGCTTAACTGAGCCTGCTCGCTTTTTGTACTGGTATCCTCAATTCTCCTGAAACTTGTTGGGATTGGGGACCCACACCTGCACCGGGGCTTCTCGCTCCGCAGGCTGAGCTTCAGGATTTCCAAAACTAAAAACCGGAATCTGAATCGGTTGCGAAGCGCTGCCACCGTCATCATTGCCTGCTTTATTTTTGGCATTATTGTTCCCTGCCATCGCCGCAGCCATCGCTGCAGCTTGTGCCATCAAAGCGGCTGCTTTGCTATCGTGCTCTTGAGCTTTGCCTTCGTTGGGTGGTGTTTTTTCACGCTCTTTTTTGGCCTTTTCTTTTTCATCATCGGCTTGTTGCATAATCGGAGGGATGGCGTTCTTAGCTGCATCTTCTGCCTTTCCGGCATTTTGTCTCCGATCTGGGGGTTGAATCGACTGCTGATTTTTTGCCCCATCTGATTTTCCATTTCCCGAACCTCCTAAAGTCATAGGAATGAAATCAGGCTCATCGGAATCTGCTTTAGGTGCAACCGGCGGCGTGGAATTGTTATTTAGAACCAAATCTCCTTCGGAGAGATTTTCCGGATCCGAACTCACAGGAACGCCCTGCGGGGCCTCTATTGTTTTAGAAGATCCCGAAGAGTTCGTGCTGAGTTCGTTCGGAACTTCTTGAGATCCACCCGTAGGTGCGCTTTCTCCAAAACCAGCTGAGCCATTTGAAGGTCCCAGCGATGCGAGTCCGCGTCCAGTTCCTAATCCCAAATTCGATGTATCCGAAAGCTCCGCTGCTTTGCTGGTGTTGGGACTTGCCGAAACTTCATTTTCTTTTCCCAGCTTTTTTATCCCGCTTCCCGAACTCACAGAGTTTCCATTAGGTGCCGTGTAAGCATCGTAGCTATTGCCTCCATAGGTGCTCGAACCAGAGAGGCCTGCCGCATAAGTTCCACCGCCCCCGCCTTCCAAACGAAAAGGAGCTTCGCCCCCACCGCTTCCAAATGTGGTGACGGCGCCAGTGGGATGAATCACACGAACTTTTTTATTGGTAGGATCTGAAATCAAGATATTCCCATTCGCATCGACTTGAATGAGTGAAGCATCGGGAAATCCCTCAGCGCCTAGCGCTCCAGAGGGACTCTTTTTTATAGATTTCTCTTTAAATAACTGAGCGTAAGTATCTGTTTTTGAAGGAAAAAGCCAAGTGGCCCCTGCAAACAAAACGGAACTCGCTGTGAACCCCCAGATGCGTTTCATGATGCCCCCTCAAGTTGTCCGAATTGACCCCGTGCTGATTGGAAGGTGCATCTCATGTACCAACAGAATTCAAGGTAACTCCTGAATAACTGGCAGAACAACTGCCTATGCATTCAACAGGTGCTGGGTTGATCTACAATTCGGCTAAAGGCCCAGAGAATCTCGTTTCTGTAGGAGCTGAGAAGCAATACTGACTGCAATTTCCGCTGGGGCGTTGGTTCCAATGGGCAAACCAATCGGACATTGGATCTGATCAATAATTTCTTGAGCAAAACCTTCTTCTTTTAAAGTATTTTTCAACGTTTTTGCTTTTTGAACACTCCCAATCACCCCGATAAATAACGCATCTCCTTTTTTAAGGATCTCTCTCACAATGGGTAAATCCGTGGCATGCCCTTGAGTGATGCACAAATAAAACAAATTTTTAGGCAGCTGGTGGACATATTCAGGTAAATCGGTAGTTAGAATTTTCTTCAAATTAGGCCGCTGGGGTAATTTGTTTAACCATTCTTCTCGAGAATCAATACACCAGACAGTGCAGTCAAAAGAAGCAATCAATGGGACCGTGGCCTGTACCACATGGCCTGCTCCGAATACCACGATGTTCCAGCTGCTCGAAGTGCTCAGTTCAAAAAACAGTGTTGCATAGCCACCACAGACCATATTGAGATCTTTTTTAAGGTCATAGCGAAGCGAATGCGGTTCTGTAAGTTCTTTAGAAGCCGTTTTTACCATCATGTCATGCGCGTGCTGAATCGCATGAGCCTCTAAACGCCCTCCGCCAACAGTGCCCCAAAAAATTCCTTGAGCCGTAACAATTGCTTTGGCGCCAATGTCCTGAGGAACGTGGCCTTCGGGCTGAATCAAAGTGACAGTAACAAAATCTATGCCCTGCGCCGAAAGTTCCTGAGCTTTTTCTAAATAACCTTTAAGGAAACGACTCATAAACTCACAAACTCCTCAGGACTCAAAGCTCTCAAAATGCGTTCTGAAGTAGCAGGAATAGAAATGGGAATAATCTGATCCTCACGCATGGCCATCACAGCATCCCGGATAGCAGTCCACACCGACAAACACAAAAGCAACGGTGGCTCTCCCACTGCTTTAGTCCCTTTTACATTCACATCATTGCCATGATTCTCAATCAAATGGGCATTAAACACTCGCGGAGTGTCTTGAATGCTGGGAATTTTATAGGTGCTCGGAGAATGGCTTAATAAATAGCCATCTGAATTATAAACTAGATTTTCAGTAGTGACCCAGCCCATCCCTTGAATAAAGCCCCCAGTGACTTGGCCCATATCTAAAGCATGATTTACCGGGCGCCCTAAATCCATCACGATATCCACTCTGCGAACTTTGACTTCCCCGGTCCAGCGGTCAATTTCGACTTCACTAGCCGCTACCCCTTGGGTGAAATACAAAAAGGCTCTGCCCTGCCCTTTGATTTTATCAAACCCAAGGTGAGGTATCCGATAGTGCCCGTACTCACTCAAAGAAATTCGATTCAAATAAGCTTCTCGGACGAGATCGGTGAAGGCCACTTTCCACTGAGAGTTTCTAACGATGACTTCTCCCTGTGCAAACTCCACGTGTTCGAGAACGGATTCATCCAACGGGCCCAGTTCCACCTCGGGCACTGTCCCCAATCCAGCCGTTCGAGCGGCCCAAGATTCTTTCGGAATTTTTTCTAACCGGATTGCCAACGCTCCCAAGCGCTTCTTGATTTCTTTACACGCATTGAGCGCTGCAGCTCCATTAATATCGGTACCGCTAGACGCCGCGGTGGGAGAAGTGTTTGCATTTTTCTCGGTGGAAGTCGGCATTACCCGTATTTTATCCAATGAAACTCCCAATGCGTCTGAAACGATTTTAGCGATCCGAGAATGCACACCTTGCCCCATCTCCACAGCGCCGGTAGAAACCTGAACACTGCCATCCGTATGAATGATAATAAGCGCATTGCCCTGGTTGAGAAATTTAGTGGTAAATGAAATTCCGAATTTGACCGCGGTAAGTGACAGACCACGAGGATTCAATCCTTCCGATTTTGCTTTTTTATTCCACTCTTGGATGTTTTTTCGACGAGCCCGGTAATCCGACTGAACTTCACACTTTTCAAAAAGTCCGGGCAACATATTGTTCTCGACTTTTTGACCGTAATGAGTCGTATCTTTCCCCGGCGCATAGCAATTCATCTTTCGGATATCTAAAGCATCTTTTTGAGTGCTTCGTGCGATATCTTCCATAATTGACTCAATCATCGCAACGCCTTTTGGCCCTCCGAAACCTCTAAAGGCAGTGTGCGGATGAAAGTTGGTTTTACAAACCTGCCCTTTCACTCGCATATGAGGAATATAATAAGCATTATCACTATGAAGCATGGCCCGTTCCATAATGGCCGTGGATAAATCGGCATAAGCACCGCCATCGGAAAACAATTCAGCATCAAGAGCTAGGATTTTTCCTGAAGCATCGAACCCGACTTGATAATGGATCTGAAAAGGATTTCTCTTTCCCGTTATTACCATGTCGTCGTCTTTGCTCAAAACCAAGCGAGCAGGACGCCCCGTCTTTTGAGCTATCAATGCCGCATAAGCCGCTATAGGTGCAGCTTGCGACTCTTTACCTCCAAACCCTCCCCCCAAACGCTTCGCAACACAAACAACATCTTTAAAAGCAAGTCCGCAAGCTTCGCAACTACGTGCTGTGTTTCAGTCGGATGTTGGGTAGAAGAGTGAACTTCAAGTTGCCCATCTTCCCGAGGATAAACAACTGCTGCTTGGCTTTCCAAATAAAAATGATCGGCACCCTGGATATGCACTATTCCTTTCAGTCGATGCGGTGCCTGACTCATTTCTTGATCTACATCGCCTCGGGAAATCATCCGCTGCTCACCAATGAAGCTTTTCTTTTGGATAGCTTCTGGGATCGACAAAATGGGATTGAGTTTTTCCCATTCGATTTGAATACTCCTTAAGCCTAACATCAGGGCATCGCGAGTTTCAGCGCCCACAACAGCCACGACTTCCCCAGCAAATTGGACTTCGTTTTCAGCCAACAAGGGCTGATCTTGAAAAATGGTCCCCCAAACATTATGAGCCACATCTGCAGCAGTGATTACTTCGGCAACCCCTGGAATGCCGCGAGCATTGGTCACATCGAGTTTTTTAATTCGAGCTCGAGCAAAGGGACTGTAGAGTATCCCACACCACAACTCATTTTTCAGCATGGGCCTATCGTCGATGTATTCCGATTTACCGGTCACATGGGTGACGGAGGAATCATGCGGAGCGCTGCCGGAATCCCTTAAAAATTTTAAGCCATCACTCACTCAATACCTCTAAACTGTATTTTTTGAATAAGTTCTGCGCCAACACCCTTCGATACTCAGCAGTGCCTCTCAGATCAGAGAGCGGCTGGACGAACTGTCCTATTTGTAAAGCTGTTTCTGAAAGTAATTCTGGGGTGATTTCTTTTCCAGTGAGTTGAGACTCAATCGCAGATAGCCGAATGGGAGTTGCTGCCACTCCACCCAATGCAATTTTTGCTTGACCTATTTTCTTCTGCTTTCCAGAAGTCTGTATCTTGAAATTAAACGCCCCGCTCACAGTACTGATATCTAAATCTTTCCGCTGACTAACTTTGTAAATTCGCAAGTGCTCGTCCTGTGTGGGGTTTTTGAACGTGACATGAGTGATCACTTCGCCCGCTTCTAATGCCAACTTTCGGTACCCCAAATATAGTTTTTCAAAAGGAATGGTCCGCCGAACAATCTCTTTTCTTTTTAAGTCCCATTTAGCCACGCAGACTTCACCCTCACTCACCAATAAAAAGGGAAGCGTATCTCCAATCGGAGAGCCTGTTGCGATATTTCCAACGAGTGTGGCAACATTCTTGATTTGAGGCGAGGCAAACAAATCCAGAAATCGTGCAAACTCTGTTTGATTTTTCCCGATTTTTCTCCGAAGCTGAGACAAAGTAACTCGAGCTCCGATAGTAAAACGATCCGGTAGTTGCTCCACCTCGTATAAACTCGATATTAAATGGAGACTCAGTAGAAACTGCGGGAGGGGTTTTCCCTTGTTGAGTTGCACACCGATATCCGTAGCGGCTCCCATGACTCGAACTCCGGAATTCTCTGCAACAAACTGCAGAGCCTCTTCCAGCAAGACCGGAGCAAAAAATGTAGCTTTTTCGCTCACAAGCTTTAAAGACCGCTTTTGGTGATTGAGCAAATCAACAATCCCTGCTGGTTTTGAATACCGCTTTGAAACGGAATGGGAATCTTGTGCCTTTGCTTGAATAGCAGCCTGAATAATCGGTTGATACCCTGTGCAACGACAGAGATTGCCAGTTAGATAATTGCAGGCAGTTTTCTCATCCAAAGCTCGATGGTGTTCCAAAGCTCCACTGAGAGCCATTACGAAACCGGGGGTACAAAACCCGCATTGGGACCCATGGCACTCTCGCATCGCCTTTTGAACTGGCGACAAATCGGAACCGTTTTGAATGCCCTCCACGGTGACGATATGAGAACCGTCCATTTGAGCGACTGTGGCTATACATGAATTCATGGCTTCAAATTTAAGGGGATTTTTTTTCAGAACTTGGAAAAGCCCTTAAGACGGTACAAGCTCCACAATCGCCTTCTGCACAAACGATTTTGGTGCCGGTCAACCCCGCCTCTTTTCGCAGCCAATCTCCCAACATGGACAGAGCTTCCGGACCTCGGATTTCCCGGCGGGTTCCATTGAGATAAAT
>RFNT01000120.1 GCA_009927045.1 bacterium | reverse complement strand
TCCATTGATGACGAAAGAAGGAGTGGCTGAAATACCCACTTCTCACTTTCTTTTTTGCTCGCCTCAATTTTGTCCATGTGTGCTTTTTTATCGTAGCACTCAGCAAATTTGGCAGCATCTAGTTCCAGTTTCTTCGCATACTCTTTCAAATCTCCATCTTCCAATTTGGCCTGATTTTCAAAGAGCATATTGTGCATTTCCCAGAATTTACCTTGTTCGTTTGCACAACTTGCAGCCAGTGAAGCTGGCACAGCTCGGTTGTGGTTGGGCAAGGGGAGGTGATGGAAAACAAATCGAACTTTATCTGGACCGTATTCCGCTTTGATGCGTTCGATAGTGGGAACTGCTCGAGCGCAGAACGGACATTGAAAGTCCGAGAACTCAATAATAGTCACAGGTGCTTTGGTGTTTCCCCAGCTGGGCAATCCTTCCACTGCCACTGTCAACTTTGGGGATTCTGGCTCGGCTACTAGAATCTTCACTTTGGCAGCATCACGAAGTTTTGCAACATACTGTTGTTGTTTCTCAAATTTCTGACGGAATTTGAGATATTCTTTAACGTCTTCTTTTTTAATTCGCTTATCATTTAAGGAAAGTCCTTTTGAGGCCAGGAAGTCATTGATTTCTTGGTCCGAGACTTCTGCAGGAGCTGCTCCTCCGGTTTCTTTTTCCAAGAGTTGTTCTTTGCTCAGATTTTGTTTTTTGGCCTCAACTTCAAGAATTTTCTGGTCTACATATTCATTGATTGCTTGTTCTTTTGTTCTGAAAACTTCTTCTTCCAGATCAAATAACCGAGTTTTGATCTGAGCAAAAGCTTCGGAAGCTTTCACTTTGGTTCCGTTGAATTCGGCAACGACGGGATCACTACCGCCTCCGGTACAACCGGTTAGAGCTATCGCTGTGAGTGCTAATAAACCAATAAAGGTGTGTAACATAGTTGAGTTCTCCTCTAGATAAACTTCAAATTCCCTAGAGATTAGCGGTCTTTAGAGTATTTTGAAACCTTTTTCGATGGAATTTGCGATAGCGCGTGCCGCAACGTCCCAGTCGCAAGAGGGAAAGAAGCTCTGCAGATCAGAAACCAAATGGTCCGTTATTCCACAAGGATTGATTCCGGAAAAATAAGGTTCCTGAGAACTCAAGTAGAGTGCAAGGCCATGAGATGAAATGCCTTGTTCAAAAGAAAGACCAAACGAAACCAATTTCCGATGATCCACAAAAAGTCCAAAAGGTTCATTCTTTCGAGAAACTGGAACCCCCCATTGGGTGAGCAAGTCAAAGAGACTGGTGCGCAGGATCTCTACAAAACTCCGAGCTGATTTTGAAGAGAAACCTAAACTAGCCAAGCAAACAATTGGGTAACATAAAATTTGACCCGGTCCGTGATAGGTCCATTGTCCCCCTCGAGTCACAGCTGCCACCGTTACTTTTTTTTCAAGGAGTACTTGAGAATCCCACAGAAGATCTTGCGACGTAGAATGCCGCCCAAAAGTAAAAGTGGGTTGGGGCTCTGAAAAGAGCAAAAAGCCGAGTTGCGGGTTTTGAAGGACTTTTTGTCGCAGATTTTCTTGAAGTGCCTCGAGTTGGTCCCAAGCAATATTACGTTCGGTGATGACTTCCCAATTCATGGACATAATCCTTCAAGAGCCTTTTTGTATATTGGATAAAAACCCAAATTTGTAAAACTGCCAACAGTAAAAATCCCCACTGATTAAGCTCAGCCAGATTGGGAGGGCTCAGGAAAAAATCAGAGGCTAATCGATGTAAGAGCAACCACCCGACCCAAATATATTGTAAAGCGGTACTCCATTTTCCGAGGCGTAGGCTGGGTTGAGGGCCAGGATGAGGAGCTAGGACTTGAGTGAATAAATACCCTATGCCTAAAAACAGCGTAATCAGGAGCAATAAAATGGGAAACCACAGCGGGCACAAATTCATTTGCGCGAGCCCAAAGAAAAAACCAAGTCCAACGCATTTATCTGAGATTTGGTCGAGAACCACCCCCCAAGAAGAGCAAACCCCCCACTTACGAGCCAAAAAGCCATCCCAATAATCGGTAAAAGCAATGAAGATGTAAGTTCCGAAGGCCCAGAGATAGTTAGCTTCGAATAGAAAATATAATCCGAGGGGCAGGAGGACTAAGCGGGAGAGCGTTAGGAGATTGGGAACTGCAGACTTCAAAAGACCTCCATTTTAAGGTTGTGGCGGTGTAAAAGCCTCCACGCGATCTTTTTCTTGGAAGCCAGCTCCAGAATGAACGATGGCGATCGCACCATCTTCACCAAAGAAATCCACCACTTTGAGCAGCCCCTTAAATCGTCCCGGGGCCATTCCAATGACCAGTCCCGATTCTTTATCAATCACGGGCTCCGCATCTCCAAAAACCCTCAGCAGCTGGTGTTTACTCACGCCACTGAGTTCGCCCGCATTAATGTAATAACGATGGACATCAATTTTTGCAATCCGTCCCGACCATCCGATGCGGTGAGCTTCAGAGGTAAACGATGAGATCATTTGATCTAAAGCTTCAGAAACTGCCCCCTCTGCTCGAGAGGCCTGTGAAGAGGCAATGCTTCGATTTCCAAAAAAACGAGTGTTTTCCTCGGTAACTTCAGCAGAAACCTCTTTCTGGATTGTGACTTTTTTGCTGACAACATCTACCATTTTGACATCCAACATGGCCTGAACGGTGTTGTATCGAGTTTGAAAAATACCGACTTGATTCCCGCGTTCTCTAATTTTTATCGCTTTTATATTTCCCCAAACAACGGCAGCCACTCCATGCGCTCGAGCAATTTCTAGCACGGAGTTCAAATCTGTTTCGGAGGCATCGGGATTGAGTTGATTTAAATTTGGAATCTCTAAGTTGGGAACCAATACGAATTCATCTACCTGTGCAACCCGATTTTTTATTTCATCGGTGGCAAATTGACTGAGCTCATCCCCACCCACCGTACTTAAATTCTTCATGGGTAGGACTAAAATACGTTTCCGCAAGGATTGCTTGGTAGGCTCCTCGGGATTTTGACGAATAGACTCTTTGAGCGACTCTTCGCGATTACGTTCTTTTTGGACTTTCAGGGGCTCGTCAGAGGATGCAAGCTCCCGGTCGCTTGGGCTTCCAGAGCTGGAATCCAATTCCAGGAAAGAACAACCGGAAAGCAAAATCAATACACAGATGAAAATGGATCGCATAGAGAATCTCCTCTGGCAAAGCACTAAGGAGAGTATCTCATGACTATATTGCGAGAATCAACGCGCACACGACTGAGCTTGAGATCTTGCGGATTGAGATTTTCGATGCGGCGAGCCACTTCTTCGGAGTCCAAATAAGATAAGGCTTCAAACTGTGCCGTGCTTTGAACAAACGCTTTGGGTACCCAGTCCGATAAGTAGCTCTGTTTGCTGAGAGAATAATCCAATTTACGATAAGCCAAGTAGCTTTCGATACCTTCAATAGTGATGGTGAGCGGGAGCGCCGTCAGTTTTCCTTCAGAAATGGCCTTCTCTAAATCCTGTTGAAATTGCCGAAAGAGCGGTTCCAAAGCCACTCTCACTTTTTCTGCATTTTCTAGCTGCCTAAAAGATATTGAAAGCTCCTCGCTCAAGGAAGCGACCAAACCACTACGCTCCATAGAGTACAAGTAAATATCCACTCGAGGAAGTTCGCAGGTTCGACATTGATTGAGAAATAACCAGATCACCGGGTTCCCCGATTGTTGTCCTAAAGCCATTCTCAATTGAGCTATATCTTTCTCCGAGCGAGGTGGGTTTGAAGAGAAAGTTCCCGCAGCCAGAGTGGGCTTTAAATTGAGTTTTTTCATTTCACGACTGAGCAAATTCAATGCTTCTTCTGCAACTACTGATTGTCTTTGTTGAGAAAGTGCATCGGTCTCTGTTCCGCCACTTCTGGGAAGCGATTCCGAAATTACTAAGAGTGGTTTCAGTTGATTGGAGCCTTTTCCTTTGGTTTCTATCAAACGGATCCAGCCTTTTAGGGACTCGGTATCCAAATGCCCCGATAATTCGACTACATCTTTATTCGCACCTTTTTGAGAAAGTTTGTAATCCAGAATGTATGTTTCGGCTAATTTAGGTGTCACCCATTTTTCAAATTGAGAGGAGCGATTTCCCAAGTATTGTCTTAACCACAACGTGACAGCATCTTGTTTCAAGCGTGCCACTAACGGGTTGGTATCCTGAGAGTTGGGGTCTGATTCAGAAAAAGCTTGTGATGCAGATAAGGGAGCCGAAACGGAAAAAGGGGTTTCGGAAAATCCCACACTTCCCACTAATAAGATGCCGAAAAAAATTAAATTAACGAAATTCAATGCGCACCTTCTCATCGAGTAAACTTTTCATAAAGTGTACCGTTTCTCTCCTTAATGGAACAGTCCCTTTCCAGCGCAGAGTGGCAGAAGTGGTGGGTAAAGTTTGGATATGAAAAAAAAGAGGACCAAATCCCTTGCTATCTGCAGAACTTTGATGGGCAAGAAATCTTTGTAATTGTTCAACACGTTTGGGGTCTTTTAAGACGGCACCCATTTCCGCATCGAGAAACAGATGCATCTCTCGAGCCAG
>RFNT01000155.1 GCA_009927045.1 bacterium | reverse complement strand
GCTTGAGATTGACTCTTTTTAGATAAAAGTAATTTAGCTCCGGATTCACTCCGCTCAAGCTGAGCTCTTACCCAAATGGGTTCATCACTTTTAAATGTCCCTTCGTTTTCAAGGTAAATATCCGAGAATACAACCGCTTCAATTTCCCCAGTTTTATCTCCTAGGGTCACAAAAGCCATCCGGTCGCCCCGCTTGGTGATGATTTCACGCATGGCTACGATTGAAGCGGCCAAAAACACTTCTTTATTGCTGGGAAACTGCAAACAATCCTGAATGGTGCTCGTGGTGTATCGTTGAGTCTCCCAAGAAAACTCATCCAAGGGATGCCCAGTCACGTAAAATCCAATCGTTTCCTTCTCAAACTTGAGCTTTTCGAGCAAAGACCACTGTTTCGCCTCAGAGTACGTGAAGTGATGTGTTGAGAAGCTCGAATCTTCTTCACCCAAGAGTTCCGAAAAGCTCGGCTGATGGTCATCTTTCATTTTTTGAGTGGCAGTCCCTAATTCCAGAGCAGAATCAATGGATTTGAATAATGAAGCCCGATGGACCTTAAAGCTGTCGAAGGCTCCTGCTTTCACTAGGGCTTCCAAGACGCGTTTATTCACAATCCTGTTGTTGGTGCGCGAACAAAAATCAAAAAGATCTGTGAAAATGCCAGCTGAATTTCTGGCCTCTAGAATATTGTCGATTGCAATTTGTCCTACGCCTTTGATGGCGCCTAGACCAAATCGAATTTGCTGATCTGAGAGAACTGTGAAATCTGTTTCTGATCCATTGATATCAGGCGCCAGAACAGAAATGTGATGTTTGTTCGCATCGGCAATATATTTAGTAATTTTGTCAGTATCTTCGCGCTCAATCGATAATAAGCTAGCAAAGAAAATCACGGGATAGTGGGCTTTTAAATAAGCCGTTTGGCACGTGACTACCGAGTAAGCAGCAGCATGTGATTTGTTGAATCCGTAGCCAGCAAAGTTTGCCATCAGATCAAAAAGTTTTTCAGCTTTGGCCCGATCATGATGGTTTTGATCGGTTCCCTTCAGAAAGATCTCTTTTTGTTGAGCCATTTCCTCTGGAATTTTCTTCCCCATGGCCCGTCGAAGTAGGTCGGCTCCACCCGCTGAATAGCTCGCCAAGCGCATTGCAATTTGTTGGACTTGCTCTTGGTAGACCATGATTCCATAGGTTCTTCAAGAATGGATCTCAACTCAGCAAAATCATATTCGATCGGAATTGGCCATGTTTTCGACCCACATAATCATCCAACATCACCATAGGACCTGGACGATAAAGAGAGGTAATAGCCACAATATCTGCAAAGCGATTCGGTTTGGCTCGCCTTAACAAATCTTGCATTCCGGAACTCTCTAGTTGGAATATGCCGTTAGTATCCCCTTGGCAGAGCAGATCAAAAGTTTTTGGATCCGCCAAACTGATTCGATCCAATTTAAGGTGAGCTTCTGGATGACGTCGGTTCACCATTTCCTCAGCTTTTTTCAAAAACGTGAGTGTTTTCAGTCCCAAGAAGTCGAACTTGATCAATCCAATTTCTTCGGCTTTCTTCATGTCGTACTGGATCACCAGTTCATCATTTTTGCCTCGATACAGCGGACAATGCTCAACCATAGGACGGTTGGAGATGACTAATCCTGCCGCATGAATACCCGCATGCCGATAGAGGCCTTCAATGCGTTTGCTGATATCAAAAAGAGTATGAATTTGAGGATCGGTTTCAGTGAGTTGTTTTAAACGAGGCTCTTTTTCAAAAGCTTCTCGGAGCGTAATGTTGATTCTTCCGGAACCAATTTGGCAATTTTATCAACGTCCTGAGCCGCCATCCCCATCACTCGACCCACATCTCGAGTCACGCCTCGAGCTTTCAAGTTCCCAAAAGTGATGATCTGAGCCACACAATCAGTGCCATATTTTTTGGAAACGTATTCGATGACTTCAGGCCTTCGATCCATACAGAAATCAACGTCGAAATCAGGGAGGGATACCCGCTCGGGATTCAAAAAGCGTTCAAAAAGTAGGCCGTGCTCAATCGGATCCAATTCAGTAATTCTGAGAGCGTAGGCAACCAAACTTCCAGCACCAGAACCTCGGCCTGGGCCGACTGGAATTCCATTGGTTTTTGCATACCCGATAAAATCTTGAACGATTAAAAAGTATCCAGTGAATCCCATCGAATTGATGATTCCCAGTTCCTTTTCAAGTCGTTGATTGTATTTTTTGATGTCATCTTCAGAAAAAGTTTTTTGGTGATATTGAGTGGACTCTTCCAGCCGTTGTTTCAATCCCGTTGTGGATAATTGAACGAGATAATCTTGCTGGCTTTTACCTTGAGGGGGTTCAAACTTTGGAAAGTGATAGATTTTCTTTCCACTTTTATCTTTAAATTCAAAATCAAAGGAGCAAGACTCTACAATCTTTTGTGTGTTTTCAATGGCCTCAGGACAGAACGAAAATTCCTGAATCATGGTTTCTTTGGATTTAAAATAGAATTCTCGACTGACCAGAGAGCTGCCTGACATGTCATCCATTTTTTGACCCGTTTGGATGGACATCAGCACTTCCTGCGACAAAGCATCTTCCTGCTTTAAATAATGGCAATCTGCAGTAGCCAACAAAGGCAAATCCAACTCTTCTGCCAGCTCCTGAAACCGTTCATTGATCAGCATTTGCTGATGGAGACCATTTTGTTGCATCTCAAGATAAAAACGGCCCGGAAACAAATGTTTATACCAAAGTGCGGCTTCGCGGGCGCGATCCATGTCCCCTATCAGAGCAGAGCTAGTCACTTCTCCTTTGAGACAAGCGGAGGTAGCAATGAGGCCCTCTGCGTGTTGAGCCAGTAACTCCTTATCAATTCTGGGGCGATAGTAGAAACCTTCCAAGTAACCCGCACTGACTAACTTACTCAGATTTCTGTACCCCACTTCATTTTGTACCAGGAGAACCAAGTGTTGAAGTCCGGAGCGACCAATAGCATAGGGGGCAATCTCATCGTCAGCGCTGCCAGTATTACCCCGGAGTGCCCTGCCTCCAGGTGCAATATAAACTTCGCACCCCAAAATAGGTTTCAATCCATACTTTTTCGCTTTGAGATAAAAATCTACTGCGCCGAACATGTTTCCGTGATCGGTGAGTCCCACTGCATTCATTTTAAACTCACAGGCCTGTTTGAAAAGTTCATCTAACCGAATGGAGCTTTCCAAAAGGCTGTATTGGGAATGCAGATGGAGGTGTGTAAATTCAGACATACTACAACTACTGAATCAAAGTACCGATTTTTTCGTATCGGATCCAAGCTTTGCCTTGAATCCAGTCCGAAGTGAATCTAAAAAAGTCGACCGCAAAATAAACAATTTGCATAAGGAGCGAATGCTCTTTGACCATGTTTTCCTTTAACAAAGGGTCCCATCCCGAGAACCAAATGAACATGGCTTTTCCCTTCAGGTTTTCCATAGGAACAAATCCCCAGGCTCGAGAATCGTAGCTATTATCTCGATTATCCCCGACGGCAAAGAGGTGATTTTCTGGAACCACTATAGTTTCTAAATTGCGCGTCGGATTTCCATCCAGAGCAGAATCTAAAATGACATAGTGTTTGCGGCCGCTTAAATTTTCTACATAGAGTTTTTTGTCAGCGTTTCGATCGATGTCGTAAAGCACATCACGATTTGGAAATTCGGTCTTAATAATTTCTTGGCCATTCACATACAGAACGCCATCTTGGATTTCTAGTCGGTCTCCTGGAAGTCCCACGGCTCTTTTAACATAAGTCATTTCTGGACGATGAGGTGCTTGGAACAAAATGACATCCCCCCGCTTAACATCACTGATATGAAGGGCTGTGTGGTTCGTGAAAGGAACTTTCAAATCGTAGGCACACTTGAGAGCGTACAATCGGTCACCCGTTTTTAAAGTGGGCTCCATGGAGCCTGTGGGAACTACGTAGGGCTCAACGAGGGAAGAGCGCAGCGCAAAGAGTCCCAAAATTAAATAAATGAGTGAGAGGTGGCCTTTCACCGAATCCCAAATCGACTTTTTTTCAGTGCTTTTCAAAACAGATACCTCACAGGGACCAAAAATCACTTTGGATGATAGGAGGTAACGGGGATGAAGACAAGGAAACTCAACAGATAACGCGACGCAGAATGCGCTATTTTATTATTTTAACGGGCCCCTTCTTTTATCCGATAAGTACTCGAGGAGAAGTCGATGAAAATTCATGATTTTTTTTGGGAAAATCCAAGCTTAGATGCTTATCGCAAAACGGTTCAAAAAGGGGAATATCTTTTTCGACAAGGATTTCCTGCTTCGAGCTTTCTCATTATCACGCATGGCATGGTCGAGCTCGTCTCTCAAAAGAAAGATCAGCTGTGCGTTGTTAACTACTTGGGCGCTGGCAACATGCTGGGTGAACAAGCGCTGGTTGAAAATAAAGTGTATGCCCGGGTGTATGGAGCTCGAGCTTTAGGTGCAGTGACTTATTTGGAGTTCGATCAAGCAGCGATTAAAAAATTACACGTTTCTGAACCGAAACTTCTCATCGATATTTTGGAAGCCACTTTGCGAATTTCAACCGAACGGCTCAATCGCATGAATCGGTTGGTATCCAATTTACGTTCGGCACATCCCACGGAACGCTTCCTTCATTTGCTCCTATATTTTTCAGTCCATCATGGACAACCTGTTCCTGAAGGGAAAATGGTCGTATTGAATTTTGAAACAGTGAACTATTACCTAGATATCACGTCCTACCAAATGGAAGAGCTGATCAACGATTTGGTCGTGAGAAATGTTCTTTTGAAGAAAGCTGAAACTGTATTTGTTGTGAGAAATGAAAAAAACCTTCAGGACATGATACCGAAACTCAAAGAGGAAATCACTCCACTGACTTTCATCTAAGGAGTCTATGGCCTTTAGAAAAGAACGAGACAGTTTGGGTGTTGTCAAAGTACCTGAGGACAAGCTTTACGGTGCTTCCACTCAACGAGCGGTAGAAAATTTTAAAATCAGCTCATTACGGTTTTCCCGCCCGTTCATTCGTGCTTTTGCAAGCGTAAAACGAGCTTGTGCTCAAACCAATTTGGAGCTGGGTTTGCTGGAGCCTCAATTGGCTCAGGCTATTTCCTCTGCTTGCGATGAAATTGCAAAGGGAACCTTCGATTCCCATTTTGTAGTGGATGTTTTTCAAACAGGTTCCGGTACTAGCACCAACATGAACTTTAATGAAGTGATTGCCCAACTGGCATCACAAAAAACCAAGAAAAAAGTTCATCCAAATGACCATGTCAACAAAGGACAATCCAGTAACGATATATTCCCCACTGTGATGCATGTCGTGATCATACAAAAAGTGGTTTCAGAGCTGTTACCAGCACTTCATAAGTTGGAAGAAACACTTCAAAAGAAAGCAGATCGATTTAAGTCCATTCTGAAAGTCGGACGCACGCATCTACAGGATGCTGCCCCTTTAAGTTTAGGGCAGGTATTTTCAGGATATCAGGAGCAAATAAAAAAGGCTCAAGAGCGCCTTGAACGAGCTTCCTCAACTTTGCTCGAGTTGGCCGTCGGCGGTACAGCAGTCGGCACAGGAATCAATACTCATCCCCAATTCGGAAAACGAGTGGTAGCCCACTTAAACCGAGAAAGTGGTTATCAGTTTAAAGAGGCCAAAAACCATTTCGAGGCCCAAGCGTGTCAGGACAGTTGTGTTGAAATGAGTGGAGCTTTGAAAACGGTGGCTGTATCACTGACGAAAATTGCAAACGATATCCGTTGGCTTGCCTGTGGGCCGCGTGCGGGTTTGGGGGAAATCGAAATACCCGCTGTTCAGCCGGGTAGCAGTATCATGCCCGGTAAAGTCAATCCGGTGATTCCAGAAGCCGTGTTGCAGGTTTGCGCCAAAGTGATTGGCAACGATGCCACCATTACTTGGGCGGGAGCCTCAGGAAACTTTGAACTGAATACCATGATGCCAGTGATTGCCTTTGTTCTCTTAGAATCAGTGGAAATTTTGGCAGAGGGAACTCTTGTTTTTGAAGAAAAATGTGTTCGAGGCATTGAGCCTAACTCAAAAAGAATTCAGAAACTTCTAGAAGACAATCTGATGTTAGCAACGCCCTTAGCCTTGGTGGTGGGTTATGATCAAGCGACTGCGATTGCTCAAACCGCTTGGAAGGAACAGGTCAGTATTCGCGAAGTAGCTCGGCGTGAATTGAAGCTTTCGGATCAGGAACTTTCCAAGATATTAGATCCTCGGAATATGATTCAATCCAAAAAGTGAAGTCTACTCGAGGATAAAAAACTCTACTCGTCGATTGAGCTGACGTCCCTTTTCGCTTGCGTTGCTGGCTTTTGGCTTCCGCTTTCCAAAACCTTGAGTAACTAAACTGTCTTCAGGAATGCCCTTCCGAACCAAGTAAGCTTTTACGGAATTAGCTCTCGCTAAAGATAGTTTTAAGTTGTAGGCTTCAGTGTGAGTTGAGTCGGTGTGTCCTGAAATGAGAAGTTTTTTAACTTTGTTTTCTTTGATCACTTCGGCAATTTGATCCAGCAACTCAAAGCTGTTGCTCAGTAACTCTGCACTGCCTACTTTAAAATTGATGTTTTTTCGAATAACAAACTTGCGATCTACAATATTTACATCAGATGTGGTGAAGTAATGTTTTCTTTCCGTCTGAGTCAATCCGAACGTATAACTGACTTGCCCCAACAACTGATAACCGGGCATGAAGGGAATTCCAGGTGTTTGCGAGCCGCTGGCTAATCCCCGGGAAATGGCGAGATCCGCCCCCAAGAGAAGCGCCAAACTTTTATTATTTAATGGAGTGAATCGCGCACCAAAACTCAACCGAGAAGGCGAACGGCCGAAGCCCAGCGGACTGTTGGTGTGATGAATATGTTGAAACTCCACGAAAGGAATAAAATCATCCCACTTATATTCGAACCCCAAGCCGTAGCTCATAGTATGGAATCGACTGAATTCATAAAAAGTTTCGGAAGCTAAGAGACCTGGATTGTTGGAGCGGATTTGGGGCATGTGATAAATCACATTGGCATGTACGAACAAAGGCAGTTGGGTGGAAGGATATAAAGAGAACGTGCCCAGGACTCCCAAACCGCCGCTCAAAGTACTCACTGCTGGCGATAAACTATTGAAATTGGAGGCGACTAAAAAATTTCCGATGGGGCTGACTGCTAAACTTTCATTCAGGGGAAATGAAACCATGGCTGAAAAATTGAAGTCTCCTAGAGAAGAAATCAATTGCCGAGGAGTCCCGAACGTTGTGGAGGAGTTTCTTCTAACAACCGCCAAGCTGAAATTGCGAATCGGCGAGTAGCCAACAAAAAGATTCTCTGCAATTGAATTGGCTTCTGTGCCCGTTCCAAAATTAGGGGCATTTCGAACGCCGTAAAACTCTCCACCAATTCCAAATGTTAAGGCTCCTTCAGGAAGGCTTTCTGCGGAACGGATTCTAAAAATTCCGACGGTTCCCCAATTTGAAGGATAGAGGTGTTCGTTACGATGAATGGAGGAGACTTCGTAGGTTTCAGTAGCACCTTGTTCTTCTTCAGTGATTTCAATGGGTTTGGAACTGGGTTCTGTTTCCGCTCTCAAAGGGAACGGAAAAATCAAGAAAATGAATAAAATGACACAAAGAAATTTCACCTGATGAGGCCTCTAGAGGTTGAGAAAGACTTCCTAATTTTAACATGAGTCCCATTTAGCCCGGCTTCAATTTTGAAATTATTTTCACAATTAAACGCGACGCATCAAGTTGGGTTATACTAGTGAAAAAGCCGGGGGAGATTATGTTAAAAAAAGTATCCATAGGGTTGGCCGTTCTCAGTTTTATGGTTACGGGATTTATTATTTTTCAAACCGCTTCGTCATTGAGGCACTTGGCGACTCACCATGAGGAAGCTCAGGTCGAAGAAAGCGCAAGCACTGTGGCCGGGGGCGGGCATGGTTCTGCTCCAGCAGAGGGACACGGAGAAGCACCGGCTCATGGAGATGGGCATTCAAAACCGGAAGCCGACCGCGGAACCGCTTCCAGCTCGGGAACTGTCCCGTTTGTGAGTATTGATGAAGTTTTCGCGAACGTAGCCCAGGACAATAAAAACTATACTTTGGCAATCAAACTCGATGTGGAATTTTTCGATGAAAAAGGAAAACAAGCCTTTAAAACCAATCAATCTGCCGTAAGAAACTTAATCATTCAGACTTCTCGAGAGCAAGAATACGATTTATTAGCGAGTTTATCTGGCAAACTTTACTTTAAAGAGCTTCTCATTCGAAAAATGAATGAGCATTTGCAGGGGCCCTTAGTTAAAGATGTACATTTCGCTTCATTCTTCCTCCAGTAATCTTTACAAGAGGGGAGCATTCTAGCTATGGTGGGGTTGTGCTACGAAAAGCAAAAATCATTTGTACGGTAGGGCCTGCAACGAGCACTCCTGAACATCTGGAGGCCCTTGCTCGCGCCGGCATGGATATCGTTCGCCTCAACTTCTCTCATGGGAATCACGCCGAGTTTTCTCGAATCATTGGCTATATCCGTGAAATGGAGCCTCGAATTGGCAAGCCCATTGGAATCATGGCGGACATTCAAGGGCCCAAAATTAGGGTCGGCAAATTTCAAAATGGAGAGGTGAATCTCGTAAATGGAAAAGAAGCTCTTATTGTAACAGAAGCCGTGGTGGGAGGGATGGAAGGAGAGCTGGCCATCATTCCGACAGGTTACAAAGATTTCACCAAGGACGTGAGCCCAGGCCACACGGTACTTCTCGATGATGGATTGATTGAACTGAGAGCCGAGGAAAAAACGGATCGCGGTCTGAAATGTCGGATTATTAACGGCGGCGTATTAAAACAAAATAAGGGAATCAATGCGCCCCAAAGTTCTTTCTCTGCCAGGAGTATCACGGAAAAAGATTACGACGATATTCTCTTTTGCCTCGAAAGAGGGGTTGATTTTATTGCTATGTCATTCGTTCGAATGGCTCAAGAAGTACGCAATTTAAAAACCTTTATTCAGTCCCGCGGGAAGAATATTTTACTGTTAGCCAAAATTGAAAAACGAGAGGCCCTGGAGAACTTAGACGATATCATTGATGCCTCAGATGGTGTTTTGGTGGCACGCGGGGATTTAGCGGTAGAAGTGGGGAATGAACGCGTTCCTGTCTTGCAAAAGAAAATTATCAAGAGAGCCAACTTAAGAGGTAAATCGGTCATCATCGCAACCCAAATGTTGTCTTCGATGATCGATAATCCTAGACCCACACGAGCTGAGGCTTCTGACGTAGCTAATGCAATCGTGGATGGTACTGATGCGGTCATGTTATCTAATGAAACTGCAGTGGGGAAATTCCCAATTGAGACCGTTCGAATGATGGTAAAAATTGTTGAAGAAATGGAGGCTGAGCCCCCCATTTACGGTATTACTGCGTTTAATGAGTGGCTTCTCTCCGCCCCTCAGCAAGTGGCCATGGCATTACTTCAGAGTGCGGTGAGATTAGCTTCTGTCGTAAAGGCTAAGTTGTTTGTCGTGATCACTCAATCGGGTCAGTCTGCTTTGTTGACTTCCAAATGTCGCCCAGCCAATCGGTTGATAGCAATGACTTCAAGCAAAGACACTTATCGTCAACTGAGCTTGAAGTGGGGCGTCGAAGCGGTGTTGATTGAGGATCTTGAGGCTTTAGGCTCTGAGTCAGCTATCTTTGATGCTATTAGTCGCGAACTTCTTAAATTGAACCTCTGTGAAAGAGGCGATAAAATAATAATAACTGCAGGGCTCCCAATTTTTTCGCGCGGATCGACCAACACCATCAAAGTTCAGCACATTCAATAAATAGAGATCCAGTGAAGTTTTCTTAAGCACTGCCATTAAACTAAAAAATCCCTATGACAATCAAAACTCACCGACAGGTGGAAACGACCTCACGTCTTTTGCGTAATTTCGCCTGGGGCCTCATTGTGACCTTAGTGGTGATGGGTGTTTTTGGTAAGCGTGGTTGGTTGGATCTCAGACGGATGGAGAAGGAAAACAGCAATTTGAACGCTGAAATCATGGAGCTTCAAGAGGAGAATGAGCAGATGAGTCGAGACATCCACGCCTTTCAATCAGATCCTTCTGTTCAAGAGGCTATGATTAGGAAAGTTTTGGGTTATATTAAGCGCGACGAAAAAATCATTGAGTTTTAGGAGTGGCTGTTGAAATTGATTGATAAATTTACAGTACAAGCCCCCTCTCGAGCGGATTTAGCCGGGGGAACTTTAGACCTTTGGCCTTTGTATTGTTTGGTTCCTGAAGCACAAACTATCAATGTGGCATTAGATCTCTATGCTTCGGTTGATTTTGAAGTGTACGAGTCGGCTCAATTTAAATTACATGTATCTGCTGGCGAGCAACAGTTCTCATTGGATCCATCCTGGAAATTGGGAGCGCTCAGCACTGTGCCGGCTGTCTTACAGTTTCCTGTATTCTCAACTCTTACATTTTTAAATCTGCACCACAAAAAGCCAGCTCTAGCGATCAATATTTCAATTCGCTCAGCGGTTCCTATGGGGAGTGGACTCGGAGGCTCCTCGACTCTTTTAGTAGCGCTTGGTCGGGGGCTTTGCCGAATCACTCGAGATTTTTCAGAGCAGGGCTGGCAGTGGAAGTTTTTGGACTGGGCTAAAGATACCGAAGCTGCATTTTTAAAGGTCCCCACGGGAACTCAGGATTATTTAGCTGCTATTTTTGGAGGATTCCAAAGTTACCGATTCCAGCCAGGAAAAATTTCTCAAACTCCGATGAGTGCTCGGGCATTTCAGGAGCTGAATGAACGTCTCCTCATTGTATTCTCTGGCCAAAGGCACCACAGTGGCCTCAGCAACTGGGAAGTGTACAAAAAAGCGATCGAAGGGGATGCCAAAGTGCTCGGAGGTCTCGACGAGCTCGCTCAAGTAGCAAAAAAAGTGGAGCGGGGGCTCAATCAGGAATCCATTGATTGGAATCAGCTGGGTAAGCTGATGGAGGAGGAATGGTCGGTTCGAAAACGAACCTTCCAAGTCAGCACCCCCGAATTAGAGCAAGTGATAGATACTGTCAGAAGAACGGGTGTCCTAGGAGTTAAAGTGTGCGGCGCTGCTCAAGGCGGGAGTTTATTGGTTTTGGTTGAGCCCGCACAGAAAAATCAAATCAAATCGCGTCTCCAGCAACAAAAACTTCAGGTGTTATCTGCCTCTACCACTTATCGAGGGGTTTCGATTTCTGAATCAAACTCTGATATGGATTAGTGGGGCCATGAAAGAAAAAAAAGTTGATTGTATTGTAGTGGGTCTGGGCGCAATGGGAAGTAGCGCCGCTTATCATCTCAGCAAAAATCGAATCAAAGTTCTAGGTCTTGAGCAATTTCAATGTGCGCATAATCGTGGGAGTTCCCATGGTGAAACTCGACTGATTCGAAAAGCATATTTTGAGCATCCTGATTATGTTCCTCTTCTGGAGCGCAGTTATGAATTATGGCGCGAATTAGAGGAGAGTCTAAAAACAAAAGTACTTTATCAAACAGGACTTGTGATTTTCGGAGATCCTGACACCAGTCAAGTTCTGGAAGGAGTGAGAACAAGCGCTCTAAAATATCAAGTATCTATCGAAGAATGGGATTCCGCTATTATTTCAAAGCGATTTCCTCAAGCGCGAGTTCCGAGCTCGTTGATTGGTCTTTATGAGCCCACCGGAGGTTATTTAGAGGTTGAGCACTGTGTGGAAGCACACTGTGAAGCCGCGAAGAGACTGGGGGCGGAACTCCATTTCAATGAAAAAGTAATCAGCTGGGAAAACCAGGGTTCTTCTTATCAGGTCGAAACAGATCGCCAAACCTATTCAGCCGAAAAGATTATATTTACCGCGGGAGCTTGGATGGGGCAGTTCTTACCCAAGATGGATCCTTACTTAAA
>RFNT01000150.1 GCA_009927045.1 bacterium | reverse complement strand
TTTTCTGATAAACGAAAGCAATCCAATATGAGCACGACCGACCCAAAAATCACTGGAATCTACGCAGGCGCTCTGAGCTTAGTCGAGATTGGCTTAGGAAGCCTCCTACACGGCTTAAAAATACCGCTCGCTGGAACCTTTTTGTCACTCAACCAGATCCTTTTTTTAACTAGAATCACTCGACTCAATCGAAACCAAGCAGATGTAGCTTCGCTCCCTTTGAGAGTTTCCAATATCACTGCGCTCTTAAAATCTTTGTCGCCGGCCGGAAAGAAGCTACTCCCCATGTTGGCTATCTCTGCACAAGGTTTATTTTTTTCATTCGGTCTATTCGCGCTTGGCCCAAACCTCTTTGGCTGTGTTTTAGGAGGCACTTTGGCTTCTGCTTGGGGAGTTTTACAGCCAGTAGCCATCCTTTGGTTGATCTATGGTTTCTCTTGGACTTCAGAGGAAATCACAACCCTGCTAGACGCGTTCAATAGACTCATGCGAGGAGTGGTAGACCTCACCCCAGATTCGCTCGTACTGATCATAGGACTTTTTCTTTGTGTTAAAGCGCTCACCGCTATGGGATTGGCAGTCCTCGGGTGGCGTGCCGCTTTTGATGAGCAAGCCTTCATGAATCAGCAACTGCTTAAATTGGGAGCCAAGGGATTGCAAAGTTCCTCAACGGAGCCAAATAAAAATACCACATCCCCCGCATGGGGTGCCTTGCGAGAACTCACTCGACCTTTATTTTTTATACCTCTCATTTTCACTGGAGTTGTTTTCTGGTTTTCAGAACACGACAAAGCCCAATGGGTCTGGATCATGTTGAGACCCATTGCCATAGCTTACCTTTTCTTTTTGATCTTACGGATTATTCCTCTGGATCGTTGGATCAAAAAAACAGGTTGGGGAGGACCGGCACTCGCTAATGCTTTAGATTTTATTGAAGGGAGAAAGCGTGAACCTTAAATTGTTATTTCCTTTTTTCCTGGGCGCGTTGTTGGTTTTACAACCGGGATTTAATAAACACATCATGACTGAACGTGGACTCGGTTTTGCTATTGTGATGAATGGGTTTGTTTTATTTGTATTAACCTCTTCCTTTTTAATTCTTCTTCTAGCCTTAGGCGACAGGCTTCCCGAATTTTTTAGAATTCGGCATTCCAGTGCGATTCATTGGTGGTACATCATTCCTGGTTTGTGTGGCTTCAGTTTAGTGGTATGTGTTCCCTTGGTTCTAGCTTCCGTAGGAGCCGTTTCCACAGTGGTGGGGATGCTCTCGGGTCAACTTCTGACATCGATGTTATGGGATGCGTGGGTAGAGGGACGCTCGACGTCACTTCTTAGAATCTTAGGGGTACTCCTAGCTCTCGGTGGCGCATTCCTCACTCAATGGAGCAGACATCAAAAATAGGTAAGCTATGCAATTAGTTTCTGGAACGATTTGGAATCTCAAACCATCCCACTCAAATCGATTTGTTTTTGAGGAGCTTTCGGATGGCGCTTTGGCTTGGGATTCTTCTGGAAAAATTCAAGCGGTGGGTCCCGCTAAACTTTTGAGAAAAAAATATCCTAAAGCACGTGAAGAAAAATATCCGAACAGCATTATTCTTCCAGGCTTTATTGATACTCACATTCATTTTCCACAAATGCGTCGTATCGGGTGCCATGGAGAATCTCTTCTGGGCTGGCTCAATAAATATATTTTTCCAGAAGAAATTGAGATGAGCCAAAAATCAATAGTCCGCCAATTTGCCCCTTTGTTTTTCAATGAGCTTCTACTGAATGGGACTACTGCGAGTTTGATTTTTAGCTCTTCAGACGCATCCACCACAGAGCTTTTATTTCAAGCGGCAGAGAAATCTGGGGTCACGGCTGTTATTGGAAAAGTCAGCATGGATCGACTGGCACCGAAGCCTTTACTGAGAACTCCGAAAAGAGACCGAGAAGAATCCGTGGAACTTATCAAGAAGTGGCATGGACGACACAAGCGACTTTTCTATGCGCTTACCCCCCGCTTCTCCCCAGCCTGCAGCGATAACCTCATGCACACTTTGGGGGAATTGCATCAAGAATATCCAAGCCTCACGATACAAACTCATTTTGCTGAAAACTTGGAAGAGCTCCAATTAGTTAAAAAGATGTTTCCGCGCTCAAAAGATTACCTACACACTTATGAGCAATTTGGTTTACTGGGTGCTAGAACCGTCTTAGCACATGGAATTTACGCTACTCCCCGCGAGCTAGACCGCTTGGCAAACAGCAAGGCCCATCTTGCCCATTGCCCCACTTCTAATCTTTTCCTGGGCAGCGGACTATTTCCGCTGGGGGCCTATCAGGATCAGAAAATAAATGTCAGTATCGGCACGGATGTGGGAGCTGGAACGAGTTTTTCCGTTTGGAATACATTGGCGGCAGCCTATCAAGTACAGCGTTTGAGAAAGTCTGATATCGATCCGACCCAGCTTCTTGAAATGGCCACTTTAGCTGGTGCGCGTGCGCTGGGACTTGAGGACCAGTTGGGTAATTTTGAAGTGGGAAAATCAGCGGATTTTCAAATCATTGACTGGAGCAAACAGCCCATTCTCAAAGCTCGAATAGAATCTAGTCAGGACGCAGAAGACCGATTCTTCGCCTGTTTATTCCATTTCGAAAAATCGCTCCTGCAAGCCGTCTTTGCCGGTGGAAAAAAAATCACTCGTCGGAAACTTCTTTAGGCTCAGGAAAAACCAAATCAAAGTCTTCTGCAAAAGCACTGCGCATTTGCGCCACAGTGATTCTTCCATCCCAAGCATTTCGACAACTGACCGATTTAATCACAGAAGGAGACTCCACTTCTAGAGTCATGAATGTACTTTGGTGTGGCGGCAACCCCTCCAAAACTTTTCCAGACAAGATGATTTCACGTCCAGCGCTCAGACGCCGATCTTCTTGGGAAGGTTCTATGTTGAGCAAACAAAAATCTTGGTACTTATTAGGCTCAGGAAACCGATACAGGAGTCGACCCACGTTGGCGGCAATGTCTACGGGTCGCTTCAATACTAAACGAGTGCCTTTTCCCAAATGAATGATGGGTAAGTGCTCCTTGGATTCTTCCAAGTGAGGCATCCCAAAACTCACCGCTGTGGAACCTAAAATCAGAGCGATACACCATTGTTTTTTCATCATGAACCTCAAATCCATTTATTGACTCAGCGCAGCTTATACGAGTCCTGATTGGGGGTCAACGGATCCCTCGGTTGCAGACCTTAAACCCTCGAATTTGCGAGTAAACTTGCAACTCCCAGAGAGTCTGTTTTGCGCTATAATGAGGACACATGAAATATCTTTTTGGTGGACCTGGACTTAAAGAACTCGAACATTTTTGCCAAAATAACACCCTCCTTGCATTTGATTTTGATGGCACACTCTCTCGGCTTACAGCAAGGCCGCAGAACGCTTCTGTTTCTGCAAGCACCCAAATGCTCCTTCATGAAATTTCTCCTTTAGCCTATACCGCCATCGTCTCTGGTCGCGGACTGAAAGATTTAAAAACACTGATCCCATTCAAACCTCATTATCTTGTGGGGAATCATGGTTTGGAATCTCCTGCCGCAGATCCTGGAGAAATCAAAGGCGCTAAAAAGATCACCGGGGGATGGACGAAACAAATCTTAAGTCGCTACAAATTCAGTCGCGGTGTGCAGCTGGAAAATAAAGCATACTCACTCTCCATTCATTATCGGCTGGCTTCTCGACGAACAATCACCCGCAATCAGCTGGTTGATTTGGCTCAATCATTGGATCCGCAGCCCAGGATTATTCTGGGCAAATATATCGTCAACCTGGTGCCTCAGAACTCACCCAACAAGGGGAAAGCCTTATTACAGTTGTTAACTCATGCTCAACTTGATTCTGCCATTTATGTAGGGGATGACGTCACGGATGAAGATGTCTTTTCTCTCAAAGATTCCAGAATTCTGAGTGTTCGAATTGGAAAAATACAGAAGAGTTCTGCCCAGTTTTATTTAAATCGTCAGTCTGAAATCAACCGTCTCCTCAGCCACATTCTTTTTTTCCTCAAAAACACCTAATAAAACTTGCCGCAACGCTCTCAATCATTTCCAGGTTACCTCCGATAACTATCTATAACCTCGGCCTTTCCCGTTCACATGTCAGCACTCTTTCGTTATTCACTTTTGTGCAGTTATTGGGCTTTTCTCACCAAGAGTTTGCTCACCAGTTCCCCTTGGAGTCTGTTTTCTGCAAATTTAGCGCAACATCCGCCTATCGACTTATCTTTTGAGCCCTTCTCTTGGATCGCTCATTTGCTAGCTTATGGGACGTTGGGTTTGTTGATCCGATGGGTAGCACATTTTCAGATTAAGTGGATCTCTACCAGTCTCTGGTCACTCGCCATTTTTCACTCGATACTGTGTGAAGCTTTGCAGGCGTACATACCCGGACGATGGCCCAATGCCTGGGATGCGATTTTTAATGGGGTGGGCCTTATGATGGCTTTTGCTCTTCACACAAATCTAGGGAACGCTCTTCAGCATCGGCTTTCGAATATTTTTCTAAAAAAGCCGGCAGCATAAACAACCCAATCCACCAAATAGCTGCAGTTCCTAACAAAGCTATCCATCCCAGGCTTTTTAAAACTCCCGCTCGTGCAGCGATCAAAACTCCAAATCCCACCCCAGCGGTCATCAGTGCCAAATTAATACTCGTTGCTAGATCTCTAGCGGCCTTGAAACCAGAGCCACATTCTCGAGCTCGATGCACAATATGAATCGGTACATCAATCCCCATGGCAACAAAAGTCGGGATAATACAGATGTTGAAAATATTGAATTTCACCCCAAACACCACCATCAATCCCATTCCCACGGGCAACGCTAAAAGAAGGGGTAAATAGCTCAACAGCGAATCTCGAAGATTTCTGACGTTAAGCCAGATAAAAAATCCCACCGACAGAAAAATGGCCAGCAGAATTTTGAACCCATCCCGAGAGATCAACTCCAAAATATCCGAAAAAACCACAGCATCTGAACCCGTCAGCGCATTGGGAAAACGCCCTTCGATGTCCCGAATCATAGCAGCATACTTTTTTACTCCCACAAGTTCGCTTAAGCTGACAGCAGGATAGAGATATATTAAAAAGCCGCCCTTTTGAGTTCCTCGCAAGGCATCTTGAATATGAACTGGCAAATCCTCAAAAGTGAAGGGCCGAGCTTTCACCCAATCTCTGACCACATCAGCAGGAACATCCAATGCCTGTTCAATCCACTTGTCTTTGAAGGGTCTAATTTTTTCCTGAATTCTCAACAGAATGCTTTGTTTTTCTTTTTGATCCTCGGGCACAATGCTGGCAGCACTGATCATCTCACTCACCAAGCTCGGCATGTAATTATCTTTGATCACTTTTTCTATTTCCAGTGCCTCAGCTTTATCGGTCACCGAAATAGCAGACGGAGCACTCGAGCGATCATAAATAGCATCGACTAGATCACTCAAGGCTTCCATTTTTTGAGAGTGTTGAAGCATTTTATCAAAGTCATATTCAAATCGAACATTCAATCCAATCAAAATGAGTGCGCCCGTGGCTATAGCCCCCCATCGAAGCCCTTTACGAATGGAGAGCACCGGCAATTGGGGAGTCCAAGGGATCAAGCTTTTTTTGCGAGGAGCAACATCCATTTTAAATAGTTTTGAAAATGTGGAAAAGGTGGAGAGCAGACAAATCAGAACAGCACTGATCCCGACGCCACAAATGAAACCAAACTCCGAGAAAGCTCTGAAGGAACTGAAGCACAAAAGAAAAAATGAAACCGAGGCTGCCAAGGCACCAGTAAAGACTGCGTGTCCAGAGCTTGCAAGCACCCTCCAAACAGGATCTGGATCGGGCATCGAGGGTTCATCTCTCTCAAGTCGCAATCTCAAAACTAAGTGGATGCCATAATCAACTCCAAGTCCAGAAACAATTCCCATCAAGAATCCCGTAATGATATTAATATGGCCAATCACAAGACGAGTGATTCCAAGAGTGATCCCCATTCCCATCAAAACCGGTATAAAGATAATGAGCAGTGCACGCCCACTTCTGAGATATGCATAAATAATAAGTGCAATCAATGAAATGGCTAAAGTTCCTAGAACAAAAATGTCGGACTGAATCATTTCCGTCTCAACTATTTTTGTGTAATACCGCTCCGCAAACTCGTAGCTCACTTGGGGGGGAAGTTTCTGCTTTAGGACTCCTTCACTGAAGGCTACCAGTTCCTTAGTCTTAGCTAAATCCATAGAATCAAAGTTGGGCTTAACCATGATCAATAGGTCTTTTTGATCCTTTGAAATCAAAAACTCAGACACACTGGCTGATTTTTTTGCCAGTTTTTTTAAATCAGCATCAAAAACTGAACTGTTTGTCGGCTCATCCTCCTTTTTTTCTTCATCCCACAATCCCAGATCAAATGTGGTCCGCTTCATGCGCGTGATTTCTTTCTCAATGTTTTTCTCCAAATCTTTCAGTTTGGGGAGATCAATATAATAAAGTAAGCGATCAATAAAAAATCTTTGCTCTCGATGAAAGAAAACATTCCGCACCAGAGGAGAGTCCGCCAAAGCCTGAGTGAGTTGTGGGGCTAATTCCAGATGAGACTTACCATCGTCGGCGTGAAGAACAATGGCGAAATAACCCACGCCCCCAACCACTTCGGTCAATTTTTCAAACTTAACAACAGCGGGGTGATTCTCAGGCAACAAATCGGTCAGTGAAAGCTTCAGCTTTACCCCGGACCCTAAATAGTAGCCAACGGCAGAAAGGATACCTAACAGCAGGGTCAGAAACAAAGAACCCTGAATAAAGATTTTTTTCATCGATGAATTTTAAAAGCGGCGTCTTGCGGCGTCAAATACCTAATAGGATTTTAATCCTAAAAGCCATCCCTCACTCTGTGCGTCAGAATCATTGTAAAAATGAGAAAAGGGTTCCCAAAGTTGATTTTGAGTTAACAGAGCTGCAGCTCCCAAAGCGAGCACGAAGGCATCCGCATGATCGGGGTCCGTTTGAACATGCTTCCAAGTGTCTATCTGCAGCTTTGGAAACCGCAGACACCAAACTTTTCAATGCGGAAGGCTTCCTATTAGGGCTCTTCAGCACCTCCTTCCAAAGGAGACTCGGATACCCTTCAAATATCCAGGGGCCCTGAAGTTGGGGGTTCTTCATTTTTTCAAACGGCCATATTCTGATCCAGTCTGTGGGAGTTCGACCCAATTCCTTCCAAATTCTGAAAGTACCTGTTTGAATGTTTTTTTGATACGGCCGAGACTGAAATAGAGAATTAGATCCAGAAATTTTTTCACAAGTTCTTCGAGGATAGATCTTGGAATTAGGAGCCACCCATTTTGAAAGAATGCCTCCGCAACATCTCGCCCAAACTCTTTACCGCCCTTATTAAACTCCGCCGCTTCTCGAAAAACCTCCCAAAGGTACGGCCTTCCTTTTGGCGGTTTTCTTACGAACTTTCGAGGGAGGCCAAGCACACAATCCACTGCTAAGCCTACTTTTTTGAGGGGTACTTCTATTTCGAGTCTCGTTAAAAGCTCTTCTAGCTCGTTTGGACTCAGCGTTTTGAGCTGCAGCTTTTTTCTGCGAAACTCGGTAACAACCCGCCATTCGCAATCACTGGCTAAGCCTAGAACACAAACCGGGAGTGGTTTAGCATTTTTACCCTTCTGGCTCGCTGCCCCCGTCTGATCAATACCTATGATGAGATCCATCAGGTACGGCTTTACTTTTAGTGATGTGAAAAAGTAAAGCCGTACCTTTTGGTGGTGGACTGCGAGAATACACCGACGAGTGTTCAAGGGTTGGACTCCGGCGCAAGTTGAAACACGGCAGACTGGATTGGCCTTGAACTTGCTCCTCTTAACAGCATGGATTTAAAGACCTATTTTGGTAGCCTGTGCTGCCTTTGGACTTTTGTTTTTAGCTTCTCAGCTCAGTGCAAAACCGAACATCAAAACTCAATCTCCCAATCTGGAGTGGTTTCAGGAGGACGCCCCATCGCCGTAACTCCCTCGCCTCAAGCCCCCAAAGATAGAAAAGGGCGTTGGTATAACGGCGTTTTTGAATATCAAAATGAAAAGGGCGAATGGGTAAAGCCCCTACTTTCCTTTAGAAGTGATCGAGCAGGTAGTTTTCTAACCCGTGAAGGCATTACGGTTGATTATTCGTCGGGGGATTTTCTGTTTAAAACCACAGATTCTGGGTGGTTGAAAGCCGAAAAAACCATTCCTGTAATCCAAGAAAAGGTTCAGGATAATCCTACTCTGCCGAATCCTCAGGGTGTAGAGCTCAGCGATATCGAGAGAGAGGTTATTCAACTAACAAATCAAGAAAGAATGAAACGAGGCTTGCCCGCTTTGGTTGTTTCAGGTCCCTTATTGAACCTGAGCAGACAAAAATCAACTAATATGGCGCGCACGAAAAACCTCAGTCACAGTGTAGCCCCTCGTCCGCCCGGGGGAGAAAATATCGCTTGGAACCAGGCAAATGCTAAAGAGGTCGTTCGTTCCTGGATGAATTCTGACGGTCACAGAGCGAATATTCTCAGTCGTCGTTATTCAACTATCGGCGTTGGTATGGCACTCGGTAATGGCCCCTATTGGACTCAAATGTTTCAATAATCACTTTGGGTCGGAGATAGGAGCGCCTGAATATTTCCGTGAAGTGAGTTCGGACCAATCAATTCAAATTGATACCCCTTCCCCGTCCATTCGAGGAACTCCCCTGTTTGGACATCGTAGATCCAACAATGAACTCTCACTTTTCCCTCACCAATTTTTTTCCTCACCATGGGGTAGGTCAAAATATTTTTAGCCTGCTCAACTACGTGGACCTTAACAAACTCTTCCGGATCTGTGATCTCAGGATGATTTGTTTTTTCCTGAGCGATGGTGGCTACCCATTTCGAAACACTCGGAAATTGGACGGGATCAATCCCCTGAAAAGCTCCCTTCACTGCCCCACATCGAGTGTGTCCGCATATCACGATCTCCTCTACTCCCAAAGCACCCAAAGAAAACTCCAGCGCTGCTCCCTCGGCGGGACTGGCATCCTCTCCCATTGGCGGTACGATATTACCCACATTTCTTACAATAAACAGCTCCCCAGGTTCACTCGAAGTAATTAAGGAAGGGTTAATCCGACTGTCACTGCATGTAATAAAAATCGTATGGGGTTTCTGTTGTTGGCCCAGTTGATCGAAGAGTTCCTCATAGGCTTTTTTCCTCTCTCGACGATACCGCTCCACACCAAACAACAAACGCTGTCGTGGGTCATACCCTTTCTCCATACGAAGAAGTTCAGCAATATCAGACTCAGAAGTGACATGAGCCCCTCGAGAAATATTTTCGTAATCTACAGAACTCAAGACCTCTCGACTCTTTTTGTTGAGAGACTGTAAAACTACGGAAATATTTCTTTCCTTCATTTCTTTCATGAACTCAAGCAACAGGGAAGCTCCAGTGCTATCGAGAATTCGAACCTCCCCCATATCAATGACTAAGGCTTTTAGTTTTTCGAGGCGATTCACTCGTTTTGTCAGCACTTCGATATTACGTGAGGCCATGAAGGTCACATTTCCAGCTAAAGAAACACGCAATATCTCCTGCTGGTCAGTTTCGTGAAAAAATATTTTGGCTTGGCCTAAATTCCAAAGTGCGATGAGTAGCGCAGCAAAAATTCCCATCTGTACGCCTGCTAAGAGATCCACCATGAGAATAGTTGCAAAAGTAACCCAGTAAATGATGGTTTCAACGGGATCAGTCCGCCAAATTTTAATCACCTCTCGAGGATTTACCATGCTGATTGCAATCGATAATAAAACACCCGCCAAAGAGGCTAATGGAATCCGTCCCAACCATTGGGGGAGCAACAAAAAAGCCCCTAGCACAAACAGACCGTGAAAAAAGGCCGCTCTCCGAGTTTGCGCACCGGCACGAATATTTAAAACGGAACGCTTAATCACGCCAGTGACAGGGATCCCTCCAACAAAAGCTACTGCACAGTTCGCTAGACCTTGTCCGATGAGCTCTTGATCAGAATCGTGCTTTTCACCGGGAATTAATTTATCCACAGCGCTCGAAGAGAAACGGCTCTCAAGTGACGCCAGAACTAACAACAAAAAACTCATCTCAATTAATTCAAACCATCCGATGGTTTGCACTTCTGGAATATGTGTTCCATGAAACGCCTCCGTGAGATTTCCCACCAACGGAACATCCCAGCCAGCAAGACCTACCAGTAACGAGCAAACCAGAACGGCCACAGCGGAACTCGGGATCTTTGGATTCAATCGAGGCACTAACTGAGTGATGCCAATCGAAATCACTGCCAATAGTAAGGTTAGCGGTTGGCTCTCGTGGAGCAGTCCACCTAAATGAGAGAGGACCTGCCAAATATCTCCCCCTGAGGGAACAGGAAGCCCCAAAGCTCGAGGCAACTGGCTTACAAAAATGATCACCCCTATACCTGCGGTGAACCCTGCAACCAAAGGCAACGGAATATAGCGCACGAACTTACCAAATCCAAAAACTCCAAGCGCAATTTGAATCAGGCCACAGAACAAGCCCGCAACCAAGAGCCCCTGCATTCCGGAGCGCTCTACAATTAATGCAATCAAGACGATCATAGAGTTGGCGGGCCCACTGACAGATAAACGGGTTCCTCCAAAAAGCGTGCAGAGAACACCCGCAACCATAGCACTGATTAACCCAGTCCCCGGCTCTACTTTGGAACCCATGGCGATGGCCAAAGAAAGGGAGAGCGCTGCGGCACTCACAACAAGACCTGCCTTCACGTCCCGAAATAATCCAACGGGAGATAAACAAGCTTTCCATTCAGGCAACAATTGCCGAATTCCCAAGTCCCACTTAAACTCACCTACTCGAGCTCTTTTCTTGAAGTAATTTTGTTCCATAGCATCGTAGTTTACAGAGCCCGAAAAGCATGTAAACTGCCGACTTTAGATATTTATGAGTTCCTTCGTTTATCAACCGCTTTTTGAGTCCCACGAGGACCACACCCACTATCGAAAACTGCCCTTGCCCGCGCCTCAACTGGAAAAATGGGGTAACACCTCAGTGCTGAGATTGGACCCTGATGTCCTCGTTCAACTTTGTGAAGTGGCATTTGATGACGTTTCTCATCTTCTAAGAACCAGTCATTTAGAAAAATTAGCCGCTATTTTGAAAGACCCCGAAGCCAGCAGTAACGACCGCTTCGTAGCCGTTGAGCTTTTAAAAAACGCAGTGATCGCTGCTGAACGGATTTTTCCTTCCTGCCAAGATACTGGAACGGCATTGGTCATGGGAAAAAAGGGAGAACGGCTGATCACGGGTGTAGATGATGTGGAATGGCTGAGCCGAGGGATTTTTCAAATTTACCAGAAACGCAACTTACGTTTTTCGCAGCTAGCACCTCTCAGCATGTATGAGGAAAAAAATACGGGAACAAATCTACCAGCTCAAATTGAAATTTTTTCTCGACCAGGTCAAGACTATGACTTGTTGTTCATCGCTAAGGGCGGAGGAAGCGCCAATAAAAGCTATCTGTATCAGAAGACAAAATCAGTTTTAAATCCCGGTTCCATGGAAGCGTTTGTGAAAGAAGCGTTATCTTCGCTTGGGACTGCCGCTTGTCCACCTTATCACTTAGCGTTCGTCGTTGGTGGGACATCGGCAGAAATGACTCTCAAAACGGTAAAACTAGCCAGTTGCGGTTATTACGATGATCTTCCAACTTCTGGGAATCCGAAAGGAAGAGCCTTTCGAGACCTTGAAATGGAAGGGCAAATTGAGAAATGGGCCCAAGAAACTAAAATTGGGGCTCAATTTGGTGGGAAGTATTTTGTACATGATGTTCGTGTCATTCGACTGCCACGTCATGGGGCGAGTTGTCCTATCGGGATTGGAGTCTCGTGTTCGGCCGATCGTCAAATTAAAGCCAAAATCACCTCGGAAGGAATTTTCCTGGAGCAATTGGAGGAAAATCCAGCCCGTTTTCTACCAACTCACCATCAGTCTTCAGAGAAGGGGTTAGCACTCGATTTAAATCGGCCTATGAAAGAAATTTTGGATGAACTTCACAAGTTACCAGTTTCTACACGAGTCATGCTTAACGGGCCTCTCATCGTTGCAAGAGACATCGCACATGCAAAAATTTTAGAGCGCATTCAGAGTGGAAAAGGCATTCCCGAATATTTCAAAAAATATCCCGTTTACTATGCGGGCCCGGCAAAGACTCCTCAAGGATTTCCCTCGGGCAGCTTTGGTCCCACGACTTCGCAACGGATGGATCCCTACGTTCCTGTTTTTCAGAAAGAAGGGGGCTCTCTCATCATGTTGGGAAAAGGCAACCGGACTCGCGAAGTCACGGAGAGCTGCAAGAAATTCGGCGGATTTTATTTAGGATCTATTGGAGGACCTGCAGCGCGACTCGGTAAAGACTGCATCACTCGTGTAGAGGTTTTGGAATATCCCGAACTCGGCATGGAAGCCATCTGGAAAATTGAAGTGAAAGACTTCCCCGCTTTCATCATTGTGGATGACAAAGGGAATGACTTCTTTGGTGGGCGCGGGGGCGAAGAGTAAAGCAAAAATCCATTTGATTACAAGCACTTAATTCGAAATCTCGGTTTCTCGTTGGCGTCTTGTTCACTTTCTGTACACAGTTCTCTCAACCATTTCCAAGGCTTATTCAGTACCGTTCGGTCCCTTGTAATCGTTTGACACTCCTCTGAGGTCAAAGCGGTTTTGGCAGACCCCTTGCACCTGGAGTGAGTAAATTTTCTATCGGAGTCATCCATCATGAAGGCCCAACTCAGACTGAGCACCCCTCAACTTTTCATCTTAGCAGTATTGGCCATGAGCCTTGCCAGTTGCGGCCGCTCTCGCCGCGGTGATTTTCAACCCTATGAGGGTGGAGAGGGTCCGGCAATACCGGGCGTGGTGGGCTTTGAGCAGAATGATCAAGAAAATGCTTCAGGGGGTGAAAATGCTTCAGGGGGTGAAGATGCCTTTGGCCCCGGACTCCCCATTATTGCATTTCCAAGTGCCACTGTACAAAGCGGCGAAGTGATTTTTCTTGCAGCTCAAGGTTCTAGCTCTCAAAGCCGTTTCGATTATTCGTTCGAAGGGGGTGCGCCCCGAGGAATTTCTTTTTTAGATAATCCTATCGGAGTGCGCTACGTGAGAGTTCGAGGCAGTGCTCCGGCTACCCGAACCGTTACCGTGCGCGCAAAACCCACTGGCACCACTTCTGTTGTTGGAACTACCATTCGTTTAGAATTTACTGGCTCTAGCATTCCTATGCCAGAGCCCAATTCCAGTTGTGTGATTGAAGGACCATATTACCCTTATAACACCCCGACTTATGGTTCTAACGACCCTCGGGTGGGCCAGTTCGCTGTATTTAGGGTACGAAATATCAACCGAGGTCTTGAGCCGGTGATTACGAATGTCTGGACCAATGATGGCTCAGAGCAAGCGTACTTTTACCAAAATCAACAGAGCTTTGGCATTCGCTTCAACAGCGCCGGTAACAAAACATTATTCATTCGGGCGCTCATTGGCAGTACTCGTTGTGACGCTCAAAAAACCGTTACTGTCTCTGAGAACACTTCTGCGAATTCCCGCTCGATAACGCTTTCATCAACGTCTTTAACTTGGGTAGACACAGGCGTTTCTGTTACCGCTTACTCCTCGAGACTTCAGGTGGGGGTTTCTGGAACTCTAGAACGCCAAATACCCTGTTATTCCGGCCCAGATTATGAGATATGTGCCCAGGTGTTACCTCGCCCTGTATTTCCTGACGGCGATAGCTCAGATAGCTCCTGCAAAGCCTCAGGAGGTTCCGCTTTCAACCGCTTTGCTGTCATTGGAAAAATTGGGGAAAACGGCACGCCATTCCTCGTCGGGAGCAATTTGAGAGGCACTCCGACGCAATCCGGACGATTATTCTTGCGAATCAATACCGGCAGCTGTGGCGACCGCCTCGAAGGATCGTTTACGGCGAGAGTAGGTTTAAGAACCCCAAGATAAGACCGTAACTTTCTACACAAACAGTTTCATGCCTGCCAAAAGCGAAGCTACGGCAGCCAAAAAAACAATGCCCCAGACAATCCCAACCAAAATGAGAAAGCGGGAAAGCACTAATTGAAACTTCTTGTAAAATGCATACAAAATCCAAAGTGTTCCAATGAGGGTTAGAAAGTACCCCAGTTGCGAGGATAACCCAGCAATCAGCGAAATCGGCAATAGAATGAATTGGGCGTAGGCCGAAAAAGCTAAATACTCTTTAAAATTACCTCGAGCCTGCAGCCATTCTTTCATCAGAACAATGAACCCCAACATAATCCCCAGACCCACCAGGCCGCCGATGTGGGCAAAAAATCGAGCCATAAAATTAAAACGGGCATTGATCAATCCCTGCAAAATACTTTCAATGACGATGAGCCCCCCAAATACTTTAGCAGTAGTCTCAAAGGGAATATCGTAATCATGCTGCGTCCAGAAGCCGACGCCCTGCTTGAAAAAGTCTTGATAGGTTTCCTGAATAGCTTTCCAATGCCATCGATTTCCGGGCCAGAATTGATAAGAGGGCTGTGTCTTTTCCATAATCATTATTCCTGAAATCGTTTGGCACTTAAAAACTGGTGGGCAATGAGCTTTTTCCTTGAACCACCCAATCAGATAACACTTCACCTACCGCGCTTGAGAATTTAAATCCGTGACCTGAAAATCCACCTGCGAAAAAAAGCACCCGCGCA
>RFNT01000050.1 GCA_009927045.1 bacterium | reverse complement strand
CGCCCCGATACCAAGGTGGATCCGTATGCTTTCCTGAGGGGCTGTACTTTGTCAATGTTTTCAGGTGGTTTGGCGGGCAAAAGTGGGCACTTTTCAAAGTTCATGAGACCCATTAGGCTGCCTTCCAGTTTGTTGTGGGGGTACCGAACCGTATGAAATTTTTAGTTAAATGCACTTTCTTGGGAATGTTGGGGTTGGGGTTTTTCGCAGAAGCCTTAAGCTTTCCGAAAGACTGTCCGTTTGATCAAGAATGCATTCAGGAATTAAAAGGTCTCACCTGCGCTGATGGCACTTCCTCCTATTTCACCATTATTCCACGGAGAAATACCGAGAATGTTCTGATTTTCTTTTTCGGCGGCGGTGCTTGCTGGGATTGGACTACTTGCTCGAGCGGCATGGCTTTGAATTTAACGAGAAAGCCACCTTCGCAAGATTGGGAAAACGGCCAAGGGATTTTTAATCGCCAGGATCCGAAAAATCCTTTTCGGGATTACACCATCGTCACCGTTCCCTATTGCACAGGTGATGTGTACGTGGGCGATGCTGAAATCAATCACGGGGATGCCGATTATCCCTACGTTCTGAAACACAAAGGCTACGACAATGCTTTTTCAACGCTGAAAGTGGCCTCTCAATTATTTCATGATGCCAAGAAAGTTGTCCTCATGGGAACCAGTGCTGGGGGCATTGGGGCATTCACGCACATGCGCAATTTGAATCGATTTTTTCCACGAGCTCAAAAGTTCGTCATCAGTGATGCCGGCACCCCTTTTCAGCCGCCTTACGTTTCAGACAAAACTTATGAAAAAGTGTTGATCAATTGGAATGCTTATAAAGGGTTTCCGGTAGATGATCTCAACCGACCCGCTTCTGATTTTGGTAAAGTGTTGGAATTCAACCGTAAGCGATTTCCTCACATCAAATTTGGGCTCATCCACTCTTATGCGGATTACGTCATGTCAGGATTTGCTTATGCGCTTGGAGCTGCCGATGCCACCACTGCAGTTCGTGACACCCTCATTGCGGCTGCAAACCAACAAATTGGGACGAACAATTCCAACCAAAAAGTGTTTTATACGGAAAGCTGGGGCCATACATTTACGAATTTCAACTTAGGTGAAACCCAAAGTTTAGGGGTAACTCTTGCCGATTGGCTCAACGGCATGCTCAATGAAGGCCCTTGGGAAAATGTTCGCCCTGATTTAGGAAAAGAAATCTATCCCTGGATGCCTTTCACTCCGGGCCCTGGACAGGTGCAAGAAATTCCCGTCTTTTACAACGATTGATTTTGTCGCAAGAAGTTCACAAGCTCTTTCAACTCAGAGTGAATTTCTTTGAGTGTTTTGTTTGAAGGGATACTTACTGCTTTCACTTCTTTTTTCTTTTCAGTGAGTTTCTTTTTTGCACCTTTAATGCTGAATTTTTCGTTGTACAGTAAGTGTTTGATCATCTGGAGTGTTTCCACATCCTTACGCGTATACACTCGATGCCCACTGCCTGCTTTTACTGGTTTAATCGTTTTGAATTCACTTTCCCAGTACCGAAGCACATAGGCTTCTACTTTGAGAAGAGAAGCCACTTCTCCAATTCGAAAATATTTCTTACCCTCCGGTAATGCATCTAATGCAATCGCCTGGTTTGCTTCAAGGGTATCCTCGTCAAGAACGACGGTGTTGAGTTCCAATTGCGTTTTTGCTCGGGTGCGGAGGTGCCACACAATTCTTGAACTGGTGCGGGTTTTGTTTCCATTTCTGTGGGGGCTTCTTCAGGAGTCCGCTTATACACTTGTTCTTTGACCGTATCTAAAATGAATCGGTAGGAGAGCTTTTCAGATGCTTGCGGGAGAATAAAATCGCGTTTTTCTTCCATGGTGCCTCCTCAAGGTGATGCGGTTGAATCAATTATAGTTAAGTCCAGAGAAAACAACAAGTTAGCACTTGCAAGGAATGCTACGCGTTGCGGTGAGGATTTAGCTGCGCAATTGGGCTTGAAACTTCTCAGCGGCTGTTTTGATGATCGTGTCTTTCGCCGCGTTCACTTCATTTTCTTTCAGCGTTCTTTCTGCAGACATAAAGTTCAAGCGAAGTCCCAGTGATTTCTTAGCAGCAGGGATATGTTCGCCTTCGTAAACGTCAAAGACTGAAATTTCAGAAAGCAAAGTGCCGCCAGCATGTTTCACTGTTTCAATGAAGCTTTGTGCGGATACGGTTCGATCCAGAACAAAAGCTAAATCTAACTCAATGCCAGGAAATTTAGAGGGGACTTTGTATTTCACTCCGGATCGTTCATATTTTCTTAAGACTTCCAGATTCAATTCAAATACAACGACGGGTTCTTTCGTTTCTAAAACACTTTCGGCAGTGTCTGGATGCAGTTCTCCGACAAACCCCACATCTTTTAATCCTAGTTTGATCCAAGCACTTCGCTTGGGATGTAAAAAGGGCAGGTTCGTGGGCTCAAAACTTAAAAATACAGTCGTGAGCTGCTTCACTAAAACTTCCACGAGGCCCTTCGCAAAATAGAAATTGACCGGTTGAGAAGTGCCGCTCCAATGAGGAGTTTGTTGATGTCCGGAAAGAATGCCCGCAACTGTAGGGCTTTCTTTCACTCGAGTCTCTTCTTGAGCATTTCCAAAGAAAGTGCGTCCTACTTCAAACAGTTTCAGATTACTGGAGTTGCGATTGATGTTGTAAATGTAGTTTTGTAAAAGCCCTGGCACTAAGCTGGGGCGTAGCACTTTCATTTCTTCGCTGATAGGATTTTTCAGCCTTACGAGCGTATCTTGAGTAAATCCGTAGGTCCGACACAGCTCCTCTGAAATAAAGGAATAATTGATCGCTTCTTTAAGCCCTAAATTGAAGAGCACGTGGCGTGCTTTGTTTTCAAACTCAAAGCTGCTTTCATCCAGTCGGTCGTAAGTCGCTACAGAAAGGGCAGGTTTTGGGGGATGTGCTCATAGCCATTCAAACGAGCAACTTCTTCCACCAAATCAATAGTTGATTTCAAATCTTGTCGAAAACTGGGCAATCGGACGCTCAACACATTGGGAGATTTCTTATGAGATGAAATGCCAATCGAGTCGAGTAAGTCAGCGGCGTGCTCCGTGCTCAATTGGGGCAATCCGGTAATTTTTCGCACTTCTCGCATGTCGACCGCTAAAACATGCTCCTTCACTCCATACTCATTGGTATCAATGGGTGGGTGGTACACATTCGCGTTCATGCTATCGCGTAAAATCATGGCGGCCCGCTCACTCGCATTAGCCACTGCAGCGAGATCGGAAGCTTTTTCAAAACGTTTAGAAGATTCAGTGCTCAGTCCAAGGCGTTTTGCCGTTCTGCGGATTTGAATCGGATCAAACGCCGCACTTTCTAAAACAATCGAAGTGGTGTCTGCTTCAATTTGTGAATTGAGTCCACCCATAATGCCTGCAAGAGCAATGGGTCGGTCTCCATCCCAAATTATGATATCTCCCGGTTCAATTTGAACCGTATCACCGGTCAAAAGGGTAAAATCCCTGGGTTCTTTAGCAGCCCCTACGCGAATAGATCCCGATTCAATTCTTCTCAAGTCGAAGGCATGGAGCGGTTGCCCATACTCCAACATGACGTAGTTTGTAACATCGACAATATTATTGATAGGTTTTAAGCCCACAGCTTCTAAACGTTCTCGGATCCAATCAGGACTTTCCTGCACTTTTAAGCTGTCCATCACTCGAGCAATGTAGCGAGGGCAGAGATTGTTATCGTCTACTTCTACTTTAATGATCGATGAAGTTCGGTGAGCTCCCGCTTTAAATTTGGCAGCTTTAGGTTCTTTGAGCGTTGTTTTCAAAAGCGGAGCTGCCTCTCGAGCAATTCCAATCACGCTCATGCAATCGTGACGATTCGGGGTCAGTTCAAATTCAAAAACCGTGTCCTCAGATGCTTTTGCTCCACCCAGCAACCGAGACAGCGGTTCACCTAAGACGGCATGTTTCGGCAATTGGAGAATACCCTCACCATCTTCTGAAACTCCCAACTCTTTTCCCGAGCAGATCATCCCATGGGACTCTACGCCCCGGATTGTGGAAGATTTAATTGCGAAATCTCCGGGCAGCACACAGCCAGGCAACGCGACAGGGACAATATCGCCTTCGGCGATATTAGAAGCCCCGCACACAATTTGATGTTTTTCCGCAGCTTCAACTTCTGAAAAAACGACTTGGGTAACTCTCAATCGGTCTGCATTGGGATGTTTTTCAATGTGAACGATTTTACCTACACGAACATTGCTCAGAGCCTGAGAAGATTGTTTAATTCCTGCGACATGAACCCCACGCATCGTGAGTTTTTCGGCAAGCTCTCGGGGATCCAGCTTAGAATCCGTTTTAGTTAAATGTTCTTTGAGCCAATTAAAAGAAACTAACATGAAAACTGCTCCAACATGCGTAAGTCGTTCTCAAAGAATGAGCGGATATCATCAATCCCATATTTCAACATGGCAATTCGTTCCATGCCCATACCAAATGCAAATCCGCTGACTTTATCCGGATCGTAATTCACTGAGCGAAACACGTTCGGATGTACCATTCCGCAGCCACCAATTTCTAACCAGCCCGTTGATTTACACACGCGGCATTCTTTTCCGGAACCGCGGCAAGAAATACACTGCATATCAACTTCAGCACTTGGCTCTGTGAATGGAAAATAACTCGGGCGAAATCTCAGTGGACGAGCCCCGAAGAGGTCTTTGACCAAATAGTGCAAAACACCTTTAAGATCTGCAAAGGAAATGTGTTCATCCACCATGAGGCCTTCAATTTGGTGGAACATCGGTACGTGAGTCATGTCGTAATCAGAACGATAGACTTTTCCCGGAGCAATGATTTGCAACGGTGGCTTTTTATTTTTCATCGCCCGAATTTGTACTGGCGAAGTGTGTGAGCGCAGTAGAATGGGCGGTTCAATATAAAAAGTATCTTGCATGTCCCTGGCGGGATGGTGCTCGGGAGTATTCAGTGCTTCGAAATTATAATAATCCAGTTCCACTTCAGGCCCAGTGGCCACGGAAAAACCAATCCGCTTCATGATTTGAATAAACTCTTCCATCACTCGTGTGACCGGATGCAGAGCTCCAGCAGAGGTCGCATATTGTCCAGGTAAGGAAAGATCGAGCGCAGGTGCGGAATTGAGTTGGTCTTCCAAAGCTTTTCGGTTGAGTTCCGATTGGCGGGCTTTCAGAACCTTTTCAACATCGGTTTTTACGTCGTTTAAACGAGCGCCCATTTCCTTGCGTTTTTCAGCAGGCAAATCCTTGAGTTGGTGGAGCAAGCTCGTGATAACGCCTTTTTTTCCGACGTAATGAACCCGTAAACGCTCCAACTCTTCACGAGTGGGTGCAGAAGAAACGTGGTTTCTAACTTCCGATAGAATGTGATCTAAGTTTTCGTTCATGCAGCTTGCGGCCGCACAAGCGCCACAAGCTGAGAGAAATCTTCAGGGTGTCGGACAGCTAAGTCGGCTAGGACTTTTCTATCGAGTTCCACATTGGATTTCTTAAGAGCAGAAATAAACTTTGAATAGCTCAGATTGTGTAGCCTGCAAGCGGCGTTTAATCGAATCTGCCAAAGGTAACGCATTTCTCGCTTCAGAGTCTTACGATCTCGGTATGCATACCGATCCGCTCGGTTAGCG
>RFNT01000060.1 GCA_009927045.1 bacterium | reverse complement strand
GAGCTGGCGTGTCCACAGTTTGGCGACCCACTCGTTGTGTAAAGACAATCCCCGTATTGGGTGGGGCCGGGATGAGTTCTATTCGAGTCATCACGCCTGAATGCAGACCATGGCCTTTAAAAACAAGCGGAGTTCGCAATGTTTTCTGAATGCGATATCCTTCAATTCCTGAAAAAAAATCTACTGAGTCCATGGGTTGTTTTTCTCGAGCGACTTCCTAAGAGCAAACGGTGTACCATGTCGGGTAATCAAAAGAAAATCAATCATTTCCACGGTGCCGTGCGTAATAATTTGAAATTACAAGGAAAAATTCCCACTTCTGGGTTTTTAAGCGCAGCTTTTTTGACACAGGTCAAAACTCGAGTGCACTTTTGACTTCTTGGTAAGGGGATGTGAAAGTTTGCCAAATACGAACATGCAAAAACAGATCAAAAAAGTAGTGATTCCGGTGGCTGGATTAGGAACCCGAGGACTTCCTTTCACCAAGGAAATTCCCAAGGAAATGTTACCCATCGTGGATGTTCCCACTATCCAGTGGATTGTAGAAGAAGTGTTATCGGCTGGGATTGAGCAAATAGTGTTTGTTACCAGTCGTGGCAAACATGCTTTACAAGATTATTTTGATCATTCACCGGCACTGGAAGCGTTCTTGCGAAAAAGAGGAAAAAATGAATTAGCGGATAAGCTGCAACGGATTGGCAGTCTCTGCGAAGTGATGAGTGTTCGACAAAAAGAACCTTTAGGCTTAGGGCATGCAGTTTTGTGCGCACAACCCATTGTGGGCGACGAGCCATTTGCAGTGTGTTTAGGAGACGAAATTTTCCCCCCTTGGGACGATACCAATCGTGCTCAACCTCCTGTGAAACAACTGGTGCAAGCGTTTCAAAAAATAGGATCCAGTGTGGTCGGAGTGATGGAAGTCCCGTTAGCGGAGACCAAACATTATGGAATTTTGAAAATCGATTCCCATCCCAAAGAAAGCGATGCTCCCTTTAAAGTGGTTGGCACAGTAGAAAAACCACAACCCGAAAAAGCCCCCAGTCGTTTTGCTATCATTGGGCGCTATGTTTTTGAACCCATTATTTTTGAGTATCTAAAGAGCACTCCCAAGGGTGCTGGTGGCGAAATTCAACTGACCGATGGCATGACCCAGTTGTGTGGACGAGAAGGCCTCCATGCGCTGCAAATGCAGGGATGTCGATATGATGTGGGCAATCCATTTTTCTATGTCAAAGCCCAAGTGGACGAAGCCCTTCGTCGGCCTGAGTTGGCCCAACCGCTTCGGGATTACTTGAAGACACTATGAAAAAGACAGCTGTTTTATTGCTTGGGTTATCCATTGGAGCTCTTCAGAGCTTCGGTTTTGTACCTCCACTCACTTTAGTTTTTAAAACGTGTTATGAGGGTCGGAAGCCGCAACCTACTGAAACTGTTTTTCGTCACCAAGTGACTTTGCGAACAGGAGAAGTCTTAAATATTGAAGAGAAGCTTGCTGAAATTGGTGGCAAAACCTACCTCACTTTTAGGAGCCCAACTTACGGTGAAGTTGGGGCTACTTGGAATCGGGGGCTTTACGCTTTTGGTAGTGATAGAAAAATATCCAGCAAGTCTCAAGCTTTCGTTTCTTTTTTTACTTTGCAAAGCTCCGACCGATTTCGCGATGTTTTACTCGACGAAAATTTTTTGAGACGGGATCAGTTTGAACAATACCGCACGGGATTCGTTCCCCAGGGAGATCCTGCAACTTGGGATATCAAAGCTGGTTATATCGTTCATCCATTGGTATTTTTTTCTAAAGCACCTGCAGGATTTGCTATTGTGGCGGCGGGTTCAGATGACTTGAGAGCTCGGAAGGCAGTTTTTTTCGATAAAGAAAAAATGGTGGTAAGTCGTTTTGAATGGCGTGAAGGAAATCAAACCACTGCTTGGAACTTTCAAAATTTTAAGAAAGTGGCAGGGGATGGTACCTATCCCTTTGAGCTGTCTTTTGCACTCGAGGATAAAGAAATTATAAAAACGGGGGTCGTGAGTCGACAATACCTAAAAGGAAAGACGAGAAGTCAATGGTTGGAGCGCTTTTCGAGCCTTTCAAAAAACCCCCTGAATCCTCAAATGGAAGAGGCTCTGAAGCTGCTTCTGAGTTATCGATGATCATTGATGTCGTAGTTCCTTTTCGAGTCAATTCCTCGTTTCATTACCGGATCGATCCAGAGTTGGGGAAGGACCTGAAGGCTGGAAGTATTGTGGAGGTCCCTTTGGGAACTAAGAAAACCCATGCTTTTGTAGTGGGGTTTCCAGAGGTAACGAGTGTCCCAGATCATAAGCTCAAAGAAGTATCCCAAATCATTCAACCGCATTCCATGTTCGATGAGAATATGTTGAAGCTTCTTAAGTGGACTTCTGAATATTATTGCCATCCCTTGGGTGAAGTTTTTGATGCGGCTATTCCCAAACTGCAGGTCAAAGCAAAGAAAAGCAAGTCACGGCAAAGCAAAACACCTTCGATTGATTTCGGTCTCTTGGGAAAAGAGGCTTCTGAAAAGCCTGTTTTAACAGCGGAGCAGCAAGCTGTTCTGAAACATTTACTGGATCCCGCAGAGGTACGACCTTTTTTACTCCATGGAGTCACTGGCAGCGGTAAAACCGAAATTTATTTAAGAGTAGTGGAGGAAGTTCTGAAGGAAGGAAAGGGAGCCATCATTTTGGTTCCAGAAATTGCGCTCACTCCGCAACTCATGGGGCGTTTTGCAGCGCGATTTCCAGATCAAGTGGCGGTTCTGCACAGTGAACTGACCCCAAGAGAGCGAGCCCTCCAATGGGAAAGAGTCCATCGGGGTGAGGCCAAAGTTGTGGTGGGTGCCAGGTCGGCCATTTTTGCACCCGTGCAGCGATTGGGTTTGATTGTGGTTGATGAGGAGCAAGAAGGCTCCTTCAAACAGGAGGATTCTCTTCGTTACAATGCTCGCGATTTAGCAGTGGTCCGAGGCAGTTTTGAAAAAGCGAAAGTAATTTTGGGCTCAGCGACTCCTTCTCTGGAAAGCTATTCCAATGCTGGCTTGGGACGGTATTGCTATTTAGAGCTGAAAAAGCGAGTTCACGACCGTCCTTCGCCGCAAACGCATTTTGTGGACATCAAAGATAAAGCACAGTGGTACCAACCTAAAACGCCTTGGTTGAGCCGTTATTTGGTGGAGCGCCTGAGCAGCACTTTGGAAAAAAAGAAACAAGCAATTTTGTATTTGAATCGATTGGGCTTTGCACATTTTCTGTATTGTACGGATTGTGGCCACTCTTATCGTTGTAAGAATTGTGATGTAGCGCTCACCTACTACCAAGCTCCGCCTCGTCTGAAGTGCCATTATTGCGGATTACAAATGGCAGTTCCTAAACAGTGTGGAGAATGTTCTGGACCCCACCTGGATTCGATGGGGCTGGGAACTGAGCAACTAGAAGGACAATTAAAGAAAATTTTTCCCAAAGCTCGAATTGCTCGGATGGATCGTTCTCAACTCAAAGGGAGAAAAGATTTAGAAAAACTGCTGCAAGCGATCAGCGATCAGGAAGTGGACATTATCATTGGTACTCAAATGGTGGCGAAAGGCCATGATTTTCCAGGAATTGCTTTGGTGGGTGTCGTGATGGCCGATGCGAGTCTCAACTTGCCAGATTTTCGATCCAATGAACGGACCTATCAGATCCTCACACAAGTGGCTGGTCGTGCTGGAAGAGCAGGTGAGCCCGGTGAGGTTGTTATTCAGACAGTCCATCCTGGACAGCCCACATTGAAATGGGCTGCTGAGAATAAAAGCTTGGATTTTTACACGGCGGAATTGAATGCCAGAAAACTCTTTGGGTTCCCCCCTTTTCAGCGACTTGCTTTACTACGGTTTCAACACCCTCACCCTCAAGTAGTTCAAGCCTATGCAGATGAGATCACCCAAGTGCTGCGACAGATCCTCCAAAAGTATCAGTTTCAATGCCAGGTTTTGGGGCCTTCAGAGGCCCCTATTGCTAAGCTCAAAAAGCAGTATCGGTGGCAATGCTTACTCAAAGCTGCTTCTGTGAAAGAGCTCCAACAGGTGCTTCGGCAGATCAGTGCCTATGATTTGGCAAAAAAGAGCCGCGTGAAATTGGCTATTGATGTGGATCCCATCCAAGCCCTTTAAAATGATGGGCTGTGACATACGCTTCTTCTTGAGAAAAAATGGAGGGCATGATGAAATGAAGTATCGTGAAATCCTTCATTTTATTATCTCTTTTGCTCAGCACGGTGGCTTTGACTGCTTTTTCCGCTCCTCAGCTGGTGCTTCCCGAAAACCAATCCGAATTTGAAAAGGAAACCGGTACCGTAGTCCGGAATAAGCTCTACTATAAACCAGGCAAGTTTGAGTTCGCAGCAACAGCAGGTCTGATGCCTTACGACGACGTGAACAATCAAAACTTTTTAGGTGCGAAAGCGACTTGGCATTGGACGGATTATTGGGGCTGGGAAATGATTGACGCCCATAAGGTTTTTGCTTCCACAACCGGTTGGGCAAAAAACCTAGTGGACAATAAGAACATTTCAAATCTACAAACGGCTCAGCTCAATTACATTGCAGCATCCAACATCGTCTTTTCACCGTTTTATGGCAAAGTCAGGATTTTTGGTTCCTCGCTCGTGTACTTTGATCTCTACACGGTTCTGGGAGCTGGGTTTGCCGGAACAAAAACGATCAAACTGAGTGATCCTAATCTTGAAAGTACAGTGAGAACTGGCTTCGATCCACTCATAGATTTTGGAATTGGCTTCAAGTTCTTTCTGAATCGATCGATGGGTGTGATGTTGGATTTACGAGACTACTTAGTCTTTTCAGAAACGTACGGGAAGCGCTCTCCGAAAAGTAATTACACTGTTTTTGTCGGTGTTAACTTTTTCTTGCCGAACTTCTAAAAAACCACCAAGCCGCTCCAGCACTCACTGCTAACATGATGAGCGATAAGATTTGTCCCATGCTGAGCCCACCCGCCAAGTAGCCCAACTGGCTATCGGGTTCTCGGAAAAATTCCACTACAAATCGAGAGAGGCTGTAGCCAAAAAGGAAAAGGAAAGAGAGTTGTCCGTCCTTTTTCAGTTTCCCTTTAGCAAACCACAGGACACTTCCTAATAACACCCCTTCCAAGAGCAGTTCATAGAGCTGAGAGGGATGCCGAGGAACTGGACCTCCATCACGAAAAATAACGGCCCAAGGCACATCCGTAACACGTCCATAGAGTTCTCCATTGATGAAATTACCAATTCTTCCCAAAATAAGCCCAGTCGGGGTGGCCAATGCCATGGCATCTGTGAAGTTCCAGAAGGGAATTCCTTTTTTCCTACAAAAAAGAATGGCCGCCGTAATTCCGCCCATCAATCCGCCATGGAAAGCGAGCCCACCCTTGTACGTTTGAAATAAGTAGAGAGGGTTTTGTAAAAGCTGCTGAGGATCGTAAACCACACAGTAAAAAATCCGAGCCCCAATGACAGTGCCTAAAAGCAACCAAACAATGAATTGTTCGATATCTTGAGCCGTAAATTGAAATCGAGATTCTTTGGAGAGTTTAATGAGGATCCAACGAGCAACAATAAAACCGCCTACATAGAGCAGCGAATACCATCGGATTTGAAGTGGTCCCCAGAGGTGCAGCAAAACCGGATCAATGTTGGGTTGTACAAAGTAAGCGCTCAGCATGCCCAAAGTTTAACCGATTCCACCCGTTTTCTTTAGTATAAAAAGCTTTAGTCGAGGAAAAAGACAAGGCCAGAGGTGATACTGGTTTGTGTTCTTAAGTTTTCAAAAGGAGTAACTCCACCCTCGAGGTCAACAGTGAAATCCGTACTTGCGTTGATTTTGATCCGTGCGCCGGTACTGGGACCCACTCGATATCTAAAACTGGCTGGAGTGTTGGCTGCACTGCCTTGAACGGAAATTCGAGTAAACAGATAATCCAAACGTTGGGAGATTCCGATATGCCACATCCATCCCGATCGCAAGAGCAAGCTATAATGAGCGCCAATGCCCCCTTCGATCACATTTTGAAAAATAGAAACGGACCCTTCAGACTCCGGCTTGAAAAAATACCCGAGAGAAGGTTTTATAAAAAAGCGATTTCCAAGGGGAAGAATTCCGCTCGCTCTTAGCCCATAAAGCAGCTGTAGACCTGCCAGGTCACTTGCCGATTGATTTCGAATTCCCAAGACACCTGCTTCGAAAGCTAATCCAGAGCGCTCCAATCGAGTCTTTTTCTGAGTAGTTTGTATTCGAGGGATAGGGCTAACCATACTGGCTTTATCTCTGGGAGGCATCAGAGGTGCTACAAAACGTGTGCGTGCTTGAGCAGATAAAGTAAGAGTGCCTATTAACACAAAAGCTAAACGAAACATCACATGCCTCCTGCGGCACTAAATGCATTCTGATAAATTTGTTGGATTTGATTCGAATTGCGATTGCCCAAAGCCTGCAGGTGGCAATTGCGAAGTGTGGCGAAAGTGACCTGCGCGCTAGAAGAACTGAGACCCGTGCAGCTGGCAAGGTTCATTAGAAAACGCACCAGGCTTTTCCCGTTTTCCTCGTGGCCGATGAGCTCTCCGATCTGATATTGAACTGAGGCCCAGACAGCGCCGGTGGTATGGGCATCAAAATCTATTGAGGTTCTTATTGAACTGGCTTGAGCAGCAGTGAGAACTTTATTGTGCGATAAATCACGATCTGTGCCATCTGGAAAACTGCAGTGGAAAAAACGTGGATCCCGAGTGGCCAAAAAAGCAAAGTAGTCGGAGTTTCCTTCATCAAACGCATTCAATACATTAGTAGAACTGTCATTGAGTTCTCTACCGGCTTGGGAACGTTTCGAGTGAAAGAAGTATTGAGTCACCATATGGGTAAATTCATGGATCATCACGCCTGCATTGAATCCTAGCGGAATTTTTGTGATTTCGTTGTTAGGAAAGGCGAGGAAATAATCTTTTGATCCTTGCGAAGAGTCTATTTGCAAGTAAGCGGCATTATCACTGTAAAATATATTTCTATCGCTGACAGTCCTCAGTTTCGCATTTTGTACAATGAGCGTATCCCGTAAATTAGGAACCCAGGCTGTTAAATCAGCACTGGCATCTAAATTTTTAAATAGGAAATAGCCGCGCTCTAAGGAGTAGTAGAGACTCGTGCCCCAGAGTGTGTTTTTATCTAATGGACCAAAATTATTTCCAGAGCCTGAGAACCTTGCATCCAAAGGACGAAAGCCCTGACCAAAATCGAGAATATTGGGATTGCTCTCTAAGTCATCAGGATGGGTGACGACTCTTCCTAACAGTCCTCGAAGTTCAGAAAGGCTGTCGAGCGTGAGAATGGGCGCGGGGGCTACTTGATACTGACACGATGGACCTGTGGGTTGAATCACCAGCATATTGAGCGCGCCCCCAGAGAATGGTTGAGAGCAGCTACTGAGCAACCAAGCACTCGCAGAATAGAACAACAACTTACGCATGTTCATCATCAACGAAGCAGGAAGTGTTCCGAGGCAAAAGCCTTGTATTCCTAATGAATGCTCCGCTCAACTGAGGGGCTTGGGCTTTTCAGGGCGTAGTTTGTCACCCCAGATGTAAAACCTAACGGTTGTCGCCGTGCGTTATGGGGGCTTTTGTGGGGGAAGCTTTACAACAGCCCAAAAAGAAATTACGTTCCTAGGCCTTGTAATTCAC
>RFNT01000072.1 GCA_009927045.1 bacterium | reverse complement strand
CTTCAATTCTCAGGAAATCTAGGGAACTCTGAACGGGAGTCAGTAAAAAATTCGATTCCAATCGCTAAACTTTTTCTCAGTGGGGTGGAGATTACAAAAAGCCCGAGTGACCCGACGCCGATCAAAACTGCACCGAGCGTTTGATTTTTAGGAGCTGGGAGGAGCAGCATCACTGAAATGAAAACTCCAGTGATAGCGGCTGTGCTCATGTACATAAAAAACCACGTATCGGGTTCTCTTGCACGGATCACCAGCTGGCAGGAATCACAGCGCTCTACTAAGTCATTATATGAAACAAACAGTTTGCCTTCACCGCATCGGGGACATCGGATTTTCAACGCATGCTTAAGAATTTTTTTCAGGGGAATCACTTTGGAGAAGCTCTATCAATTTAAAATAAACATGGCCCATATCGGTCGCATCACTCAATGCGGTATGTTCCGCTTTTTGGCGGATTTTGAAATGCTGAAGAAGCTTCGAAGTGGTGTGAAAGCCTTTAGGTAACTTACCAACATCGGTGAGAAATCTGGCTACACATGTGAGATCGAGTGTGTGATGATGAAAATATTTCTCCATGAAATCTTTACCCAAGTACCGAGTGAGCACGGGGATGTCCAAAGCACTCATCGATTTGCCTAATAGAGTGGGACGCTCGTTTTTAAAATAGGCTTTAATTTCCGGATCGGTTAAATAATCCTCTATCCATTTTTTAAACGCAGCAGGGGTAATACCTTCACGATGAGCTTTACGAATAAGATCTTCATTGTGCTCAAGCACCCAAGGATTCAACTTCGGCTTCAACTCTTCAAAACTGGGACATTGGATGAGCACTTCCTTTCCCCAAGGAGAAAGAATGGTTTTTGAGGGCCCATCCAGGGGCACGAGTGCTACTTGAATCAGATAACAATCGAGTTCTAAACCAGTCGCTTCGGTATCAAGGCTGAGGTAGCGTCCCATGAGGTCCTTTTTCCCCACTTATTTTTGTTCCCAGAGCGATATCAAAGGTCTCTCCAGGAAACAGTAAGTGAGACACTATTTTACTCCGAGCTTCACGATTATCAAAACTCATTGCCATGCTGGGGCCAATCACCTTGATTTTTCGCTCGTCTTCAATGGCTAGCGTGCAATCTTCATCGATCCCAAAAGCCATACGTTCAGTTGAAGTTTGAAGTACTGAAATCAACCGGTTTTGGCGTTTTCTTGCAATGAAGTGTTGATCAATAATCACATTCTTCAGAAAACCGATGCCTTCGGCTAGTTCCACAGCCCCTGATTTGATGACGTCAAATTCTCCATTGCCAGTGAGCATGGTCTGAGAAGCCGCTGCTGTTCCCGCACTGTTGCCAGCAAAAACAACTCCTCGTTGATAAGCAGCATGGAGCGCAGGTAAAAACTCAGGCTCGCTCTTCAAACGCTCCATGAGAACGACCTGATCGCCACCCGACATCATCACTCCGCCCACTTCGTTCAATGCGTTTAGGAATTCTTCTTTGGAATAATCTTCATGGCCGGGATATCGAGGCGCAATGATTTCGCTGGGGGCTTCATCGCCTAGAGCAGAGAAAGATTCTTGCAAGTGTTCTAAAGAATATTCGGTATCGTCAGTGGCCCAAGAAAGGATCATGATTTTGGGTCTGTTACCCCCCGCCCACTTGGCCATGAGCTTTAAGGTTTCAGTGGGATAATCCCCGCCACCAATCAAAAGGAGCTTTCGACTGGCCCAAGTGGGATCACTGAAAATCAGAAGCAATGTGAAGAGTGAGAAAGCGCGCATGTCCTTGTCCTTCCTTAACAATTTCAGCCAAACTACCAAAGTAACGCACCAAGTCAATTATTTTGGTAAGTCATTGAAATTAAGGGTTTTAAGTTGATGCAAGAGAGGGTATCTTCCGAAATTCGATTGCATGGGCTCGCGTGGCGGAATTGGTAGACGCAAGGGACTTAAAATCCCTCGGTTGACAACAGCCGTGCCAGTTCGATTCTGGCCGCGAGCACCATCTCTTGAGGATTTTTTTGTGAAACTATTCGATTGGGATTTTTCTGCACCCAAATCAGAGCCTCTGGGAGACCATGAAGTCGTTTTCACTTCCGAACACCTACGAGGAAAAAAAATTGCATTGTTAGTCTGCGGTGGCATTGCAGCGATGAAAGCGCCTTTAGTTGCCAGGGCACTGCGCAGACGTGGAGCTGAAGTCGTGGCATTCTGTAGTCCCGATGCGCTTCATTATGTTGGAAAAGAAGGGCTCGAGTGGGCTACTTGCCATCCTTTGGTAACTGCTCTGACGTGGAAATCAGAACACCTTTCGGGAGATCAGGATTTTTCCGCCTATTTAGTTGCGCCAGCAACCTACAATACCATTGGTAAAGCAGCTCAGGGCATCGCTGATACCGTCATCAGTGCCGTTTTGGCTTCTGCACTGGGACGTATGCAGCGTGGACAAACCCAAGTTCTTTTTGCTCCTACGATGCACGGTTCAATGCACCACCAAGTATTGATAGAGAATTGCAAGCGACTCGTTTCACTCGGAGCGAAAATGATTCCTCCCCGAGATGCCTCGGGAAAACACAATCTTCCAGACGAGGAACTCATTGTGGCAGCGGTATGTCGCTCGGTTTCTCAATCCACTTTAAAAGGAAAAAAAATTCTAGTAACCGGTGGACCCACTCCGGTACCCATCGACGGCGTGAGACGCATTCTGAACCGATTTCGTGGGCGTTTGGGAGCAGCGATTCATGAGGAGCTTTTACTCAGAGGTGCAGAATCTACTTTCATTTTAGGCGATGGCGCTTGGCAACCAGCTCCGTGGCTCCCTATCGAAGTGGCGAGCACTTACCAGGAGTACCGTGAAGCAGTGGTACGCCATATGAAGCTTGGCCAGGTTGCGGGCATTTTTTCTGCTGGAGTAGCGGATTATCAACCGAAATCTATCCATTCAGGAAAAATTCCGAGCGGTCAAAAGTCGTTGAACCTCGAATTAGTCGGCACGGAAAAAGTTATTGAGCTTGCCAGAAAAACGGATCCGCATTCATTTATTGTCTCTTTCAAATATCTAGAACAAGTGACTCATGAGGAATTAATGGCGGTCGCTCGTGACCGCTTAGAGAAATATCCTGTCGTGGTGGCGAATCGTGGCGAAGAGTGCCAAGAGTTGACTCAGGTATCCTATATTGTAACTCGAGACGGGGAACAACGGTTCGAAGGGAAGGCGCGCATAGCCCAAGGCATCGCGGATTTATTAGAGAAAAAGCTACCTTAAACTACCGACTCCTGACTAAAATAAGAGACTGGAAATCCTATGAAAAACCAGTCGTGGTTCTTAAAATTACCAAAAGTTTTGCGATTGCATCAATGGGTCAAGAACTTGCTTCTGTTTGTTCCTGTCATTACCGCACATCGTTTTGCAGAGCCCTCAGTATGGCAGAAAAGCTTACTCGCTTTTTTTGCTTTCAGTTTTGTTGCCTCGGGTACCTATATTGTGAATGATCTTTTGGATCTAAATTCGGATCGAGCGCATCCGAGAAAAAAACACCGGCCTTTTGCTGCAAACGCGGTACCTGTTTCTGTTGGGTTTATGATGGCTCCGGCACTGATCTTATTAGGTTTGGCAGTCGCTTGGTCTCTCGGACAGAATTTTTTCCTAGTGCTTTGTGGTTATTTGGTGCTCACGCTTATTTATAGTTCTAAATTGAAGAAACTTCTGTTGTGGGATGTTGTGATTTTATCGAGCCTCTATACGCTGCGGATTTTTGCAGGTTCAGCCGCTTCCGGCATTATCGTTTCGAGTTGGCTCTTGGCATTTTCACTGTTCATTTTCATGAGTCTTGCAATAGCCAAGCGAGTTTCAGAGCTTAAACTCAATCCTCCCTCCAGGAACCGTGGTGAGTGGTCGAGGCTACCAAGCCGTAGATATTGAAGCCTTGAGTAATTTAGGTGCTTCCAGCGGATTTATTTCAGTCTTAGTGTTTGCTCTTTATGTCACGAGCAGTGAGGTCAATCAGTTTTATCGTCATCCTCAAACACTTTGGTTTGTCTGCCCGCTGATTCTGTATTGGATCAGCAGAATATGGATTCTCTCAGGACGAGGTGAACTGCACGATGATCCGATTGTTTTCGCCATTACGGATCGCATGAGTTATCTCGTTTTATTTTTTGTTGGAACCTTATTGGTCTTATCAACTTGAATCCTATGGATCAAAAAACTGAAATTGAATCTTGGGGCCGAGTACTCAAAGTGCCTCATGAAGTTGCCGAGCTCCATTGGATGCCCCAACGCTTACCCCCTCGGGAGCACGCTCACTCGTACTTGCCCTTTGGAGAAGGTCGCAGCTATGGGGATTCTTGTTTGAATGATTCTGGACTCCTTCTCAAATCCAGAAAAATGAATCGCTTCATAGCTTTTGATACCGTTACGGGTATCCTTCGGTGTGAAGCAGGAATTCGCCTAGATGAAATTTTAAACATAACTATTTCTCAGGGATGGTTTTTACCGGTGGTGCCCGGGACCCAATATGTGACATTGGGCGGTGCCATTGCCAACGATATCCATGGAAAGAATCACCACGTCGCAGGCACTTTGGGTTGTTTTGTAAAACAAATCTGTGTGCTGCGCTCTGATGGTCTTCAATATCTCTGTTCGCCAACAGAAAACAGGGACCTTTTTGGAGCAACTATCGGTGGATTGGGATTGACGGGATTGATTCTCTGGGCAGAAATCCAAATGAAACCCGTTCAGAGTAGCTTTATTGATCAGGAAACGATCCGATACTCCTCCCTAGATGAGTTTTTTAAAATCTCGAAAGCATCAGAGAGTACGCATGAGTATACCGTGGCCTGGGTAGATGCTTTGGCCTCAGGACATCATTTAGGACGAGGTCATTTTATTCGGGGCAATCACTCACAAAAATCTGGTCAGACCAAAACTAAAGGATTAAAAGTCTCTGTTCCTGTGGAGTTGCCTACTTGGGTTTTAAATCAGGCAACAGTTCATTGTTTCAATTCAATTTATTTCCATCGGCAGGTAAAAAAGCAGCAGGCCAAACATATCGACTATCGGCCTTTCTTTTTTCCTCTGGATTCCATCAAAAACTGGAATCGTCTTTACGGCAGTCGCGGATTTTATCAGTATCAAGTGGTTGTTCCGTTTGAGAATGATCAAGAGCCCATTCGGGAAATTTTGAAGGAAGTAGCCAAATCGAAAAAGGCCTCTTTTTTAGCCGTTTTAAAAACATTTGGTAATGTACCTTCACCGGGTTGGCTGTCATTTCCAAGGCCTGGAGTCACACTCGCATTGGACTTTCCCAATCAAGGAGCCAGCACTCTCCGGTTATTTAAAACATTAGATGCGATTGTGAGGCGGGCAAGAGGTGCCTTATATCCCGCCAAAGATGCCACGATGACTGCAGAGGATTTTGAAATCTACTATCCCAGGTGGCGGGAGTTCCAAGCGTGGATCGATCCTCAATTTTCATCTAATTTTTGGAGGCGTGTGAGGCCAGGAGCAGAAAAACATGGCTAAATCGGTTCTGTTTGGAGCGACTTCTGCAATCGGCATCGAGGTTGCCAAATTGATGGCTGGCCAAGGGGATGAATTGTTTTTGGTAGCACGGGATCCACAGAAACTTCAAGCAGTCGAACGAGATTTGCGAGCTCGAGGGGCTCAGGTGAAGGGAAGTCGAGCAATAGATTTAAGACAAACCGAACATCATCTAACTCTTTTCCGTGAAATCCAAAGTGCTCTGGGAGGAATCGATCACGCTTTGATTGCTTATGGAACACTTTCGAATCAGAAAGCATGCGAACAAGATTTTACGCTGGCAGCTCATGAGATCCAGACTAACTTTGTGAGTTGTGTGTCGTTGCTCACGAATTTGGCCAATCAAATGGAACAGAAACGGCATGGTGTGATTGCGGTGATTTCATCGGTGGCTGGTGACCGGGGTCGGCAGAGCAATTATATCTACGGGGCGAGTAAAGGGGCTCTCAGTATTTTTTTACAGGGGCTCAGAAATCGCTTGTTTCAGGCGGGGGTGTCAGTGCTAACGATCAAGCCTGGTTTTGTGGATACTCCCATGACAAGTCACTTGAAGAAGAATTTTTTGTTTGCTCAGCCAGAAACGGTTGCTCTCGGTATTGTCCGTGGCATGGAGAGAAAAAAAGATGTGATTTATGTGCCTGGATTTTGGTGGTGGGTGATGTTCATCATCCGTTCGGTGCCCGAGGCTTTATTTAAACGTTTGAAACTTTAATTCCCGAGGAGACGAAATCTATGGCAATCCCGTATTTGTTGATTGCGCTCTATTTAGTTCTCTATTGGTTCAGTTATCTTCAAGGTAGCCAACTGTATTTTGGAGAAGCCGTCAGTTACGAAGGCTTGCTCAGGATGTTACAGGGTGCTCCTTTTGCAACCCTACCGACCGCTGTCCCCGTATCGCTTACACCCTATACCCCTTTGTTTCTGCTCCCTCTTCAAGCCCTCGTGAAAAATATTCCAGTCAAGTCATTTTGGTCGGTGGTGACTGCGGCTAGAGTGTTTCAGACTGCATTATTATTTTTGCTCTTCCTTTCAATTCAGAAAATAAACAAACGATTTTTTAGAAACGATGAGCCAGCGAAGTTCTATTGGTGGGCAGTTCTCATGGTGTTTGCCTATAACCCAGTGATGGAAATGGCGTTGCGACCGGACACGTGTTCTTTTATTTTTGAGGTATCGGGCGTTTATTGGATCCTTCACTTTTTAGAAAGCCGAAAAAATCTGAGTTTGGTTGCTGGAGCTTTTTTGTTTGCTGCCGCCGCTGCTGTGAAGCTCAATACGCTAGGAGCTGTTTCCGGTTCCATACTTTATTTGACCATCAGAAAAGAGTGGAAGGCGCATTCACCTGGGACTTCTGTTCACCGTATCGATGCTGGCGACCTGTTGGCTTTTGGAGAAATCAATCGGACCTGCCTTTTCACAAAATATTTTAGTTTCGATTCAAAGTCGGCTGTGGAATGTGCAGGAAGCAGTGGAGGTGTACAAGAAAGTTTTTGACTTTTTCTTGTTCCCACTTTTGTTTTTCATTTTCTTGGCGGGATGGGGTTTAGGCACACATCCCAAAAAATCTGAAAATCTGCTCCTCACTTCGGTTCTTGGGTGCTCTTTCTTGCTCGCCTTTTTGGGGCAGCTCAAGTGGGGGGCGTTTCATAATTATTTTCTTGGGGCTATTTATCTGGGAACGCTACCGGTCAGTTTCGCGATTGCCGAGTTTTCAAAAAAGGCGCCAAGACTTGCTGTGAGTGCAGTATTTGGCTTTGTGGGTTTGTTATTGGTGAGGGGACTTTCGATTCCGGAAAAGATGTATCGAGATCGTGCTTTCGTGAAAAATTCTATTCAATGGGAGCGCGAAGTGCGAGAACGCGTCCCAGAAGGTTTTTTGTATGTTCCTGAAGAGAGATTGCATCTCATGCTCACGGATCGCACGGCCATTGGAGTATTGACCGAAGAGCTTTTGGGCACCACTCCCAAGTTGGTAAAAAAGGTGCCCGAGCTTCAGCGAAACGTAGCGGAGCAGGGGGGCTATGCTGGGTTTCTCATCGATTGTCAGCAGCGGCCACCGACGGAGTGGGGTTTTAGTCCTGAAGAACATTCCAGTAGATTTCAAATGGACGAGTACTGTTTGTATTATCGAGGACTTAAGAAGGATAAGTTTGTTCGGGCGGATGTGAAGTAATCACGTCTCACCCATTCGTAAAAAGCTCTACCGTACTCCCAGAAACCACGCCCGATTGTTCGGGGTCACTCAAGAATACTACAATCTTCGCAATATCCGCTGGCATAGCATCGGCTTTTAATTGCGGAGCTGCCTTTCGAAGCATTTCTGTATCTACAGCTCCCGGAGCAATACAATTCACTCTCACTCCCAACGCTTTTCCTTCTACCGCAAGTGCTTCAGTGAGGCCTACGACTCCAAATTTACTCGCGACATAGGAACTCAAACCTGGAAATTTTTCAGTTCCGCGAATCCCAGCGAGTGAACTGATATTTACGATCGAACGCTTTCCCGGTTTTTCTTTTGCGCACCGAAAAAATTCCTGCGCACACAGGAATGTGCCCGTGAGGTTGATACGAATT
>RFNT01000065.1 GCA_009927045.1 bacterium | reverse complement strand
CAAAAAAGGAACCGGTCTCAGTGCGGACTGGCTTGGGAAAATCCGAGTTTGATCGGGAAGGCCGTGTAATCACTTTAGAGTTTCCGGAATTTTTTGTCGTAAATGCTTATTTTCCAAACAGCCAGCGGGATCACGCGCGGCTGGGCTATAAGTTGAAATTTTGTGATGAAATGCTTTTCTTTCTCAATGGGCTCGCATTGAAAAAAGGGGTACTGCTCTGCGGGGATTTAAATATTGCCCATCGGGAAATCGATTTAAAAAATCCAAAAGAGAATCAAAACAATGCAGGCTTTCTCCCTGAGGAGCGGGCTTGGATGGATCGTTTACTCCGCTCAGGTTACGTCGATGGTTTTAGAAAGTTCAATGCGGAACCCGATCAGTACACTTGGTGGAGCTATCGTCCCACCATTCGCGAAAGAAATATCGGGTGGCGCTTGGATTACTGGATTACCCATCAGGACTTTTCGGATCGCTTGAAAAAAGTCACCCATCAGCCCCAAGTGCTAGGTTCCGACCATTGTCCCGTTGTCTTGGAACTCAAAAAGTAAATGTGATCAAAAAAACACAATTCGTGCATCAAAGCAGCACGACTCCCCATTAAAATAATGCATAGCGTAATTATTTTAGAGCTTTTGGGGGGATGTGTGCCTACCGCACTGATTGTCGATGATTCAGCAACGATTCGGCTGTGTCTACGGGTTTACCTTGAAAATCTGGGATTTCAGGTGGTTGCAGAAGCGGAAAATGGGGTCCAGGCCATAGAAGCTCATAAACGCCATCGGCCGGATCTCATCACATTGGATCTGGTCATGCCCCACCTTTCTGGTATGGAGGCTTTGCGAGAAATCCGTCGCAGGGATCCGTTGGTTGCAGTCCTCATTGTGACCTCCGGTTTTACTCTAAAAATCAAGCAGGAAGCCGAAGAGTTAGGTGTGCAGACTTTACTTCTCAAACCGGTTTCTCAAGACAAGCTCCAGCAAGGTCTAGAAGCGCTCGCACTGTTGAGAAAAGAGCGTAAATATGGCTGAGGTTTTATTAAAATCGAATGCCGTTTCCAAGCTGGAGGAAACCACTCAATCGGAATTTCCTTTTTCCAGCTTAGTGACCAAAGCGCTATTGGATGCTTTATGTGGGGCCCTCCAAACCGAAATAGTGTTCGGAAAATTAGAACGGGTTTTAGAACCTGTGACCAATGCTTATTGGATAGAAGCCTTGGTTCGCGGAGACTTAGAAGGACGTTTAGGCTTAGGCTGTGACGAAGCCACGTTAGTCATGCTCACGCAAGGGTGCCGAGACGGAGCTGCACCTGTGAGTCCTCTAGTTCTCAAAAATACGTTAGTGGCTCTTCATGAAAAACTAGTCACTCACTTTGAAAAACAATTCACTGATGAAGCTTTTCGCTGTGACTTTGCAAAAGGGAGTGGATTTCAAAGAGAGTACCAACTGGTGACGGGGAACTCCGAACTTTTCAGATGCTCTGTAGAAACTCAGTTCGGAACCCTCCATGTTTTTCTGGCACTGAAGCCCAATTCAAAAGAGATCAAATTCGAAATTGAAAATCAAAAATCAATTGATACTTCTAAAAAGTTCCGTGTGTATTCCGGTCAAATCGATAGCTTTGCCGAACAAGTCAACCGGATTGAGCAACTTGAGAAGCGATTGCTTCAAGGCCCTGAAGTACGAGCTCAGCTGCGTTCTGAAATCAAAAAAATGAAACGCTTGCTCCATGTGCTCCGAACAGAGTCGATCGATACCATCTTCTTACCAGCACAAAAGCTCGTTAAGGACCTTTCAAAGTCGCAGGGAAAACAAATCCAGTTAGAAGCCCATGGAACTTGGTTACATCTACACAAAACACTTCTCAACTACATCTACGAACCCATTCTCCATTTGATCCGAAACGCAGTGGATCATGGGATTGAACCTCCTTTGGTGAGAGAGCAAAATGGGAAAAAAGCCTGTGGTAAAGTTTCAGTACTTGCCAGTTTCAATCAAGGCAGTCTTCGCATTCTCTTTTCTGATGATGGTCGAGGCCTCGATTTCGGATTGATTCGAGAAAAAGCAGTGGCAAAAGGGATTTGTTCGATTGAAGAAGCGAATCAGAAACCCAACGAGCACTTAGCCGAACTTATTTTTCAGCCCGGGTTTACAACGCGCCATGCGTCCAGCCAACTTTCCGGTCGTGGATTGGGATTAGACATCGTGAAGAAAGCCTTGGAAGCTGTTGGGGGTACAGTCCGATTGGTTTCGACTTCCACTCATGGAACGGCATTTGAGTTGCTGATTCCCATGAATGAGGACTTTGCGCCCGTAAGCAATCCGAAGGATCATGTGCTCATTCGCCGGGAAGATGAGGAAAAAACCCAGCTGCTGGATGAATTAGCGGACTACCTCGATCGGCTCACTCGGGCGATTCAGGCCCTTTACACCGAAAAGACCATTCAATCTGCATACGAAGGTTATCGGTTGGTGCATTTGATCAAAGGAATTTGCGGTTTCTTGGGGTGGCAGCGAGTTGTGGGCTTTCTATATCCGTTTGAGGAAGTGCTCAAACTCCTCTCCGAAGAAAAGTTACCTCTTCAGGATGAAACTGCGGAGTTGATTTCAGAAGCTTCGTTTCATTTGAAAAGTTTCTGCGCAGCCTCAAGGACGCAATCCTCCTATTCGCTCCATAAAATTAGACGTTCTGAGTCTCGACTCTTGCAGTTGATTTGGGGCGCTACTCGAAACGATGATAAAACCCACTTGTTCATTGGGAAGTATCATTTAAATGCCGTTGAAAATTTCTTCTTAAATTTAGCTAAGGAGGGAAGATTCAGTGTTCGCCCTGATTCCGATTTTAACAGGGCCATACAACTGCCCTATGGAGCATTAGTTCAGTTTAGTGGCGACAGAAGAGGCTTTGCTGGAATCTTTTTGCCAGAAAGGACCCTTACAGAAGTAATTCATCCACTGGTGACAGGTTCTTCCGGAAAAATAAATGGGGCAAAAAGTTCGCTGACCTCGCTTTCGGAATTTGGTGCTTTGATGGGAAATCAACTTGCTGAAATTGCGAGTCGCACTGGGATTCAACTCCAACCGGCCGCACCCTTAACTTATTATGGTTTGGGAGAACCCACGCGTGCTTTGGGACTTCCTACTTACTGTTTCCAATGTGAAATTAATGGTTACGTGTTTTATGTAGCAGGTGATTTTCGCTTGCCACAGGATTTGATCGAAAACACACCCCTACGCGAACCTCCAACGGGTTTTCAATCTGGAGCTTTGGAGTTGGTTTCGGATTCACTTCAAAAGCAGCTAGCAGAACATCAGCTCAAAGCGGTTTTGAAGGAAGAGGCCACTCAGTCGGATTTAATTGGCTTCGATGGCGGAATCACACTTTTATTAAGCTTGGCTTCACCCGACAAACAAACGCCGGATCTTCTCGTATTTCTCAGTATGGATGCTGGTGTTGCAGAGCACCTCCGGACCCCTCAACAGTCGGATCTCTTTGATTCCCTGAGTGCTTGGAGTCATGAGCTGGGCAACACTCTGAAGCGTGGCTTTTCAGATAAACGCATCGAATTTGGGATCGGATCTCCGTCCGTGCTCGTAGGCAAGGCTTACGTCGCCAACTTGAACCGGCTCTTCTTGACCAGTAAGTTGGTGGGAGCTACTGAAAAAGGTAGAATCGAAGCCCAGATGGTCATTACCGAATTGAATGATGAAAAGGTGTCTTAAGTGAATTCAAAAAAGGCAGGATTGATTTTAGGATTAGTGGTTGTGGTGGGAATCAGTTGGTGGTTCACCCGTTTGAAACTTGATGCCTCTTCACAGGAAAATGCAGTTAATGAGGAACAGCTGCAGGAAAACCGTGAACGGATGGCTACTTGGTATCAAGCACCACGGGAACCCATTGCTGGAAAAGCAGCCGTTGGGACTCCCGAGTGCATCGAGTTTTGGAATAAAGTGAGAGCTCTGGATCTCAATCGCCAACAAGAGGAATTTCCTGACATCTCAGGATTACAGAGTGTACAACCCTGCAAAGAAGTGCCTGCTCCTCTCAAAAATCTCAACGATCACTATCAAAAAGTTTGCCATGCCCAAAAAAATAGCAACCAGTGCTTAGTAGCTCTCTACTACTATCGAGCTGCTCTAACGGATTATATGACTCGCGATATAGCCCTGGGTTCTATTCAGGACCCCAAAGTGCTGATTGATAAAATGTTGGCTAATCGAGAAGTGGATCCGGCTTTGAGCGTGAAGGCAGCAGAGCGGTTATCCGAACTTGAACCTCAATTATACGAAGCAAGAAAAGCTCAAGTCTTGGGACGTTTGTTCATGGCCACTCAACAAAAAGCGGGATCAGCAGACAGCCTGTGGCGCGAAGTAGAAATCACGATTGAAAAAGCGAAACAGCTCAACGAGTCGGACCCCGAATTACTAGAAGCTCAAATGCTTGCGGCTTTACTCAAGGGCACAGATGCTCGAGGTGCTGAAGAGTTAGCCAAAGAAATTGCTGAGGACTATCCGCAGGAGTGGCGGGGGCCTTACTATGCAGCTTGGGCTCTTTTTAAAGAAGGCCGTGGACAAGAAGCTTTGGATTTCTTATCGGAAGCCCAACGGCGCGATCCCCAAAATGCACGGATTCGAGAAGCTTTGGAAGGCATAAAAAAAGGAGACGCCGCACCCTTTAAGGGCGACATCTCCTTTTCAGATCTGAGCCAATATTTTTAGCGGCAGATCAATTGGGTTTGGTAATTGGTCACCCAACGTAGGTGCCATCCACCGAAAAGCCCTTGAACCCATTGCCAAGAAGACACGGGCACAGTCACATAAGTGCATGCAGGTGCTACTGGGTAAACGGGAACTACAGGGGTCAATACCGGAGCAGGGACCACTGGAGCGGGATACGCTACGATAGGAGCCGGATAAACAGGCACTAACGGAGCTGGATATACGAATTGAGCTTGAGCAACTGAACCCACCAACGAGCTCACTACTAAGCTAAGCGCGATTAACTGTTTCATGATGAACCTCCAAAAAAACTAACCTGGGGGTGTTTTGCGCCAGGCGTCACGGAAAGTCAAAGCTAATCTTTGTGGCGCGTCAACAACTCGTAATTTCTGTATTCCCCCAATCGAATGGGGACCAGTTTTTCCCAAAAGAGCGTGAGAGCATTTTTGATTTCTTGAGCATTCCAACGCCGAGGGCACCGGGAGGGGTCTACTAAGATTTTGTTATTGCTAATCTTTTTAGACATTGTGTGAGGATGGGTTTCACGAAATGGAGTGAGCCCGATGGGCCTCGACAAAGTCACTTCACTCGTTTCTGTGGGAGGGGTTTCTCCCCACCACTGAGACATTTCCTGTTTTTTGGTCTTTAAACTCGCCAGGGGACGCACGTAACCGTAATGAAACACCCGGGCTTGAGAGGGCAGGGCTTGGAGCCGTTGGCCCCCTTTCCTAAACCCTTGAGCGTCTCGAAATGACTCAATCCCTCGGCCGTTCTTAAAGGCTCTCACTTCTCGGCGGTACCAGTTCCGGCCCTTACACGTATAAGCATAATTGCCATAAAAATGGAGATAATCGAATACCAACCCATCTACTTCCGGAATCTCATCCGCATATGCCATAGCCGTTTGAATTTGGGGATAGTCATTTTCGTGGAGAACTTCATCAGCTTGGATATAAAAAAGCCATTGGCCGCGACACGCTTTCATCGCTGCATCTGATTGAGCTTTCAGCTGAAAGCCCCCTGTTTGATTCTTGTTTTCCCAAACGGTGTTTAAAATATGAATTTTTCCAACGTGCTTTTCAGCTAGAGATTTACAAATAAGCTGCGTCTCATCCTGAGAGTCCCCACAATTGATCACGAGTTCATCGACTAAAGGTAAGAGCGATTCCACTGATTCAAAAAATGGAAAGTCCAGAATTTGTGCATTTCGAACGAGCGTGAAACCACTCACTCGCGGAATCGGAGGCTGAAGGCTCATACGTTGAACCTAAACAATAAAACATCTCCAGGCTGAACTGTGTACTCTTTGCCCTCTTGTCGGTAGAGGCCATTTTCTTTTATTTTCTGTTCAGATCCCAGCTTCACCAAATCATCGCTTTTGTAGCATTCAGCACAGATAAAACCTTTTTCAAAGTCGGAGTGGATGACTCCTGCCGCTTGAGGTGCTTTTGTGCCAGTAGAAATAGTCCAGGAGCGAGTCTCTTTAGGTCCACAGGTGTAATAAGTGATGAGGCCCAGCAGCTGAAACGTGGCCCGTATGAAGCGATGGAGTCCAGGTTCTTCCAAACCCATGCCTTGTAAATATTCTTTGCGTTCACTTTCCGGAAGCTGGGCGATTTCAGCTTCCAAAGCACAATCAATTTCAGTGAACTGTGCTTTTTCTTTTGCCGCAATCGCTTTGACTTTCTCAACATGTGCCTTTTCTTCTGGCTTTCCCGTAGAGTTCGCAACATAAAGCACCGGTTTCAAAGTCAGCAGAAATAATTGAGTCAAACGATGAGTGTCGCTCGGATCAATGGGAAATGAACGAGCCGGTTGACCCGCATTTAAATGGTTTCGAAGGCCCTCGAAAATCTCCATATTTTCTTCTAGCTTCTTTATCACCTGATTTTGCAATCCGCTGATCTTTATCAATACGTTTTTCCAAAGTTTGTAAGTCGGAAAGTAAAAGTTCGGTATTGATCACTTCAATATCTCGTTCGGGATTTACGCTCCCATCCACGTGAACAATGTCCTCATTTTCGAAGCAACGAACTAAGTGTACGATGGCATCGACTTCGCGAATGTGATGTAAAAATTGGTTCCCCAATCCTTCCCCTTTGCTGGCTCCTTTCACAATGCCGGCGATATCTACGATTTGGGTGGATGCAGGAACAACCCGCTGAGACTTCATGATGCTGGCCAATTGGTGGAGTCGGCTGTCCGGAACTTCCACTACGCCCACATTGGGTTCAATCGTACAGAAGGGATAATTTGCTGCTTCCGCTTTTGCGGAACCTAACGCATTGAACAGAGTTGATTTACCGACGTTGGGTAAACCAACAATTCCACATTTAAGGCTCATTTGGGGACCTCTTATTAAACAGACTCATTGCTTTTTCAATTCCCTCAGTGAGCAAAGTTTCAATTGCTTCGCTGGCTGTGAGCACTGCTTGAGCGTAGAGTTTTTTTTCAGTTTCAGGAATCGACATCAAGACGTAATTTTCAGTAGGCACAGTGGACGAACGACCAATCCCTAACCGTAATCGGGGATAGCCTTCAGTGCCGAGCATCTCCGTGATGGACTTCAATCCATTGTGGCCTCCGGACCCTCCAGATTTTCTCAAGCGAATCGACCCCGGAGGTAAGTCGAGATCATCGCTCACGACCACTACGTGAGATTCCACGGGTATTTTAAAGAACTGGGCGGCTTCTCGCACTGATTCACCGGATAAATTCATGTAGGTTTGTGGCTTCAAAAGTAAAACCTTATGGTCTTTCCAGGAGCTTTCTACAAACAGGCCTTTGAACTTTTTACTGAAGCCATCGACACGCCACTTTTCAGCCAATGCATCAATGACTTTGAAGCCGATATTATGGCGGG
>RFNT01000079.1 GCA_009927045.1 bacterium | reverse complement strand
CCAAGGGGGGTAATGAGAGTGCTGCGACAGGCGCCTGGGGAGATGACTCGATGAGTCCAATAATCCAGTTTCCAATTTCATCCACATATTCCTGGGGTGTAGAGGCCCCGCCGGTAATGCCGATTTTTCTTTTTCCCATGAACCAAGTCACATCCAGTTCTGATTTGTCTTCAATCCAATAAGTATTGGGTTGGAATTGTTTACAGATTTTTACCAATTTAGTGGTGTTGCTTGAATTTTTTCCACCGACCACCAACATCACATCGGCTTCTTGCGCCAATGTTTCTGCTTCTTGCTGACGAATAGAAGTGGCGTCGCAAATGGTGTTGTAAACAGCAACTTCTTGAAAACGTTTCCGGCAGGCTTCAGTGATTGCCTCCAAAACTTTTAATTCAATCGTCGTTTGAGCCACGATTCCCACTTTCTGAATAGAATCAGGGATGCGCTCTAAATCTTCCACGCGGTACGTGACGAGGTAATCTGACTTGCCAAAGTAACTGAGGACTCCTTTGACTTCAGGATGCTCGGCATTTCCGACCAGCACTAAATAGTAACCTTTTTTTCCCAAACTCGAGGCAATCCGTTGCGGCTTTTTCACAAGAGGGCAAGTGGCATCCACTACGGTGACCCCACGCCGTTTAAATTCGGCTTCAATTTCCTGCTTCACTCCGTGGGATCTCAAGATTACGGTGCCTTCTAAAATCTCATCCGGATCTTCGACAACATCGACCCCTGCTTTTTCCAATTCTTGGATTGTCTTGGGATTATGGACCAACGGCCCAAAGGCTCGGACGGGCTCTGTTTGTGATTTTTTAGCGGCTTGGTGTCCGAGTTTGATAGCCCGAACCACTCCAAAACATGCCCCTGCATTGGGAGCAATGACCAACTTCAACACCTTCAGTATTTTGGAAATGGGGATGTCTTAAAGTCATAGGAAGTAAGCGTAATGAGGGTGTGGGACTGAGTCAAGACAACGTCGCAAGTGGAGGAACGAAGGACGAAAAGCCTTGGATACAAAACAAGTTTTTTCCGGCTTCGGCCTCAGAATCGCTGCAGACCGTATCTACAAAAATGTGAGCAGCTTGGGGCAGGAGCTTGGAAAGAGTGACTAAATTCACCGGCTCATTCTCAAAAGAAGCTACTAAAAACCCTTGTTGAGCTAATTGTTTAGCTTGTTGGGCCTTATGGGCGGCATCTGAGAGATCTAAGCCTTGGCGCATTACTAATCGAATATCAGAAGAGCCAAACGGGAATCCGTCACGGACTAAATTAGTCTCAGTCCCTTTGCGCATGCGTTTTTCCTCTCGACCGGTGAGGTAACAAAGCTCAGCACCCAGATCATACAAATGATTGGCATACTCTACGGCTCCCGCATACGGTAGGTCGTGTGGCATGTAATCCGAGGAGAAAAAGCGGTCCCACCAAAAGCTTTTTAGGGCGCTGGCAATTGCTTCCAACTCTTGAGTGACCACTGGAAAACCTAAATTCGCGAGTGTCCTTCACGGAATAACCCATTTGAGGAAGTGAGCGTCTTCAAAGCTTGGCTAATTCCCCTGGGATGGCAGGAGATGTTTCTAACCAATGCTGAACAATCGCAATAGTTCGGTGGGAGACATCGTAGAGAGTAGAATCTAATCCAAAAGTACCAAAGGGCGCTGAGTGCCTTTGAATTGTTGCACGCGTCGGGCAATCAGTTCCAAAACTTCTTTTTCAGAATAGGGGTAAAAATGGGAGTTTTCGCGCCACTGTTTTCGGGAGAACGCGCCTGGAGTGGGGGGTGTAGACATAAATTAATAAATCCAAATAGTTAATAAAAAAAGCTCAGGGTATTGATGAGCCTGTAATACCTTACCGAATTGCATTGATAATTACTAGGCTTTCTGGGAGAAAAACCGTGTTGGAGGCTCCCTATGGTGCGATTGTTTTTTAAATGGCTGGTGATGGCGGCGACGATTTTGGCATTGCCCCATTTGATGACAGGGTTTGAAGTTCAATCGTTAGGGACTGCGCTGGCGCTGGCCCTGGTGTTGGGGGTTTTAAATACGGTGCTCAAGCCCCTCTTAGTGGTTTTGACTTTGCCGTTCACGATTCTCACGTTTGGGCTCTTTCTCTGGGTGATCAATGGGATTGTTTTTTGGGTGAGTGCTCAAACGGTCTCAGGGGTTTTTGTAGAAAATTTTAGAACAGCCTTTTTAGCTTCTTTGGCGGTGAGTTTTGTGAGCTGGGTATTTTCCTGGTCTGTGAAAAAAGAGGGTGGAAAAATCTATTGGCGATTTGAAAAACAAGGGACTCCTGCCAAAAAGGGCCCAGCCATTGATTTAGAGCAGGATTCTTCAGGACGCTGGACTTAATCCCCGGCGTTGACACACAGCATAAAAATGATTAGTTTCGAGGGATGAAGAGCAGCCGGTCCCAGCTTGAATCCGGAATGAGTCTTCGGCATTGGTTCTACCTCAATGCCCGCATACCCCTTTTGATCTCCGCAGGCGTTTTATTGAGCATTCAAGTCCTGCTCCTGGTTCTGGTTGCCAAAAATGAATGGAAAGCCCAACAGGGAGTGGCCGAGCGCCTCGGGCAACTTTCTTTGCTCGCTCTTACACAAAAAAGTACGGCCTTACTTCAGGCGGGGTTTGAAATTGCGACCAAAGAACTCGGAGCGGTGAAAGCATTCGTCTGTGAACACAGTTGGATTTATGTGCTTCGAGAACCTCAACCCAGTGATTGTAAGGTAGAAGCCCGATGGGGCTACCGAGTCATTCAAGTGCCACTTAATGCGGGATACTCCTTCTTTTTACAAGTACCCATTTTTCCCAGCGATGAATTGATGATGTATGCCTTGGTCATTTCACTAGGAATGACAGTGATGGCTTTTTTCTTCCTAAAAAAAATGCGGAGTCGGCTCGAACAAGATCTCTTCACTCCTTTATTGCGCAGTTTTACTCATGCAGTTCAATTACCAATTCGCGAATTGGAGCAGTTACGCAAGAAAATGTTGCAGCTCCATGAACTGAAAACACAGAAAGTCGTCACGGCGGCCTTAGTTGCGCAGAATCAGCAAATGGCTCATGACATGAAGTCGCCGTTAACGGCACTACTCTTTGCTTCTCGGGATTTCGAAGTGCTGCCGGAGGGAACTCGAGGCATTGCAGAAGCAGCGGTAAGAAGAATTGCTGCAATTGCAGATGGACTTCTTGAACCTAATCCCAATTTCATTTCTCATCAGGACACGAAATTCTTAAGGGGTATCTTGAAAGAGATGTTTGAAGAGAAGAAATTTGAATACCAACACCGCCAGATATTGAGTGGCAGTTGAATTTGGCGCAGTTGAATTCAGATGCCCTCTGCCCGTTAGCTGCAGAAGACTTAAAACGCACGCTCTCCAATCTAATCAATAACGCGTGTGAAGCGGTGGGTGGTACTGGCACAATTGAATTGGGGGCGGAGACGCTTCCAGATGGAAGTCGGATTTGGGTAAAAGACAATGGCTCTGGAGTCTCTCCGGACCTGATTTCAAAATTGGGAAATCGAGGGTTTAGTTTTGGTAAAAAGAACGGGCATGGGTTAGGAGTCAGTCATGCCAAAGCCACTGTGGAACGAGCCGGTGGAACTTTTCAGATCGTGTCCCCCGAAGCCCAGGGAACTACTGTGATTCTTCGCTTTTGAGATTGTGAAGAAAGCTTCACAATCCTTTCATTTTTCAAGCCATCTGACCAGCTATAATTAAAGAGTAAAACTTAATTTTTTGCGGCACGTGTATGGTCAAAGTTTTCAAATCTTTCAGCGCTATCTTCAGTCTCTCGCTGCTTCTTTTGCTCTCCGGATGTTTTGGAACTACTCAACAAACCGTTCAACCTTCAGCAGAAAGTGTTCCTATAGCGCTTCCAGCAGCTGTTCCAGGCAATGTGGCGATGGCTGTGGGTGACGAAGCTCCCATTATCAGTAATCAACACGGCGAGCCGATAAGACAAGATAGGGAAGCGAATCAAGAAGTGGTGCGCTTTGAAGGGTTTAATGAGGAATAAGAATGATTAGAGTCGGCTTCATTCTCATCGCAGTGCTTGGACTCCTCGGGGGGAGTTCCGGGGCTTGGGGTCGGGATGCGAAAGCTAGTTTCACCATGCAAAATTTAGAGCCGGGGCAAATGGATAGTGCCGTGAGTTTTCAGCCGGTAGGGGGACGATACACGGGGGGATGTGGTGGTACGGTGGAGGAAACGTGGGGCGGAATCACCACTTATAATCCAGCTTCTTGCACCGGAACGTACCTCACCTATTCGAGTCGCTTGGGAACCAGAACTGGATTTCGTTTTGATAGTTTTTTGATGATGCGTTCTTTGTTGAGTGTCCGACAGTTCACCATCGTGCGGTCTTCCGGAAATTGTCCCGGCGCTTTGACTAATTATAACTACCTTATCCTTCGAGGGCGCAGTAAAAATGATTTTGTAAGCCCCATGGATTTCAGTTCTGCATCGACTTGGGCGGGCGGCACTTTCACTTACAACAATAGCAGCATAACCGGAATCAGTCGTTTTAGTCTGGCAGGGCTCAGTGCGGTTGCACAAAGTGCGGATGGTTTTTCTTATCAGTCGTTGAGTTCGACATGTGCTAGTGGCGAGTGGGCTTCTGAAACCACCGACATGAATGATGCACCTTTTTCGGATTTTGCTGCGTGGCAGTTTGGAAACACGCTAGCCATTTCAATCAGTAGTGGAGGGAATCCAGTGGTCACTGTGGCTGCGCCCGTGAACACCCTTTCAACAGTGACTTCATTTTGGCAGGGCAAAAACAAGAACGTGTACTCAGGCCTCATGACCTATTTCAATGGCAGGAACACACAAGATCAAAAAAACGTATATTTAACTTCAGATTCGACTGGCCAAAGTTTTAGTATTTCAGAAGCCAGTTCTTTATCTGATACGACCCAGCGGGCCTCATTAGGAACGCTCAACTGCGGTGCGCTTAACTCACCATCAAATGGGTTTTGCAGTGGTACTTTAGCCCTTGCTTCGAACCCTTCCGC
>RFNT01000197.1 GCA_009927045.1 bacterium | reverse complement strand
CGATTAAAACAAAAGACGAGCCTTGCGATGTAACCAATCAGTCTGAGATCTACAGAGCCCGCGCTCAAGAGCACGCCGAAATGCGAGGTGGATACCGCTTGCTGGTTGTCTGAATCTTAGGCACGATGGGATCAGTCCCTATGCATCCAGAAAATGAAAAAACACAGAATATTATCTTTTTTGATGGCGTTTGCTTGCTTTGCCATGCAAGCGTTCGTTTCATTATCAAAAATGATCCCAAGGCGCACTTTTCTTTTGCCTCCCTACAGACGGACTTTGCTAAAAAAATTCTTATGAAACGAGGAATCGATCCGGTTCAATTGGATACCCTTTTTCTGCTTGAGAATGATCAAATATTTTCACAATCAACTGCAGTGTTAAAAATAGCCTCCCACTTACAGTTTCCTTGGAGCTTGCTTCGGTTTTTTGGTGTTTTACCAGTGGCTCTACGAGATCATCTCTATCGTTGGATTGCCAAAAACCGTTATCAGTGGTGGGGCCGTTTACCCACGTGTACCATCCCTGATCCGGTAGAGAAAAACAGATTTTTAACTTAATTGAACCATTGTGACGGGAACTGACTCAAGATGGCTTCAATTTTCGCTTCTTCAGTGAAAACCAAGCTATCACAGCAAGAAGAAGTCCGGCCACTAGCCCAGGCAAGTAACGGCGAGTATCGGAGGGTATTTCCGGAATCAAGTTGCAAGTATCGCCTGAGAAATTGCGACATTGACCTTCTTCAAATACACAGGGGCTTTCACAGGCGAAAACAGGCTGATTACAACAGTCTTCACAAGTTTCCGTCTCTAAGTTACAAAATTTGCATTGTTGCTCCGCGCAAGGAGTTCCCTCACTACAGCTTCCGCAGTCCACCCCTTGAGCAACACCGTTTACAGCCAATCCAATAAAAACCAAATGAAGGAAAAACCGAAAAACACGATTTTTAGTTTTCATGTTCGCTATTTTCTCAATAAAGTTGGCATGAGTCAAACTATCGGATAGGTTTTAACCAGTTATGAATTTTTGCACCTCTCGTTTTTACTTTTTTTTTCTCATTTTCGTGGGGCTTTTTGGCGTATTTGGAATCGGTTGGGGCGTTCTGTCGTTTTGGGGTCAAAAGCCGTCTCTTCCACCTCAAACAATTCAACTCACTGTGCCTGATAGCTTGATTCGATCTGAGGATGAATTGCCCGCCGTGGTTGATTCCAACGGTAAATTTGTTTTAAAACCAGTTAATCCAACCACCCCAACGCCTGCAACCCGTCCAGCAAAAAAAAAGAAACGGTCTTCGCCTCAGAACAAAAGCAAATAAGCCATCTCCCCCCCTTTTCTTAAAATTGATTTGCAACTACACTTAGAAGAGTTATGCCAACTATTGTCACTTATCAGGACTTGCCCCAATGGCCTGCACTTTTTGCAGAGGCTATCAATAACGACAAAATCGTCATAGCCCCGTGTGAAACGGTGTACTGCGTTTGTTTTAATCCCCTCAAGGTTCATTTGGTAGAACGTGCTCTCTCGGCTAAAAGTCGGCTAGACAGAAAGTTCATCTCGATGATTGGAGATTTGAAAAGTCTCGAGGAGCTCAACATCACTCCGAATCCCCTGGAACAAATTTTTATTGAAAAATTTTGGCCGGGACCTCTCACAATCGCTTTTAATGACCAATTGGCCGTTCGAATGGTGAAAGAACACTGGCTGAAAGAGGCTCTAAAAGCCGTCCACAGTCCGCTCGTAGCGGCTACAAGTGCCAATTTATCCGGTCAACCAGCAGTTTACGAAGCCAGCGAATTAAATCCAATTCTTCTCGAGCGCGTCGATATTTTATTTATCGGAGATGGCTTCAATCCCCAAAAAACAGTTTCTACTTTAGTCCGATTAAAAAAAGGGGTTGTTGAAGTTTTACGCAAGGGAGCAGTAGACATTCCTCCCGACCTGCTTTTGAAATAATTTTCCTTCCTATCACTTGCTCACTGGCCTACTTTCCGGTAGGGTTTCTCTAAATCTCAATGGAGCCGACCCATGCCTCAGCTTTTCGGAATATTGCCTGTAGTCATTATCCTTTTTATCTCGAACCTTTTAGAAGCTAGAGAATACAAATGGGGGTTGCTAGCACCCAATAACCAAGAAGAAGAAAGCAGAAAGTGGGAATCGCTCTCAAAGTTTATTTTTAATGAAAAAGGAGACACCGTAAAGTTCGTGCCCTTCCCATCTGAGCAAGAGCTAGGAAGCGCAGTGAATGCTCATCAAATTGATTTAGTAGTTCTACGCCCCCACGAGTACCTGGGTCTGAACATCAATCGCCAGCTCCAGGCCATTAGCTCTTTCGTGTTCAATGGTCAGACACACCACTTTTCTCACTTCGTAGTCAACGGAAAGAGTTCCGCGAAAACTCTGCTGGACTTAAAAGGCAAGCGTCTGGGGCTAGGACGACCAAGCTCCGCATCTTCACATAAAATCCCCACGGCAGAGTTAAAAAAGCTAGGAATTAAACCGTCCAAATTTTTTAAGTCGGTGCGTGAAGGACTTTCTCATAGCGATTTAGAATTAGGAGTGGCCCGGGGTGAACTGGATGTTGCCTCGAACTCGAGTATCAACCGAGACAGCCTGATTCAAGATGGAAAAGTAAAAGCTTCAGACACTCGAATTATTTGGACCTCTGAACCCCTTGCCAATGAATTATTGGTTGGAGGTTCTCAATTCTTAGAATCTGCGGAAGGAAAAAAGGCAGTTGGCCGGATTCAGATCTTATTCAACGAAAAAAGTTCACTGTCAGATAGGCCGAGCCTCCCCTCTCCTTGGACTGGGCTAGCCCCTGTTTCGAAGGCTGTTATCGATCACGCTAGAAAAACCCCTCAATAAAAGTCCCTTTTTTGGCATCCGTTGATGAAAGTTTTGATCCTCACTCACCACCGGATTCAAAATAACTTTAATGGCGCTGTAACGAGAATTCGGAACCTGGCTGAACAGTTAGCCGTTCAGGGTGCACAGGTAACTGTCTACTCACTGATTTCTCCCAGGAATTCCCCTCTCCCTGCGAGCCACTTCGCAACGGGTTGGAGTCTTTACGAATCAAATAATTTAATCCAGTGGGCTGATGGTCTCGGCGGTTTTTTGGGTCTTCCCCCTTACTCACTCACTGCTTATCTCAATGCCTTTTTACCTCTGCCTGCTTGGGCAAAAGATTCTTTTGATGTAATGATTACTGAGTCCCCCTTTCTTTGGCAGGTTGCACAGAAAGTGAAAGCTAAGATCAGGGTGCTCTCAGCCCACAATCACGAAACGACCTACCACGATGATTTTTCTCCGATAGCACTGTGGCTACTGAAACGAAACGAAACTAAAGCACTCAGGCAGGCCGATTTAATAATTTCTCTTGCCCACGAGGACAAACTGATTTTTCAGACCATCAGTCCTAAGACACCCATCCAAATCATTCCTAATGGGTTTCTGCGCATGAGCTCAACAGATTTTCGTCCAAGCCACACCCAGGACATTTTTAGGAGCAGATGGGCTATTTCAAAGACCCATCGACTTGCTCTTTTTTTAGCAAGCGAGTCTACTCACAACCAGCGGGCTTTTACATCCCTCATTGAACTCTTTTCAAGGTCGGCTATTCAACAGCGCTGGTGCCTTCTGGTGGTGGGCAATATTCAAATAAAAAAATCGGTACCCCCCAGCATCATTGCTTGTGGAGTCCAAAAAAGTTTGTTGGATGTCATTGAAATTTGTGAAGTGGCACTCAACCCTGTTACTTCGGGGTCGGGTAGCAACGTTAAGTTGATTGAATGCTTGGGAAACGGACTCCCTGTTTTGTCTACTCCTTTTGGAGCTCGGGGCTATGATAGGAATTTGAGTGGGCTGCATATAGAGCCACTAGAAAAGTTTGAGACACGCCTTCTAGAACAAACACCCTGGATCAATCCTAAACCAGAGGAGTTAGTCACTTATGAATGGGCCGTGTTAGGCCGTCGACTTTTTGAAGTTTTCCAATCCGCATTAAAAAAACAGGCCCATTTTTCATGAACACAGCTACTTTTATCTCAGTAGTAGTCCCCACGAGGAACCGGCAAGATCGTTTGAACGATCTTTTAAAGGGACTATTTACACAAAGCCTTTCACAGGATTTTTGGGAATTGATTGTCGTGGATAACGCCTCCACTGACCAAACTAAAACCATTTTGGTCGATTGGAAATCTCAGCTAAAAAACCTCAAATTGGCAGAAGAATTTCAAATTGGATCTAATTTTTCCAGAAATCGGGGACTAAGCGCTTCCTCGGGTGACTTAATCGTATTTCTGGATGATGACACTATTCCCCACCCTCAATGGTTGGAACGTATTTATGATCGTTACTCCACTTTGAACTGCTCCACAGATTGTTTGGGAGGAAGCGTTCTATTACAAATTGAGTGTGCACTTCCCGCTTGGTATGGTTCTTTTCTCGAAAAATACCTCAGCTTAACGCACTGGGGAACCTCCTTTACCTCTATTGAGGCTCAAAAGCTTTGCTCAGCTAATTTAGTTATTCCCGCTCCATTACTCAAAAAACTCGGGGGATTTGACTTAAGGATTAATCGGAAGACGAGTAACTTGAGAAGCAACGATGAGACTCTCACTTTGTTCCAGTTAGCATCCACAGGTGCTCATTTTTTTTATGACCCGATGATCAAAGTCTTTCACCAAATTGGTCCAGAGAGGTTAACACAACGTTATTTTCGAAGAAGGGCCTGGTGGCAAGGACGTTCCGATGCAGAAATGGAGCTTTACCTGTCAGGAAAGCAGCACTTGTTTAAAAATGTGATCTGGCCAAATTTTTATCAGTTGATACACCAGCCTAAGCTCATCTGGCTTGCTATCAGGCCTTGCCGAGGCCCCAGTAAATTCAAGTTAGCTCTTGATGGACAGCTTCTGATGGGACGGATTTGGGGAGGAATCATGGCTTTCTGCTATAAAAGTCTTACTTTTAAGATAAGAAAGTATTTATGATAGCTTCTCGCATACAAACTCTGTGGATAGGGCCGAAGTTAAAGCCGATTCACACTGCCTCATTGAAAAGTTTCCTAAACCACCATCATGAAATTCACTTCTATTGCTATGAGCCCGTTGAGGGCATTCCCGATGGAATCACTGTGAAAGACGCCTCCGAAATTCTACCCTCCCATCAGATTTTTTCTTATCAGCAGGGCCCCGGTAAAGGTAGTTTTTCAGCTTTTTCAAACATATTTCGTTATGCCCTTCTTTTTAAAAAAGGGGGGATTTGGGTGGATACCGATATTTTTTGCCTTACACCCTGGAACTTTGATTCCACTCCTTATCTCTTTGCAAGTGAAACACTCACCACTGAATCCGAGCGCATCACGGCTAGCTGCGTGATTAAAACACCCCCTGAGTCTCCACTGATGAAATACTGTTGGGAGGAATCTCTGAAGCACTCCCCCGAATCGCTTCAGTGGGGGCAAATTGGACCACAGCTGCTCAACAGAGCCGTGCATCAGTTTGGATTAACTTCTTTTATTCGTCCCTCTTGGGAGTTTTGTGCTTTGGGTTGGGATGAAACCGAGCTTCTCAGCAATCCCCAGCACTTCTGGCAACCACCCCGCAGAGCAATGGGCCTCCATCTCAACCACGAGATGCTCCGACGTGCCTCTGCTGATTTGAATGAATCTATTTTGAGAACCTTGGAACAATGGAAGTAACATCAAAAACGAGGATACTTTTTTTGTACCCCTTTGGGTATTGGCCCGCAAACCCCAATTGTGTATCGTTGGTACAGCGGTGTGAGTCAGATGGCTTTTCTTTTGATCTATTTTGTCCCAGTGCCCCCAATTGTCGTGGAGAGGGCAAAGAAATATCGGAATGGGTATGGCTCGTTCGAAGGATCTTTTTCTCAGCGTTTAAACAAAGTTTCCGACGTCCCTGGAAACTTGGAACAATCTGGAAAAGCGTCATTAACTTTTATTTTTTAAAGAGGAGGATTCGTAATCGGAACTATTCGCTGGTGATTACCTGTGATGCAGTGGGATTAAGTCTGTTAAGCCAAATGAGACTTCCAATCACTGTCCCCATCGTTTATTTATCGTTTCACATTCTTTTTAGGAACGAAATAAAAAGCAAAAACGAACGGGCCTTAGGTCAGAGAGAGGACAAACTCCTAAGAGCAATTTCTTTGATCCTAAGCCAGGATAATAACCGAAGACAGTTAATTTCTAAAGAGCTTGGTTTTTGTGAGGACCAGATACACTGTGTTGCTGTCGCACCCGAAAATCGGTTATTTCCTATTTTCTCAAACAACACAACAAGACCAAATGAAAAAATGATACTTTACACTGGAAATTTGGAAAAATGGAATTTGGAAGGTGTTCTGGAACAAGTTTCGCTTTCAATACCCAATGGGTTTTTTTTGAGAATACATACCACTTCCCCCTCCCCGAACACTTCGCAAAAAACTGGAGCGCCTCGAAAAACAAAACGGGCTCCAATTCAGTTTTGCTTTTTTAGATGAGCCTGGTTTAGTAGAGTTAATCGATCAAAGCTATATTTGTTTAGCACCTTATTTTCCACAGACTTCATCTTGGATGGTGAATCAGACTCTTTTTCATATTGGGAAGGCGTCCACCAAAATAGCTTATTATTGTTTTCGAAAAAAACCGGTAATCACGACCCCTTTACCAAGTTTGGTGAATGCTCTTTCGAAACATGCTTTTGGAATTGCTTGTGAGGATTGGAAAGACATCAGTTCGGCAATTTTGAAAATAGATGCAACTATTCTCATTTTTCAGAAAATGCGTATCAGTATTTTGAGGCCGAACTCAATCCGTCTGAAGCACTGAATCGTTTTTGGAGGAGTACCACCTCACTAATTTTGCCGCACAAGGTCAGGCCTTGACCCCCCCCTTCAACCCTTATTTTCATCAAACTTTAACAATCCATCAAGTTACTG
>RFNT01000038.1 GCA_009927045.1 bacterium | reverse complement strand
TTTATCGAAATTGGCAATTTCGATGAAAGCTATGGTACCGTCTTTTCTATGGAACCAAAAAGTAGATTTCCAAATTGGAAAACCCTATATGAAACTGAGCCAGTAGAGTCGATGGCTTGGTTTTGCCGAGAACTCGATTCTGACTTGAAAAAGACCTTAGAACAAAGGGGGCTTCATCAAGGAACATTCTTAGACATTGGGACGGGACCGGGCACTCAGGCTGTTGAGCTTTCTCGCTTGGGATTTAAAGTAACTGGGACCGATTTGTCGCCGGGAGCAATCAAAAAGGCTCACGCACTCGCTCCCTCTGTGCACTTTCTTGAGGACGATATCATTCGCTCGAAGCTACAAGGCAAGTGGGATTTTGCATTCGATAGAGGGTGTTTTCATTGTCTAGATCCCAAAGACAGGCCCACTTATGTCGCTACGTTGTCTCGTCTTTTAGTTTCTGGCGGCTTCTTATTTTTAAAAACTTTCAGTTGGAGAGAAGAGGACTGGGGTTATGGTCCCTGGCGATTTACATCTCAGGATATTGAAGATTTATTTAGCTCCCATTTTAATTGCTTGGAGAGCGTAGAGACCGAATACCAGGGAACCCTTCCGAAAAATCCAAAAGCGCTTTTCTCGGTTCTCGAGCGTAAATGAATCACTCTATGCTGTGAAAAAGGTGTGGGAATGGTTCCGAAACGAGCCGAAAAACGATGAACAACGCTTAGGGGAAACGAACTGGTTTCCGAATGAAACAACTCAGTTGTGTTGTTTTTATTTAGTTTTTAGAGATCGGCCATTCGGCTCGAAATCCCGCCGCCCCGACCATCTTAATCATTGAATCCAAACACTTTTCGAAATACGATCCCCAAAAAGGAAATGGATATCAACATGCCAAAGATCACTCTTGTTTTATCTTCTTTCATGGGCTTCATGTCTGTTTGGCTTGCTCTTCAAGTCATTAAAAATCGAAGAAAGCATAAAATCTCCTTAGGAGATGGGGGAATAGATGAGTTAGCAAGAGCGATCAGAGCCCATGGTAATTTTAGTGAATACGTTCCCATCAGTCTTATTTTGTTAGGAGCAAGTGAGTTGAATCGCGCAAACTTTTTTGTGGTCTTAGCATTCGCTTTTCTTATTTTGCTGGGACGCGCTTTTCACGCCTATGCTTTTTTGGGTGGGAGAGAGCACTTTAAGCCGCGTGGGATAGGAATGAAGTTGACCCTCTACACTCTTCTTGCCCTTTCGGTATTTAATCTGGGGCTTTTTTCTTGGAACTTAATAAATCTCGAATGATCTTTCGACATGATTAACACTCTTTTTACTCTTTTCTTATTTTGTTCCCTTGCCTTTTCAGGCGCGACAACTCTCGAATACTCCACAAATGGAAATCTACTTGTTGAAGTTCTCGAATTTAGAGAATTACAGGACTCCACTCGAGAGGCCGCACCCAGGCCCCCCCGTTTTCGTATTTTTAGAAGAAACCGATCTGCTCCTGAAACTGGGCAAGGAAGAAAAGTACCTATCAAGTTGCATATTCCCACTTCAGGCGGGCCTTACCCTGTCGTGATTATCTCTCACGGAGCTGGAGGCAGTTGGGATACTCACTATGCGCAAGCTAAATATCTTGCTTCTCACGGCTATGCAGTTCTTTGTGTGGAG
>RFNT01000196.1 GCA_009927045.1 bacterium | reverse complement strand
GTCCTCTCCGGTCTTTTCTTCGGAGGGCGCCGGTGCAGAATCCCAATCATCACTAGGAGCTGAGCTTGCATCCTGCGTTTCAGGAGCGGGTTGATTTTCTGCAAACTCATCCATAGAACCGTCGGCTTCATCTTTCCAACGATTTTGATGAGCACAGGAGAGAAACCAAATGAAGCCAAATAAAACCAACGCAGTTACGGAAGGTATAAAAAAATCTCTATTTCTCATATTGGTTTTTTTCTCCTCAAAAAGTGGAGTTTCCCCCAGAACCTTATCGGTCTTACATCCCATTTTCCTTAATGAAGTTATCTGGGTTTACGTCTATTGTTGAGTAAAGCTCGCAACGAGTCGAGTTTTAAGATAGCATTTTGCGCTGTGCAGAAAAACGGATTGAAAATCATGCCGCTCGGGGGTTTAGGTGAAATTGGCATGAATGCCATGGTGTTCGAGACGCGAAGCGACATGGTTTTGATCGACTGCGGATTGCAATTTCCAGATGCCAGTTACCCGGGGGTCGAGGTTTTGGTTCCCGATCTCTCCTATGTTTTGGCTCGGTTGGAGAAGCTGCGTGGGGTTGTAGTTACCCACGGGCACGATGACCATATTGGGGCCATTCCCTTTCTTCTTCGAGAAAAACCCCTAGATGTTTACGCCACCCCTTTTCCTAGAGGGTTAATAGAACAAAAGCTTAAGGAGTTTCCAAACACTCAGGAAGTTCGATTTCATCAAATTGAACCGAGGAAAAAATTTCAAGTGGGAGCATTTGAATTTGATCCCATCCCCGTTCAACACTCCATTATTGAAGCCTTGGCTTTTGCTATAAAAACTCCAGTGGGTACCGTGATTCATTCGGGTGATTTTAAACACGATCCCAAAGAACTTTCTCGAGGGGAAATTACTTTCCAGGCTTTTCAGGAATATGGGGATCAAGGAGTCCAGCTGCTATTATCAGACAGTACCAATGCTGAAAGGGAGGGCCACACTCTTTCTGAAGCAGATATTGAAAAATCCTTCGAGCGTTTGTTGTTGGCGCAAAAAGGCAGGCTCATCATTGCTCTGTTTGCTTCAAACATCAGGCGAATTGAGCGAATCTTATCTCTGGCCAAGGTACAAAATAAAAAAGTAGCTTTCTTGGGGCGAAGTATGCACAGCTACACCCGGCTTGCGTTCGAACAGAATTCAATGGTGATTCCTGAGGATACGGTGGTTTTGATCGAAAACATCGATCGTTATCCAGAGGATCGAGTGATTGTTTTATCGACAGGGAGCCAAGCAGAGCCCCGATCTGCGTTAGTAAGGGTCGCTGAAGGTATTCATAAAGAATTGGAAATCAAGAAGACAGATACGATTATCATGTCCAGTCGATTCATCCCGGGCAATGAGCGTGCTATTACTCGGATGATTGATAGTTTGTATCGTGCTGGTGCTGACGTTCTTTATGAATCCGCACATCAAATCCATGTCTCTGGACACGGATTCCAAGAAGAGTTGCTCATGATGTTGAAAGCCACTCGTCCAAAGTTTTTTGTTCCCATCCACGGCGAGTACCGACACTTGTCGAAACATGCGAAGTTAGCAAAATCAGTCGGAATACCTGATCAAAATATTGCTGTGATTGAGGATGGACAAGCACTAGAAGTTTCTGATGCATCAATCCAGCTGGGTGAAAAAATCGAAATCACAAAACACCCTGCTGTTGAGACTCTTTACGTTGATGGAAGCCCGGAGGCACTCCAGCAAAAACATGCATTAGCTAAAGCGGGAATTGTTTTCGTTGCATTATTTCGAGACAAAAAGAAAAAAGTTCTCTTGAGTGAACCTATAGTGAGCATGCAAGGGCTTCTGCTGTATCATGGAACGGACGCTGAAAAAACGATTGAAGATGCTAAAAAAAGGTTGAAAGCAGTGTACACAGAATATGCCGATCGTGAAGATCTTGAAGACATTGTGAAGCTGGAAACCCGAAGATTTTTCAGGCGGCACGCTAGTTATAAGCCCGTTGTCATCCCGATGCTCATTCCTAAGGCATAAGTCCTTTTCAGTCGATAAGCATGGTTGAGGAGATTCCACCATGGGCGCCCCCGCTTCTAAATCCAAAAACGAGAAAAGGTTCTTTGAAGTCCGTCTTCAATCTGTAGTAACGGGTCAACCCATTAACTTCGATCTCTTCCTAGTTGTCAGCGGAAAACCTCTTTTGTTTCGCAAGCAAAAGGACACGCTGAGCGAAGAGAGACTTCGCTCTTTAATACAGCATGGCGGCCAGAAATTTTTAGTTCCCGAGGAACAGCGAGTTCTCTATCTTCAGTCATTGAAATCCATGGTCAACAATCCCGATTCCTCCGAAGAAACCAAAAGCAAATATATTAAAGAGTCTGCCTACCTACACGTAAATGACTTGTTCGAGAAGGAAAGTGTTGCTGAAACTGTTAAAGACGCTGAAGTGTTGGTCTCCGAAATGGTAGATTTCGTCAGTGACGACGTCAGCGCTGTTGCCAATCTGATGCAACTATCGCGGCATGATTATTACACCTATAACCACTGTGTAGATGTAGCCGTCTATTCAATTGCTCTTGCCAAGCAGCTCTATGGCAACAATCGGGAGATGCTGATCCAAGCAGGTTTGGGGGGATTACTCCATGATATCGGGAAACGAAAAATCGATATTCAACTCATCAACAAAACAACGAAGCTCACTCAAGAAGAGTGGGCTGAAATGAAGCGCCATCCAGAATATGGGAAGGAACTGTTGATCGAGGTTCCTCATATTCCTGAAGAAGCCAGACGGGCTGTCTATGAGCACCATGAAAATCACGATGGAACAGGATACCCCCACAAAAAGCGAGGCGATGAGGTCTGCGAATTGTCAAAGCTGGTTTCTATAGCCGATGTTTTTGATGCTTTAACTACGGAGCGGTCTTACCACAAGGCGATGAGTCCCAACGAAGCTTTGGATACCATGTTCGGCATGCAGCCTGGCAAATTCGATCCCGACATCTTCGAAGTTTTTAATAAACGGTTCGATAAAAAAACGAATCTCAAGCTGCTCAGTGATTTCGATCCCTGCCACGCAGTCTCTATTACCAAAATTGAAAAAAAATAAGTATGGATTTCAAATTGGGAATCTAATAATCCTTCCCTGCTCAAAGCGCTGAAATCCATGCTGATTTCAGCGGGCTCTAGCAAGAATCCAAGACATCTGATACGAACGAAACAGGTCTTGTACAAAAAAGTTCTACCCCATAGAGTTGGCGTCTAGGTTGCACCAAGAAGATCCGGTCAGGGTTTTTGAAAGGAGCTTTAAGGTGAAATTAGTTTTTGTTTGGAATTTAGTTCTGGTTTTGGTTTTGGGATGTCAGAACAAAACAACACCGGTACCGGAGGACCAACTCACTCAGCCCGAAAAAACATCTGTCCCCGAAGCCCCGTTTCAACCGGGCACTGGACCTCTTCGATTAACTGCTGTGGCTTCCGGATTGGAACGTCCTCATCAATACTCAGTCGATCTTCAGTGGAAATCAGGGGAACAAGAACCCTCAGTTTTTTATATTGTTAAACGAAGTGATTGGAATGAGGGACGGGTGATACCTCCCGGACAAAGTTTCTATAAAGATATCCATGTCACAGAGGATCAAGAGTACCTTTATCAAGTCCAAATGTTGAATGGCTCGAAGAATCTGAGTACGGATTGGGTAAAGATAAAAATTCCCCGAGACAAAGTTTTCTCATCAGAATCAACGGTACAAATAGGGGAACTCACAGAGTTTCATCGGATTTTTATTTTGAATCAAGCTCGTTTGTCCTGGCAAGGAGAGGAGTTAAAAATTAAAGCCGATGAAATCATCTCGGAACAGGCCGTTTTCGAAGCATTTTCCCCTGAAAATAAAAATGCACCAGTCGGCCAACCGGGGAAGCATGGGGGTTTGTTAAAAATTCATGCGAGAAAACTTCGGGGAACACTTTTGATTCGGGGGGATGGCCAGAATGGCGGGCCAGGGACAACGGGCACTTCGGGAACGAAAGGTTCTCCTGGGGGGCGAGGTCCCGATACATTTCTGCATTGGGGGAGCCCCAACCCAGTGCCTGACGGCGCATATTTGCACCATGGGTATTGGTTTTATTGTGATCCTCCCCGTCCTTCCGGTGGACAAGGGGGACAAGGGGGTGAAGGCGGAAAGGGAAACCCGGGGCTTTCAGGTGGAAACTCAGCAAAAGTTCATGTTGAAATCGGAGATGCCAAGGATGGAGAAGTTTTGATCACTCAGAAACCCGGTCTGGGGGCGAACCGGGGCTGGGCGGACCCGGAGGACCGGGAGGACCTGGGGGCATTCCCTGGCGAGATTGATTGGCAATCTCATGCTTCAAAAATGCCTGGAGGGGCAGACTTGAACCTCTTTCACCAGTGTCAGCCCAGCCAGGGTCCAGAGGGGGGCGTTGGTCCCACGGGTCCGTTGGGAGAACGGGGAGAAGACGGTTTTCAAGCGCCCTATTGTCTTAAATTAGGAAGCTCGCAAATTGGACTTTGTCCTTAATCAACTCTTAATTGACGAGTGAGGGCTAAAATGACAGCTTTCTCTGGTGTCTATTCAATCTGTTCCGTTGCTGGATTTTCAACGCCAATACCGTGATATTTTGCCAACGGTGAGCCAGTCGGTTTCTCGAGTCATTGAGTCAGGTGCCTTTATTTTGGGTCCCGATGTCTCTGCGTTTGAAAAGGAAGTCGCTCAGTGGATGGGAGCCCGTTTTGCTTTGGGCGTGAGCAACGGGACCGATGCACTTTTTATTGCCATGAGGGCATTGGGTATTGGTCCGGGCGATCAAGTGCTCTCATCTCCATTCACCTTTTTTGCAACTGTCAGCGCTACCGTGAATGTCGGAGCGACTCCTGTTTTTTCTGATATTGATCCCTCTTCTTTTAATCTGGATGTAAACCGGATCGAAGATATTTTAAAAAAAGATCATCAAAAAAAGATCAAAGCAATCATTCCAGTGCATCTTTATGGGCAGGCCTGCGACATGGAAGCGCTTCAGAATGTGGCCAAAGAGCATCAGGTGCATCTGATTGAAGACGCTTGCCAATCCATAGGAACAAAAATCCAAGAAAGAAAAACAGGGAATTGGGGCAGTTTTGGATGCTTCAGTTTGTATCCAACTAAAAACTTAGGTGCTGTAGGGGATGCTGGAATTTTGATCACTCATGATGAGCACTTGGCCAAGATGGCTGCAGCAATTCGCACTCATGGCTCTAGAGAAAGATACGTGCATGAGTGGGTAGGCAGCAATTTTAGAATGGACACCGTGCAGGCGGCTGCTCTTCGAGTGTTTCTTCCTCACTTGGACAACTGGATCAGGCTTCGACAAGAGGCAGCTCAATATTATGATGAACAGCTCTCTCAGCTAGAGGGGATTGTCATTCCCCATCGCTCGCCTTTTTCCACTCATACCTTTCACCAATATACGATTCGAGTTTTAAATAAGAAAAGAGCCCGACTCATCACGCACCTTAAAAGCCAGCAAGTGGGGCACATGATTTATTATCCAATCCCATGCCATCTCCAAAAAGCGATCAGCTATCTTGGGTATCAGGCGGGTGATTTTCCATTAGCGGAACAGGCGGCTCAAGAAGTTTTATCCCTGCCGATTTTTCCCGGCATCACCTCTCAAGAGCAAGATTACGTGGTGGCTCAGATCCGAGCTGGGTTGGCTTCCTAACGAAGCTTCGGAATTTCTTCGGTCATATAGATTTTCATCACGTGATGAGCCTGAAACAAAACCACTAAGGAGGTTAAGGCAGGAACTAGAAATCCGTGGTAGCCCAGTTTAGTAAAGACAAAAGCTGCGATTGCAGAACCCCACATGAACGAAAAGAAGGTGAACAAGCGGAGCCAGTTGAGTTTTCTTTGGTAGGTCTTTTCTTTTTCGTCTCCGGGCAAAAAAGGAATGCGCACTAAGTTCATCCCCAGGTCTGTGGAAAGTCCGGTCATGTGAGTTGTGCGAATTTGGCCATTAGTTAAACAAGCAAAAGCAGCGTTCTGGGACCCACAAATAAAACAAAGAATAAACAACAAAGCGAAATCGCGCTGAAGCACAATCGGCTCACCAAACTCGCCAAAAACGCCCATCTCACCCAGAACGAAAACGAGAATCAAGAGTAAAGATTGTGCGATCAGAGAAGTTCCTACTTTAGCTTCTCGATTTTGATAATAGGGTCGATCGATGAGAAATGCAGAAAAAGCTGCACCTCCGATAAATGAAATCGGAGCGAACATCATTTCCAAGGCAATCAAAAAACCTTCTTCTGTGAAGTTAAGTCCTACTTGAGTTCCGTAACCTGTCACATGAGAAACAAACCGATGACACGCTAGGAATCCACCTGCATTGATAAATCCCGCCTGAAAAGCAAGAACCCCCCAAAGGATCACATTCTCTTTCTTTAAAATATTTTTGAAAGCATGACTGCGGATCATAAGGACTTAAAGTGGTGGAGGCGATCGGCATCGAACCGACAACCCCCAGCTTGCAAAGCTGGTGCTCTCCCAATTGAGCTACGCCCCCACTTT
>RFNT01000034.1 GCA_009927045.1 bacterium | reverse complement strand
CCAAAAGGTAATTTTGATTGAACGAGTTCCCGTAATCGGATTCCCAGTATTCGTATCTAAAAGTCTTCCAGAATAAGTAAACGTAAACGGCACTGAAAAAGCAGGGACCACAAGCCCAACCAACAGTAAAAATAGAAGTTTCCAGACACGCTTCCGCATACGTACCTTTTCGGAAAACAAACTTGCTCCCCTTAAATAATACGTGATCCCCAAGCTCTATGCTGAGCTCAGCCTCAAATCTTCACATTTGCTTCATAATTGGTGCCGTGCTTTGATACCGCGTTCGAAGTGTTCCAGGTGTACCATCAGTTCAAAATCTGTCCTGAAATCGTTAGTTCTGCTAATTGGCCAGATGCCCAACCGTACTCCATCCCTTGAACATAGTGATATCCTGTCGTAGTTACCGTTTCAGAACGGCCCACCATAGTAAAATGAGTATTACTGCCGTTTTGAACCATATGATAGTTTTGAACACCATCCAGAGCAAGACCCGCAGCTGCGTTCGATAAATTAGATGCCAAATTCATTATTATGTTTTCAGTTTGACCAGTGACATACTCCACTCTGACTGTACTATCGTTATTAAAGTTTCTCCAAGTGGATGTCGTGTAAGAATAACTAGATTTTAATAAGGACCTAAAGAAAGAGGCTGGTCTTTGATTGTACAAATTCCAAACAAACCTCTTTGTCGGGCTGTCCTCAGTCGTTGTAGCAGCGGTAGCCCTTATGGTTCCCACATACCTCCGAGTTGTATCCCCAGTTTTGGTATAAACACTGTTGAACGTAAGCGTCGTCGCTCGCGTGGTATCATTCGTCCATGCGGGGCCCAGCTCTAAAGCTGGAGAACCGTTATTTACATACACGAAAACGTCATAGTTTTTTGCTGATGTTAACCCAGATAGAGCTAAGGAAAACTCACTAAAAACATAAATTCTCCAGTTTGATCCATCATAAAGCGCAATCTGATTGCCCACTGCAGGAGTGAAATAAAGGGTTGAAGCTCCAGTGGTATTGGGGACATCGGTACTTCCGCTGACCACCGTTAATCTTCCCCCATTTGTAGACCGAACAACACTTTCCTGAATGAGCGGGCTCCAAGAGGAACCATTACAAAACTCCACGAGGCTAGAAGTCGAGTTGTAACGAATACTCCCATTGAGCGAGGCACTACAAGCCGTCGAAGAGTTTCCTACTTTAACATCTCCTGAGACGTCGAGTTTAGCGGCGGGTGTTGTC
>RFNT01000091.1 GCA_009927045.1 bacterium | reverse complement strand
AACCAATCCTTCTCAGAAGTTATCCGTTGTCGGGGGGCAGGGTGAGTTTAGAAATTCGGCAGCGCTAGCCCCGGCTGCTTATATCGGTGGGAACAGTAATGGTGGATATCTCAGTCTTTATGGGCCTAACCCTGGCCGATCGATGTTTATGCAGTATGACTCGAACGACAATATTTATTTCGCGAATAGTTATGGCAACACCGTTTTTCCGAGTGGCAGAGTTGGGATTGGGACAACGTCACCCGGGTTGCGACTAGCGGTATCCGTTGATAGTTACGATGGTATCCTTGTTAGCGGTACGAATAATACCCATCTTCAATTTATGGCCAATGCAGGGAGTGGCTCAAACAATGGAATCACACAAGCTGGGGACCGGACAATTATTTATGCTGGCGGTTCAGCAAACAATCCAGGGGGGGGCCTAACAATAGCTCCTTGGCGAACGGACGTCTCGGGAATGCGGTTGGATAGTAATGGAAACGTGGGAGTGGGGGTTAGCTCCCCCGCTGCGAAACTCGACGTCGCAGGCGAAGTGAAGTTCGGGAATACGTCCTCTACCTGCAACGCTACAAACGAGGGGCAGCAACGGTATGACAGCACTTTGAAGCTGATGCAATTCTGTAATGGGACCGCTTGGACAGGGTACAATCAATCGGGCCCCACTTTTTCAGCTTTTCCGTCGGCCGAGGGGAGTACATCCAGCCCCTCAACAAAAACAAAAATTTTATTTGATCAGGAGGAATTTGATCCCGAAAGTTGTTTTGACACTCTCAACCGACACTTCAAACCCACCAAGGCGGGGTACTATCAAATCAATCTCCTCACAAATCTACGAATGAGTTCTGCTGGTACGCTTACTTTGACTTTGCATCTTTATAAAAACGGGGTGGCCCACAAAAGTGCACAGCAGCTCATTAATTATAATTCTTCATTTGCTCAACAACTCAGTATTTCAGCGGTCGTTTACATGAATGGAACGACTGATGTTCTCGAGGGCTATTTTGAAACGAATGCATCAACAGCCTATTATCAAGCGGGTAAGACTTTAACCTCAATGTCCGGTTATTATATTCGACCCTAGGCAATAAGATGTACATTTTGAAAATTTAAGCTGAGTGCCTTGCTAGAGAGATACTATTAAAGTATACTGCATAGTACTATGCAAAAACCCTCAGGAAAGTTTGTTTTGAGATTGGATCCGATGCTCCACGCGCTTCTTCAGAAGTGGGCAGCTCAACAAAACCTCTCACTCAATCAGTTGTGTTTGGAGCGTGTTCTCGGGGCGGGATTAGGAAGGAATCATCCAGAGTTCCAGTCAACGCTCCTCAAGGCTCTTTACGCGGCTATGAGAATCCATGGGGAAGATTTGGAGGGGGTTATTTTATTCGGTTCTTGGGCTCGGGGAGAGCAAAGAGAGGGCTCTGATATGGATCTACTGGTGGTGTTACGAGAAGGCGTCTCCATTAAGCGAGACCTTTATAGAAAATGGGATGCTCTGGAGGCTACTTGTGTGGAGCCCTCCATTGTAGCGCTTCCAGCCTCTAAGAATGTTCCCTCAAGTCTTTGGGCTGAAGTTTCTATCGAGGGCATTCTTTTGTTTGAGAGAAATCAGAAAGTACGCAATTATTTGGTTAAAGTGCGAGAGGCAATTGCCAATGGAGTTTTACGAAGAGAACGAACTCATGGGCAAAACTACTGGGTTCATGACACCAAGGGGGTTTAAAAATGAGGAATATCGATTTAGCGGTAGATTATATCAAACGGTGCGGTGCTCGATTAGCAGCTTTAAAAACGCTTCACGAGCAGAAATCCTGGCCGGATGTTGTGCGCGAGTCTCAAGAAGTGGTTGAGTTGGCGTTGAAGGCTTTGTTGAGAAAAAAAGGGATTGATTTTCCGCGCATCCATGATGTTTCTGGGATACTCGAGGAGAAAGCCGAGTTATTGCCTCAGGAAGTTCAAAGAGACTTAGATAAGCTGTGCCAAATTTCCCGTTCGGCTCGGAGAGATCGAGAAATTGCATTTTATGGAGCTGAGGATTTGAGTCCTCTCGAATTCTACTCTGAAGAAGACGCCAAAAAAGCAATGGATGATGCGAAATATGTGGTTCGAGTAGTGAAGAAGGTCGTCCTCCCCTGAATTGCCCTCAGGGTGGATGACCACTC
>RFNT01000054.1 GCA_009927045.1 bacterium | reverse complement strand
CATTTTAGACCAGCTCGCGATGGGCCCGGACATGATCCGCCATGAATTTCACCACTTGAGTAATCCCCATGCGGGAGGTATCCACGACGACTGCTTCAGGAGCGCATCTCAGCGGGGCATGTTTTCGATTGGAATCTTGATCATCTCGTTCTTGATTTTGTTTTAAAATTTCTGAAAACTTCAACTTGGTGCCAGTTTTTTGTAGTTGCTTGTACCGTCTCATCGCCCTCACTTTAGGATCGGCGGTGACAAAAAACTTATAGTCGGCCTGTGGAAACACAACTGTCCCGATGTCTCGGCCCTCTAACACCACAGGAAATTTGCGACTCCAACTTTTACCCAAAGCGCGCTGACGACGTGTCAGTGAATCTCGGACGGTCTTATATCTGCTGACAGCAGAAGCTGCTGCACTGACTTTTGGACTGCGCAGTTTGAGACCTAAATCGACCCATTCACCAGAAGATGGCGGCGGTCTGAACTGGGTTGAAAGACGAGTGCCTTCGCAATGATGGCATACTCTCTCTCCGTTTTGGCGCCTGCACGCAAACCGAAATAAGCAACACTTCGATACATAGCACCCGTGTCCAATAACATGCCGTGGAGTTCCTCAGCGAGCGAACGACTCACAGTAGATTTTCCGGCACCTGCAGGGCCATCGATGGCAATGATAAATCCCTTTTTTTGCGTCTTCTTAGTCATGAGCGCTCTCGAATAGATTCCAAACGTCCCAACAAGGATCCAATTTTTACTTTAGCATCAAACTTCACCAAATATTTTTTGGAGTCATCACTGAGCCACATGTAGAGATCCCCAGTGGGCCTCAAAACATTATCCAATTTAACGTCCACTTTGATTTTCCAACACTGGAAAACACCAGCTTTACTAGTAACCACTTCTTTAGCAATCGGAAGTGCCTCAATGCTCAGATTTTGCCCATTTTCATAAATATAGAACTGCTGTTTCTTATTGAGCTCGTAATTGAGGGCGCGGGCGTAATACAAAGCACTGAACATATCTCTTGAGCGGGGAATAATAGCATCAGTTCTATCCACATCTTGGTTGCCCCACTTCTGAGAAATTCTCTTAGACCAATACAACGCTTTTGAGTTGGGGTGATCAAAAACCACTCGAGTTTCCTTTTTCTGCGCAGTTTCAAACATTGAAAGCAGAAATTTGTAAGGAATAAACCCTGACTTATCAATAAACGATTCAATGGTATTATCTACGTGATAAATCGTATCGACCATTTTTGACGAAAGCACATTTCCCCAAAGGTGAAATGTCGGACGTCCCTGAATGGTTGGCCCCTCTCTGACCTCCAAAACTCCCTTTCCCGCGGGCAACGAAAGCCAAGTGAGATCCACCACCATCTGCTCACCCATTTCAAAGGGGACCTTATCGACTGGTACTATGGAAAAAGGGGCTCCCGAAGCTACTGGCTTTTTTTTAACGGGCACAGGAAGCTTCTTTTCTTTCTTGTTCGCCAAAATTCCCGTCGGTATCTTTTTCTCCTCAGTGGCAGCCTCAACAGATTCCTCAGTCGAATCGCTCTGCCCATAGGCAGGAACTGAAATCGTCGGATCGGGTGGGATCTCAATCCCTGTGGGCGTTGCTGCCATTTTGGTAGAGGAACACCCTTGAGCCAACAGAGCCGTTAGTATCAAAGCAAAACATGCAGAGGCCATTTTCCATCTGGGCTCTCCTTTAAATGCTTTCCAGCGCCGATGAAGCCAAAGCCATTGCTCAGGAAATCTTCTCACGTGTACCTCGATTTGATCATTGAACCACTGAGTCCGTTCGTATAATCGCCCCTCTTTTGTTGCACTCTTCCACTGGGGCTCGGGCAAAGCTTCGATGTAAATCTGGATTTTTCCAGACAGTTCCCGATAGCTATAAGCCATAAAGAGAGAATTCTTCCTCTTTTCAGTGATAAGGGCAAGTCCAACCGCCGTACCTGCTTCCCGATTAAAAAACTTCACGGGAAGCCCGATGGGCGGGCCCATGAACTGATCTAAAACAAAAACCACGAAGCGCTTCCGGCCAGAAGCCAAAAATATCGCGAGTGGTTCCGCTTTCATAAATCACCCCGGCACCAAAACGGGTTCGGAACCATTCTAAAAAGTCTTGAGCCATTCGAGTCCCTTGACGCTTGACTATCACATCACACGGCATCCCGTGTGCGGAAGCTGATTGAATGGCAAATTCCCAGTTGCCCAAGTGGCTCGTCAGCAAAAGACCTCCCTCCCCCTCATTCATTCTCTTTTGAACATCCACCCAATGGCACTCTGTTCTTTCCAAGAAATCCTGGCGACGCCAGGTGATGGACTGAATCCATTCCAGCCCCGTGAGTGCATAGTGTGTATAGTTTTTTCTCGCAATTTGGAGGAGTTCAGCAGACGTTTTTTCAGTCCCGAATGCGAGTTGCACATTGGTGAGCACGACCGATCTCCTGAAGCGGATCACGGAAAACAAAAACCATCCCAAGGCATTCCCCAGTGAAACAAGAACCGAATGCGGCAGATGGTTCAACAAATAAGAACAAGGGGTTAAAAGGACTCTTAGCATGCGCAGGGCACCCCTTGATCCATCCAGTGCCAAAACTCCTTTGGCAACTCGTAATGGGATCGCGCCATGAATATCGGCTCTTGGAGTTCTTTGAAAAACCCCGCTACTTTGTAGAAGTCTTTCGCTGTTGTCAGATAGGCAGTGACCCCTCTTTGCTTTCCCGCAGTGACCATTTGACGGATCTCTTCTCTTGTATAGGAATGATGATCTGAAAATGCTTTGAAGTACTTGGGGGCCCCCCAGGTTTTCAAATCCTTTTCAAACCTTTCAGAATTGCCAATCCCACTAAAACCGCCCCATTGATAGCTCTCTAATTTCACCGCACACTCGTTTTCATCGATGGGACCATCGAATATTCGTCGGGCAATAAAGCACGGGGTGGTCGGAACCAATTGCTGAGCGAAACTCAACCATTGCTGCACAAAACTGGATTGAGGGTGCGCAGTTGTGATCACCACAGCATGCGCCCGCCTCACGGCGCTGAGCGGTTCTCTGAGGTTTCCCAGGGGGATCACATGAGCATCACCGGGCCCCTGCTCTCCCGATATCACCAGAATATTGAGCGACCGACCCATCTGCGTGTGTTGATAGCCATCATCTAAAATGACTAACCCATGCTTCAGTTCCATTTGAAATTTCGAGAAAAGTGCTTTGCGATTGGCTCCGACATAAACCTCTTTTCCTGTGAGCTGTGCCATCATCCAAGGTTCATCTCCAAAAAGTTCTGGCCCTTTAGGGTTCCTTAATCCACGTGAGCACCCCGGCGAGAGCTCTGAGATTTATAACCTCGACTCAGGATCGCAGGATTCAATTTTGAGAAATGCTGAGCCACTTCAATCACTAGAGGCGTTTTTCCGGTACCACCGGAAGATAAGTTACCAACGGAGATCACAGGAACAGCAAGCTGATCTTGGGACGATTTCCAACGAATCATCCAAGAAGCTACCGCAGAGTAAACCCACGAGACTGGCAGCAAAACAATCCAGAAAAAGTCACGTAGCTTGTAGACCATGGGATCCATTGGGAGGCGGTGGCAATCTCCGGTTTAAAGTATTCAAAACCATTTGAGCAGCTCGTCGATGAGTTCCCTTCTCTCCGAGAAGTTGGCGACAACTCAAAAGCGCAGAGACCATTTGCAAACGAGAAGGTCCACTATTGATCAAATACTTCAGCTCAGAAAATATCTTGGCTGCAGTCGCATTCTCCTGAAAGCACTCTTTCACCACTTGGCGTCCCAAAAGAATGTTCGGCATCCCGATAAAGCCCTTGTATTTGACGACATTCTTAAAAATCCAAGCGGAAGCTTGGCTTACTTTATAAAACAGGCAAAAAGGTGTTCCTATCAGTGCAGTCTCCAACGTGGCTGTTCCGCTGGCCACAACAGCAATGTCTGCCCAATGTAAAACTTCCCAGCTGTCCTCAGCCAGCTCCTCACGAGACAAGCCTACTCTGCTCATCACCCAGTCCCGTGACAAGGTGCTCGCAACAGGAACCCGGATTTGGGCCTCCGAATAATTTTTTTTAATCAGCACTGAAAGTTCTTTAAGAATGGGCCCATGATACCGTACTTCGCTCTTCCGGCTTCCCGGTAGCAAAGCAATCCGCGGAGCTTTTTGAATAACGGCTTGATCCCGATAGCGCTTTCTCGGTTGAAGTGCATCGACCAGCGGGTGTCCCACAAACTCCACAGGAACACCGGCTTTCTCATAAATTTCTTTTTCAAATGGAAAAACTACCAGCATCGCATCTACGCGCTCTTTGATTTGCTGGACTCGGTTTTTCCGCCAAGCCCACACTTGGGGAGAAAGATAATAAACGACAGGAACCCCTGCCTTCTTCAGCTTCTTGGCTACTCTCAAATTGAAATCTGGCAGGTCCAATAAAATTGCTATGTCAGGTTTGCGTTGATCGATTGCTTTGAGAACCTTGCGATAGGAAACCAAAACATCCTTGGCTTTATCCCACCAATCGGTAATTCCCACGACATTGAGCGATTCTGCAGAGAGAAGTTGCTCTAGGCCCTCGGCAGCCAACTTTTTTCCACCTACGCCATAGAAGTGCCCATCGGGGATCAAAGATTTAAGCTCTCGCAACAACCCCGCTGCCGCGTTATCTGAGGAAGCCTCTCCCGCGATAATCAACACTTTAGTGGGCATAGTGACTCCAAAACCGAGACAGGAACTTCTTGTCTTTGGAGGACGATCGAGTCTTTTCAAAATCCTGCTGCCAAATTTTATGCTTAATGGCCTCTACAACCTCTAACGTTCTCAACCCTTCAAGACCACTCGAAAATACAGGGGCTTGACCATTCACTGCTTGAATAAAAGTATCGAGTTGTATCTGAAGCGGATCAACAACTTTAGACTCTAATACAACATTTGCTGGGGAAATCTGGGCCTGACCCGTAATTTGATCATGAAGCAAGGAACCATGTTCCCACACCAATTGAGTCTCTCTGCGCCGCTGGGGTGAGAGCCAATTCACTTGTAAATGAGCGGTGACCCCTGAGGAAAACTCTAAGCGCGCGTGGGCAATATCAATAACCGAGTTTCTCACTGACACCCCTGATGCTTGGATGGAAACCGGGGGCTCACCCAAGAGCCACAACACAAAGTCTACATCGTGTATCATGATATCTGTCACTACATCCATGCCAACCTCTCGAGAAGGCACAACAGCGTTTCGCTCTGTGGTGATCAGCACCGGTTTTTTATTGAACCACTGGGGCAATTCACCCATTAAAGACCGCCAACGGTAACGTTCCACAAAGCCTGTTTGAAGAACGCGGTTTTTTTGTTCGGCCAATCGGACGAGTTGCGCAGCAGATTCCAAATGATCACACAGTGGCTTTTCAACAAAAACGTGCAGGTTATTGTCTAGAGCCTTCTTGGCAATTTCAAAGTGCGTAGGCGTTGGACTAGCCACAATGATCGCATCGGACTCAAAGAAAAGCTCATCTTCAGATGAAAACACCTTCACATCTTTACTAGCAGCAACACGCTGGGCTCTTTCATGTTCTTTGTCGAGAACACCACAAAGCTCCACTTGAGAGTGCTCTATGAGCTTTTCTAAATGGTAAGAACCCATACGCCCCAGTCCCACCAAACCAATTTTTACTGGAGGGGGATTCATTACCGAGCAAACCCCATTTTTGAGTTTTGTATAAATTGGATGAAGTGCTGAACTTCTGGAATGGTCCCAAATTCAGTGACTGCTTTTTCAATCGCTTGAGAGACGGTTAGGTTCTGCAGATAAAATATTTTGTAAAGCTGTTTCAACTTTTGGACAGTATCGGCATTCATCCCGCTTCGAGTGAGGCCGACTGCGTTCACACCCTGAACTTCAAACTCATTTCCTTTGCCCATCAAATAAGGAGGTAGGTCTTTTCGAATAAGGGAGCCACCTCCTACATAACAATATTTTCCCACTCGACAAAACTGAACTACCCCCGTCAACCCACCAATATTAGCTCGGTCCTCAACAATCACGTGTCCAGCCAATTGAACAGAATTGCAAATGATCACATGAGACCCCACCTGGCAATCGTGGGCTACATGCGCATATGCCATTAGAAAAGTATCAGTACCGATCACCGTTTTTCCGGTCCCCACAGGCGTACCGCGATGAATGGTAACAAATTCGCGAATAGTCGTCCGATCCCCCACCTCAGTGAGAGTGGGCTCATTACGATAGTGCAGGTGTTGGGGTTCTGCTCCCACTAACGCAAACGGAAAAACCGTGACTTCGCTTCCCAGTCGGGTATGTCCTCGAATTGAAGCATGCTCTTGAATATCAGAGCGATCTCCAATTTCTGTGTGCTCTCCAATCACTACATAAGGACCAATCTTTACACCCTTCCCAATCTGAGCTTTTGGATGAACGACTGCGGAGGGATGAATGACCGTTTCCGTTTGAATCTTATCCATTCAAATTATCCTCAAGCTGTTTAATTCTTCTGGCTAATTCAGGAAGCTTCTTTGAAAAAGAATACATGCGGAGGGATTCCTGAAGAGGAGTTGCTGGAGTACCAAAATATTTTTGATCGCCTTCTAGGTCCCGAGTAATTCCCGTTTGACCACCACAAACAGCATTTTTGTGAATCGTGAGGTGTCCTCCTACACCTACTTGTCCGCCCAGAATGACTCCGTCCTCTAAAACGGAAGAACCAGCAAGTCCCACTTGGGCGCACAAAATGCAGTGATTGCCAATACGACAATTGTGTCCAATATGAACTTGGTCATCAATCTTGGTGCCAGCGCCAATCACAGTATCCCCTAAAGTGCTTCGATCGATGGTGCATTTAGCCCCAATTCGAACATCATCCCCAATCTTCACCCCGCCGATTTGCGGCATTTCGGTAAACCCGTTTCCTGCTTCTAAAAATCCAAACCCCTCAGAACCAATCACTGTTCCAGTAAAAACGCGGACCCGATCCCCCAAGGTTACATTGCACAAAAGAGTAACCGATGGATGCAACTCGCAATTTTTTCCAATCACCACGTGAGGACCGACATAGACCGAGGGATAAATTTGAGTGCCTGCCCCAACTACCGCTCCCTCACAAATGATGGCTCCAGGTCCGACTACGACCCCGTCCTCCAATCGAGCTGTGGGATGTACAAGAGCTTGAGGAGATATTCCCTGCCAAGGTGATTTCGGAATCAGTTGCTTGGCGATTTGTGCAAAAACTTTTTTAGGTTCAGAGACGACAACAAAAGTCAGCGGCAGATCCGTCACCACAGAGGCTGAATCGGTCAAAACAACGACCCCAGGTTCTAGCTGATCCAACTGTCTTTTTAATTTGGAATTAGAAAAAAAAGAAAGACAGCCGGGCCGAGCCTCGGCAAGCGGAGCTAGCCGCTCGATACTCGTTTCGGCATTACCCACTAGCGGGGCTTTTAAAGCTTCACTGAGCTTTCCCGCTGTTAGGGGAAGCGATACCTGTTGCATGTCT
>RFNT01000176.1 GCA_009927045.1 bacterium | reverse complement strand
ATGGCCAATACGATTGGTGGTTTAGGGGGAATGGCAATCCTCCACAGATTCTTAACTATCGATCAGAATGTAGCTTTGTTTAACAAAATTCAATTTAAGGACGCTACAGGAATCTCGATTGGTATTGGTGAAGATGGTCTCATGAGAGCTGAGGCGTTGGTAGCAGCGGGTGCCAGTATTATTTGCGTAGATGTGGCCCATGGGCATTCTAAAGAAGTGAACCGAACCATTAAAGCACTTCGCCAAAAGTACCATGACAATATTTTGATCATTGCGGGAAACGTAGCCACTTATGCCGGAGCTGATTATTTAGCTGCTGCGGGTGCAGATGCTATCAAAGTTGGAATTGGTTCAGGTTCTGTTTGCACGACTCGTGTAAAAACCGGTTTTGGAGTTCCCCAACTCACTGCGCTTCACGACTGTCGACAAGTCGATCGTGTATTGATCTCTGATGGGGGGATTCGGTTTCCCTCAGATGCAGTCAAGGCTTTGGCTGCGGGTGCTGACTTTGTCATGTTAGGAGGCATGTTAGCAGGAACAGATGAAACTCCCGGTCAAGTTTTAGAAGGGACCCGAGAGGACGGAACCAAAGTGAAGTTTAAAAGATTTCGAGGAATGGCATCCAAAGAAGCTCAGGATGACTTCATGGGTGGAATGGCCGATTGGAAAACGGCCGAAGGTGTCGCTATTGAAGTGCCTTCTCGTGGGCCTGTTAAAAATGTGATTCAAGATCTCATGGGTGGAATTCGTTCAGGGATGACATACTGTGGTGCTGCTACGATCAAAGACCTCCAACGCAAGGCGCAATTTCTAGAGGTCACTCAAGCAGGACGAGTTGAAGGCAGTCCTCATGCTGTCGGTCGATTGACGCACTAGCTTTTTAGTCTAGCTTCTCTAAATTATCAGAAGCCTACGCCTGCAAAATCTATTAGAATTTAAATCATGCGACTTTTTTGGGGTGTTCTTTTCTGTTTATCCATCCTTTCTGTTTCTGTCAGTGCTGAAACCCTCGGCGGTGGTAAAGGGGGGCCCTTCATCCAGTACAATACGACGTCACTTTCTGCTTTCGATTCCCAAATGGCGGGTAATCCGCTCATCATTGGGGGCATCGGTTTTGGATGGGCGAGTAAAAAATTTCGTATAGGTGGCGGCGGGGGTGGTGGGTTCCTGTGGAGTGGAAGTGAATCTGCTCAATTTGGAATTGGTTATGGAGGTATGGTCGGAGAATACATCATTGCGGATTGGTTGCTGGCGCGCATGATGATCGGGGGAGGTGGTTTCTCTGTATCTAAAATTGTTTCGGAGACAGCTACTATTTTAGAAGTTCAAAGAATTGCCTCCGGCGGGTTCCTGCTGTTTCACCCTCAAGTAGTAGCGGACATCAAAATTGGTCAGTGGGCTTCCCTTGGTTTTTCAATCGGATATTTCGTGCCCAACATTGCAAGACTACACAGCATGAGCTTTTCCATTCAACTCATGTTTGGACGCATTTAATTTTTAAGGAGTAGGTATGCTGGCGGAGAGTGTTGAAGTAAACATCGAAGGCATTGTTTCTCTCGGAGATGGATTACAAAAAAAGAGTTCAGTAGAAATTATCGCGCTTTCAACAGGTGGAGCAGTGATTCGCGCAGAAACTCTGCCTCAAATCGGTGCACCGTTAGTGTTGCAGCTCCAAAATGAGTCTAATGTAAAAATCGAAGCACGTGTACACGAACACGTAGATGCTAAAAACAAAAAGAAATTAGTGGCTCTTGCTTTTGATACACAGCCAGAAACTGTCACAAAATCTATCAAAGCAATTGTAGATTATTTTTCCCGTTTGAAACGCGCTGGGGTTCAGTTCGGAGGGTCATGAGTAAGAAGTTACGAGTTTTGTTTTTTTCCTCTGGTTTAGCTCCTGATTACGGAGGGGCAGCTATTTCCGAAGCCTCTCTCTGCCAGGCGCTCAGGCAACATGCGGATGTCAGGCTCGCCTGTCGAGAAGATAGATGGAATCGGAAATTCATTCGAGATTATGGTTTGAATAATCCGCTCGAGTTCAACCCCAAAGACCTTTTTCAATGTTGGAAGCGAGCGGACCATCCGATTCGGGACTGGTTTCAGAATGTGGACGTTGTCCATCTTAATGGTCACTGGCGCTGGGAATATTATTTCCTTTCCAAAATTTGTAGAGAGCTCAACATTCCTTATGTTTTACACCCTCGAGGAATGATGTTAGTGGCGGGAAGAAAATTTCGGCTCAAACAGGTTTTTAATTACCTCCTGGGACGTTCGATAGCCGATCAGGCCCACAAAATCATTGCTTTAAGCCAATATGAGACGCTGCAACTCAAGCCGTATGATCTCGATGCGGATCAAGTGGTGGTGATCCCGAATGGGGTGTGCTCTTCGACACAAACAGAGATCAACTCCCAACAAATTTCAGCGCTTTCTGATCACTTTCTCTATTTTGGTCGATTAGAGCATCGAAAGAATCTTCTTTTTCTGCTGGATGCCTTCGCTGAATATCGAAAAAAGGGTGGTAATAAAAAGCTGCGACTCAAAGGTCCTGTTGAGCGTGGGTATGAGCAACTAGTTCTGCAAAAAATAGAATCTCTTCAGCTCGGGCATCATGTTTCCATTTTGGCGCCCAGCTACGGGCCAGATAAATGGAAGCATTTAGGGCAAGCCATTGCTGTGGTCTATCCGTGTATCGAAGAGCCGTTTGGACGAGTACCGTTTGAAACTCTCTTAGCGGGGGGCATTCCTATCGTTCCCAGTGAGAGTGGCGGAGCGGAATATTTGAGTCCGGTGATTTCAGAAGTGATATATCCCACCCATGATGTTCAAGCTCTGAGTGAACGACTCCTCTGGGCGGAGAAGACTTCTCTGGAAACGCGATCTGCTTTGCTTGCTAAGGCCCGACAGTGGGTTTTAGACAATTTGGAGTGGGGTATTATCTCGGCTCGGGTGGTCCATCTCTATTGGGATGCCATTGCCCAAGGATCCTTAACCTCCCGAAAAGCAACGGAACTCGATTCCTCTCAAGCTGCTATTCGTTCTACCTGATTCGGATTTTCATTTTGTGAAGAGTAAGCGCGAGCCACTTTTACTGCATAGTATGTTGTTCCCCAAAGGCAACCTGCCCCAAAAATAAAAGAAGCAAGCGAGCCCAATTTTTCAACTAGCACGGGCTGCACTAAACAAGAGAGCGGGGTTGCCATCATGAAGAGCATCCGCAAGCAAGCATTTACGCCCCCCATTTTGGACCTAGGAATATTCTTTTGCCTGAGAAAAAAAGTTCCCATGGAAAGCAGAGAACTCCCCATTTTTGAGAAAGCAATGCCGAGGCCTAACGCAATCGGCGAGTTGAATAAAAAAAGCGACAATGTGGAAAATGTAGCTAACCAAAGTGTGCCTCCGATAAAGGCCCGTTTAAATCCCGCGCGTTGATAGAAAGTGCCAGAAATGAAAAACCCCAAAATACCCATCCCACCGATGGCGGAAATGATGGCTCCAAACTCGCTCGGGGTAAACTTTCTGAGAATGGTGAAGTAATGAGTGATGGTGGGGTGGTTGGGGTTTATAGAGGAAAGATTCCACAGGAACATCATGAAAACAAATGGCTTAAATACCGGAGAGCGCCAAATAAAGTGAAAGCTATCAGTAAAGTTCGTAGCAATGTCTCCCAAAGTGATAGAACGCCAATGACCCATGGACTTTTCTTCGCCCAGAATCTGATCGAGATTACTCATTCTTAAAACAAAGAACAGAGTCGCTGCGAAGCTGACAACATTTAATAAGATACAACTATTAATTCCAAATGCTGAAATCAACAGTCCAGCTACTAAGGGTCCCAAAACCTGAATCAACCGTTGCGCAGATAAGAACCAAGCGTTTGCTTTTGAAAGATCGGTTTCGGGAACTAATGCTGGAATCAGCTGAAAAGTAGCTACAGTTTCGAAAAGGATCATCAACGTTTTGGCCACAAAAACCGCTAAAAGGAGTGGTCCAAGAGATTGGGCTGAAAAAAGTTCGTAGAGAAAAAGCAAAGCTAAACAGATCACTTGTCCTAGGTCTGAATAGAGCAAAATCTTTCGTTTGTTGAAATTATCCACTAGGTAACCGGTCACGGGAGCCATCAGAAAAAAGGGTAAGTGAAGAGCGATGGTAGCGGCTGCCAACGCATAAACAGATCCTGTTTTGGTAGCTACGTAAACGGGGACAGCCACATCAAAAACATTACTCCCTAGGAGCGAGATGGTGCTGGCCGATAGAAAATGCCGAAAAAGCCGATTCTTTTTCCAAAACTCGTTAGGAAAGTGCACGGGAATAATCCAATAAAAAAAGGGGGAAAAACCAGAAATCATTATAATTTTAACAAGATATTTGTGTTTTTGGCAGGCTTTTTGTTGCGCCGCAGCGCGTTTGCAGTCGGAGCGA
>RFNT01000026.1 GCA_009927045.1 bacterium | reverse complement strand
GTCCCAATCCCCACATTTCCACTCGAATCAATCCGTACTCTTTCTGAACCGCCCACTCCAAAAGAAGTAAAAGCATTCGAATTTGTTTCATTGTTGTTAATATAAAATCCCCATTACGATACTTGACCATATCCACTGCCACGTTCGCGGTATTGGCCACATTCCTGGTGATGAGTCTCAAATTCACTCCTGAACCAGTTGAGGTTTGGTCTAAATTATTGATATCCAAATAGCGCAACGTGCTTGGAAGAGAATAAGTATCCCCAAAAATCGCACTGCCCTCATTGGTTACCTTCATCAAAGTAGCACCGCCAGCGTTGCTAATCACTGCATCTGGAGTAGCGGAAGCAGAAGCAGCACCAAAATAAACAGCACCGCCCGAAGCGTTAAATTTTGCCCCAACCGAGAACTGCTCGCTATTTGCAGCGAAAAAGCTGCGATTCCCCTCCACTTCAAACTTAGCTAAAGCATTGGATGCCGTCGTGCGACCCACTCCCAGGTATCCAGAAGCCGTCACTGTCGTGGCATTGATCGTCGCAGGTAAACTTGCTGAACCAATCGAGCTCACCTGCAGTTGCCCTGAGGCGTTGTAAGTCACTGTGGTTCCATCCACAGGCACTTTCAGCGCATACGGCACCGTCGTAAACTGTTGCCTCGGATACGTAGTCCCGGCCGTCATGTCTTGTACTTGCACCCAAGTCCCAGTAGTGGAATCGGGAAATACGGTGTGAAAGTTTGCAGCGGATAAATTAATCGTCTGGGAAAATACCCCACTCACTAACGATACACTGTACGTATCATTGGTCACCCCCGTCTGTGCGTTCGCTGCGAGTTGGCTCCCCCCACTAGAAGCTGTCCAAAATGTAATCTTTATAGAACGAGTTCCCGTAATCGGATTCCCAGTACTCGTATCTAAAAGTCTTCCAGAATAAGTAAACGTAAACGGCACTGAGAAAGCCGGGCCCACAAGCCCAACCACCAGCAAGAATAGGATTTTTCGAACACTTCCCAGCATACGTACCTTTTCGGAAAATGGAATTTCCCTCCTTAGAGGATACCCCTCCCCAACTCTGTGCTGGGCTCAGCCTCAAATCTTCACATTTGCTTCATAATT
>RFNT01000248.1 GCA_009927045.1 bacterium | reverse complement strand
CCTAACCAAAATTAATATTCCTTTTTAGCAAAAACAGGGGCATCATCCGGGGCATGTCGAATCGACCCTTAAGAGGTGCTGTCATTGGATACGGCTTTATTTCATCAAAAGGCCATATTCCCGCGTATTTAGAGCGGAAGCGCCAAAAACAAGACGTAGAAATCGTTGCTGTTGCCGATATTTGTGAAGAGCGGCGCTTTTTAGCGGGTGAGTTTTTACCGGAAGCCCGGGTTTATACCGATTATCAAATCTTGCTCGAGCAAGAAGCCGAGGAGTTAGACTTCGTCGACATTGCAACTCCCCCGGTGTTCCACGCAGAAATTGCTTTAGCAGCTCTCAAGAAGGGTTTGCACGTCCTATGTGAAAAACCATTGACGATCACTTTAGAGGAAGCGGCTACCTTATTGGAGGCTGCCCGTAAGCACCAACGAGTGCTCTATCCTTGTCACAACTACAAACATGCACCCGTGGTAAAAGCCATCAACGGGGTGATAGAGAGCGGAAAAATTGGAAAAGTACGGTCTGTGACTTTGAATACATTCAGAAATACGCACGCTAAGGGGGTTAACGAGTGGCGAACCCATTGGCGTCGAGAGAAGAAATTTGGGGGCGGTGGCATTGCCATGGATCACGGAAGCCACACGTTTTATCTCACTTTTGATTGGCTGAAGAGTTATCCCACGGCAGTGACCGCAAAAATGACCAATTTGGAACCTGACAAATGGGATACCGAAGATAATTTTTCGGCCACACTCACTTTTCCGGAAGGGTTAGCTCACGTGCACTTAACTTGGACCGCCGGAGTTCGGAAGGTGATTTATACTATTCAAGGGGAACGAGGAGCCATCACTGTGGATGATGATGAAATGCAAGTGGCCCTGATGGAAAAGACCTCAGGTCCCGATGTCGCCCAAGGAGCCGTCACTTGGACTGTCGAAAAGAAGAAAATTCAATCAGATTGGATGGATGCAAGCCACGTCCACTGGTTCAATTCGCTATTTGATGGGTTTAAAAAAGCCATTGCAGAAGACGAGTTTGTGGGCAAAGAGGCCAAAGAGGCTTATCTCTGTATCCAGCTGATTGCTCAGGCCTATCGATCCGCCCGTGAAAAGTCTTTGGAACAGCCTCTAGAGCCATTACGCATCTTGCCATAGCTTCAGTCCTCGGCTAGCGTGAAGAGTTTGTGAGTGTGAAAACATGCTAGCGTACGATCTCGTCAATACGATAGTTCTTGTGGGAATTTTGGCCCTGATCCTCGTGGCTTATTCCTTTCGGCTGGCTCTCAAGGGCCGTGCTCAATTTGATCGCGTCGATAAACAAGGCGGAAGTGTTCTCTTAGGTAAGGGACTGATGGAAATGGCTTACTGGGCGCTTCAACCAGTAGCTCGTTTTTTGGTTTACATCAAAGTAACCCCGAATCAACTATCGTGGGCTTCTTTAGTGTTAGGTGGGATGGCAGGAACCGCTTTAGCTTATGGGTACTTTGGTTTCGGAGCTTTGTTCTCTACTTATTCAGCTTTTTTGGACACTCTAGACGGCATGGTAGCCCGCATGACAGACGTTGCTTCCGATGCGGGTGAAGTGTTGGATGCAGCCGTGGACCGTTATGTAGAGTTTTTCTTCTTAGCTGGGCTGGTTTTGTATTACCAACCCATTCCGGCTTTTCAAGTGATCGCCCTGTGTGCTCTGTGCGGATCTTTCATGATCAGTTACTCCACAGCAAAAGCAGAAGCGCTTCAAATTCCGCCTCCACCCGGAATCATGCGTCGACCGGAACGCGCTTTCTATCTCACTTTGGGAGCAGCTCTTTCCCCAATTCCCATGCCTTGGCTGGATGCTGTTTTTACTCTCCCCATGTCGAACCCCGGATATCCGCTGATTGCCGCATGTTTTGTAGTGGCCGTATTAGCGAATATTTCAGCTATTGAAAGATTATGGACCATTGGAAAACTCATGCGGGAAAAAGAACTGGCTGCGGAAGAGAATTTAGAAGCTGAAGATTCAGTCCCCCACTTGGAACACTAATCGTAATTTTATGAGTGAGATTTCCCAACCTAAAAACCAAAAACCGCAATTAAAAACGGAAATTCCTGGACCTAAAAGCCGAGCACTTCGCGCTCGAGAAGATCAGTTTTTGGCGCCGGGTCTCCAAGGGTTTGCCCTGATGGCTGGAATTGTTGCTGATCACGCCGAAGGCAACCGAGTAACTGATGTGGATGGGAATTCTTTTTTAGACATTATCGGGGGCATTGGAGTGAATGGTCTCGGACACAGCCATCCTAAATTTGTTGCTGCGATTAAAGAGCAAGTTGAAAAGATGTCGGTGGGAAGTTTTACCTCTGAAGTTCGTGTGGAATTCTTTGAGCGACTAGGAAAAAATCCACCCGCTCCCGGAGTCGACCGGGCCCAGCTCTATTCAGGTGGCGCAGAAGCCGTCGAGTCCGCTCTGAGGCTCGCAAAATGCTATACAGGTAAGTATGAGTTTTTAAGTTTTTGGGGCGCCTTCCATGGAAAAACTATGGGAGTGCTGTCCCTCATGGGATCTGATTTTAAAAATAAACTGGGCCCTATGGTGCCAGGTTCACATCAAGTGCCTTACGCCAATTGCTATCGGTGTCCATTCAAAATGGAATATCCATCCTGTGGTTTGGCCTGTGTTGATTTTGCTCGAAAGCATTTAAAAGTAGCCTCTGCGGGAGCGCTGGCTGCTATTATTGTAGAACCCATGCAGGGAACCAACGGCAACGTCATTCCACCCAATGATTATTTGCCAGCCCTCAAAGAAGTTGCAAAAGAATTCAATGCCCTTCTCATTGTAGATGAAATGATCACCGGATTCGGACGGACTGGAAAATACTGGGGATCTCATCATTCGGGAGTCACTCCAGATATTGTCACCCTGGGAAAACAATTCGGTGGCGGCTATCCCATTGCGGCGTTAATGGCACCTGAGAAAATTGTGAGCACACAGCCGTGGTCGAATCCATCGGGTTCTTCTTCTAGTTACGGCGGTAATCCTCTTGGAGCGGCTGCTGCTAATTCAGCTCTCAAAATCATTGAGGAAGAGGGCTTGGTCGAGAACTCTCGTCAAGTGGGCGAATATTTTTTAAACAAGATAAAAGGCTTTGAGGAAAAATATTCATTCATCGGACAAGTGAGGGGCGCTGGGCTTTTCTTAGCAATTGAAATGGTCAAAGATAAAACCACTCGAGAGCCCCTTCACAAAAAAGCGTGTCAGCATATTTTTATGGAGCACCTGAAACGAGGGCTTTTAACAATGTCTTATGCGCCCAGTTTTCGGATTCAACCCTCAATGACGATTGATGAAGGAACCGTGGATACAGCAGTGGCGATTATGACAGAAGTATTTGAATGGGCAGAGAAAGAACGGATCTGGGAAAAAGTTTAAGGGTTCACCCACGAGGCCATAAGCTCCCCATCTTGTTGGATCCACTGGGCTCTCAGATGGCCATCCGCTTGTAAAAAAAGCCAATCCATTTTATCGATAAAAAACAAAAGCCGCGTAAAATTTTCCCTACCCACTTCTTCGCTCACGGATTTTTGTGGCAAATTATGACTTTGTTCTGCGCTCCGAGTTCCTGGGGCAAAAGGACCTTGATAACACCGTTTGGCCGAAGCCGAGACTTTCTTCCAGGTGGTTTCGGTGATTTCGGATTTCGGATCCAACTGAATAGTGCCATTGAGACGTAACTGCCAGCGGTCTTCAGCGTCGTAAAACAAGATAGAGGCATTAGAACACATTTTCAGATCCTGGCATTTGGGGCTGCGGAGATCTGTGTGCATCCAGAGTAGGTTTTGTTCAGGTAAAGCCCCTCTGAGTACTAATGTCCGTAATTCAGGGTTTCCAGATCGCACAGTCGCCAGAGCAGCTAAGTGCCATGCTGAATCTCGGTGGCGAACAGCGTATTCAAGCTTTTTCCAAATGGCCTGATGGATTTCTTCGAGGGAAGCGAGATTCATGATATCGGTATGAGTTCTTCTGAAGTACCCGGGACAATAACCCCTCGACGTTTTAGGAGCCAATTCCAAATCATGTCTGTGCTGAAAGCAACCCCTATGGCGTAAACCGATCCCCATAGAACATCTAAAATATAATGATGGTTCAAATAAACGGCGGAGAAACACATCAGCAAGTAGAAGAACGTCGTAAATACTTTAAGCGACCCGAATCGAAAGGCGTAGTAAACAGCCATCAGAGGATAAGCAATGTGAAGTGACGGAATAGCTCCATGGACATCCGCGGAGCGTCCATACCAGTTTTCAAAAATCGGTAAACCAAGCAAAGCATCGAACCGCGCACACCCTGCTAAATTGGCGGGAACATCCAGCCGTGCCGGACCAAAACCATAAAGGGCGACGTACCAAGGAGGTGAGGCCGCATACCAATAATAAGTGGAGTAGCCGATCATGTTGACCCAAAAAAAGGCCCACATCACCTGAGGCGACCGTAGCAAAATACTCCGCGCCGGACGTAAAGCCGTGCCTGTTCGGCTATACCAGAAGCGCCAAAGCGCTGCGCAGATGAGATAAACAGGAATAAAAATGATATAAGCAATGCCGCAAAAAAAATCTAAAATGGGATGGGTGTGAAGTTGCCACCACTCATTGGGAGTGAGGCGGCCACTCGTCGTTTCGATGCCAAAGAAAAATTTATCAAAGCGATAAGGTTCCTCAACGTGGACGACTCCTCGAATGAGATCGGCATAGTAGCGTTGAGTATCGTAAATGATATGAGTCAGAATGAGAGGGAGCAGGAACTGAAAGAGAGGCCGTGTTTTGGTTCCTCCGTAATACAAGAGAACCCCCACTGTGCTCACTACAATGAGATCATCACGAAGCCCACCGAGCCAATGGAGAACGCACAGGTATCCAATGTATAAAATCAGTGGAACTGATTTTTTTAGTGAGATCTTCAAAAGCTGAGTGCAACACCCACCCTAAAAATACTGATGGTGTTCTCCGGCAATAAGAAACGGCTCATACAAACATAAACGCGGTCCACAAATTCTCCGGGTCTTACTAAAAGACCAAATCCCCATTCGGGATGAGATCCCAGTGTGCCTTCATGGAGGCTTCGATAGCCAAAAGAAGCTTCGACGCCGATGATACTCACCAAGGGGACCATCAAGGCTGCTTGGTAAAAACTCGTGAAAACTCGCTGGTCATTTCCGTTTTTGAGAGCGCTCACTCCAAACCCAAGACGAGGGGTAAAAAAGCCCAAATCCCAGTGAGGGGTCCAAGCCGCATCCAAAAAGGTACTGGATTTCCAATCCGAAGGGGTGAAACTGGAAATGCCCAAGGAAAAGTTAGCGAGTTCAAAGCCTCCAAAAGCCAAAGAAAGTTTAGAAAGCAAGAATCCTAAAACAAGTAATTTACGCATGAAAAAGCTCCTTTTGTGCGAAGCTGCAGTTTTATCCCAACCTG
>RFNT01000137.1 GCA_009927045.1 bacterium | reverse complement strand
TAGGGGCGACAACCCCCACGATTTGGGTTAAAAATTTTCCTGTTGTAGGATAACGAAAGGGGAATTCGTGAACTTACCGCTTCTTAGACTTTGCACCTTGGTTTTGGTTTTTAGCCTAGCCTCATATGGCTCGGAAGAAACCGTTCGCAAACAACCCAAAGAGAAAAAGCCCATCGCTGGTCTCGAAGTGCTCACAGTGGGGGCTTATAATTTGCTCAACCTGTTCGAAAAAAAGGGCAAAATCTACGACAAAGCCCACCAGATATTTGATCTGTTACCTACTGGGAGAAGGCCTCTCGAAGAGACTTTAAAGAGCCTTTCTGACTTAAAAGCCCAAGCTGAAATTATCAAAAACAACCAGTACGATATTTTGACAGTCTCGGAAGTAGAAAACCTAGCGGCTTTAAGTGCCTTCAGTGATGAGTTTCTTGATGGCGAATACGACAGTTATTTAGTGGAAGGGAATGACCCTCGAGGTATTGATGTCGGTTTTTTGGTAAAAAGTTCTCTCCCAGTTGAAGTAGAACAAAGAAGTCACCGAAATGAGGTTTGGAATGACCCGACTCAGGAAGGAAAACAAAGCCGATTGTTTTCACGGGACTTTCCAGCTCTTCTTTTCAAAACCTCAAAAAACGCGAAGCCCTTCATGATTTATTTTGGAACCCATTTTAAATCTAAAAGAGATCGACCCAAAGATCCGGAAAGCCGAATCCTGAGAGCTGCTCAAGCCGAGCGAGCAAGTCAAATAGTAAAAGCCTATGAAAAAGAATTTGGCTCCCAGGCCCGTATTTTCGTAGCTGGTGATTTTAATGGTGAAGTGAATCACGAAAAAGAATTTGCACCCTTATTGCGCGGAGCTACTTTAGAAGACAGTTTTGATGTGGTTTCTCCCCCGCTTTCTAAAGAAGAAAGAATCACTCACAGTTACTTTCCGAAAGACGGCAATCCGAATTGGGCGCAATTGGATGCTGTACTCGTAAACTCAGAAGCCGCACGTTTTGTGCAAAACGCAAAAGTGCCGCATTACCATGATAAAAACGGAAATGAAATTCCAGTTCCCAAATCATACGAGGAATTGAAGAAGCACCACCCATCAGATCACTATCCAGTACACGTAGAGCTGAATTTTAAAAATTTAACTCAGTGATCTTTTGAGAGTTGGCTTTTGATTCTTTCTAACTGACCGGACAAATTTTCAACTTGCTGTTGCCAATAGGATTCTGTGCCAAAATGAGGAAATGCCTGCTTGAAAGCTCCATCTTCTTTTCGGTTGGCAATCCAGGCATTGAAATAAATCATTCGCAAAGCGCGTAAAGGCTCCACCAATTTCCAAGTGCGCTCGTCAAAATCCCGAATCTCCAAATAAGCATCAATGAGAATATCTCGGTTCTTCATTGCGTACTCATCATCCCCACCAATCATCATCCAAAAATCTTGGACTGGAGGCGCGTAGAGCATATCGTCGAAATCGATAAAGTAAGGCTCATCTCCCCGCCAGAGAATGTTTCCTGCATGGCAGTCCCCATGGAGCAATGTTGTCTCTTGGCCTTCGAAAAGAGGTTCGACCCGGTCCACCACTTCCCCCACCAGCTGAGAGTAAATGTTTGCAAGATTTCCCACCAATACGTTCTGTTCCACCAAAATTTTTAGGCTATCTCTCCCATAAGTTTGTGGGGTGAGCTGGCCCCTGGGAAGATTTTTCATAGAATCGCCTACATTGTGGATTCTCGCTAAGTATCGACCCAATCGCATCAGTTGTTCTTTATTCAGTTCGGGTTCTAGGCGTCCAGGTCTCTTGGGAAAAATGGCATAGGAGATCCCGTCTTTCTTAAAGAGGGTGTTTCCTGTCGAATCAGCAAGCGGAGAAACTACGGGAACCTCTGCTGCCTCTACCTTTTTCAGGAAATCATGTTCGGTTTGAATTGTTGGTTCCGACCAACGCCCGGGCCGATAAAATTTGACTACTAAGTGGGGCCCCTCTTCCATTTCCACATCATAAACTCGGTTTTCCATGGCATTAAGAGCCAAAAAACGACCGGTACAGCGCCCACCCAAAATTTCTACAGATTCAAAAATAACCTCGGGCAGTAAATGATCGAAATGGCTCAGCACTCGCGACCTATTTCACCACGGTGAGTGGAATTGCGATGGGTGCAGAGGTGGGAAAAAAACAGTTTTTTTCGTCGCAAGCTTGATACCGCAAGCTTCCCTTGATTTCATATTTTCCGGGAGCCAGCGTCTTAGCATTTAATCCAATTTTGAAAACGACTGAGCCCTCATAAGTTTGAATCACTTTTCCTGCGCTCATGAGACGCCACGGCTTACTCTTCGGATATGAGGGAGAACCTAATTCCAACCCAGAAATGGGTTCCAACGAAAGTTCTGTAGCAATTAAGTTGGGTAGAGTAGCCGGGTTTGCCTGAATGTGGTGCCCTTTCAAAATAGTAGCGGGAATAGAAACTTCCTGCTTTCCACCCTGCTTTAACTGAATCGGTTTTATCGTTCCTAGAGTGACATATTCTTTAGCGTTCGGATTTGCCCCAGCTTGTGCCAAGGTCAACACCAAAAGACCCGACAGTAAAAAGCTACGCACTGGGAGTGAGGTGTTTAGTTTCATGATTTTTGTAGGGCAGCTTTTACAAGCGGCTCTAACTCGCCTTTAAAATACATTTCCCTAATGATATCGCAGCCACCTACAAATTGGCCATTGATGAATACTTGAGGAATAGTGGGCCATTGCGTAAAGGCCTTAATACCATCTCGTAAAGCGGGGTCCGCTAGAACATCTCGAGAGGCAAAGGGTGCTTCCAGCACTTCAAAAACATCAACAACCGCTTTAGAAAATCCACACTGCGGCATTTGCGGAGTGCCTTTCATGTAAATCATAATCTTATTTTCAGCGACTTCTTTTGCAATTTGTTCGTGAACAGGATTACTCATATTTATTACCTCTCTACTTCTGTTCCTCGGGCGTAAATGCCTTCACAGATAAAGCATGAATTTCGGCTCCTACAGCAGACCCAAATAAAGAATAAACCATCCGATGCCGCTCGACGAGGCTCTTGCCCTGGAAAACAGAGGAGACAATCGTTAGCTCGAAATGGTCTTGAGTGCCGGTCAGATCCTTCACTTGAACCCGACTTCCCGGCATTTTTTCGCTCACTATGAGCTTTATTTTTTCTGGAGTAAACATGGGTCCGTCATAACCCAGAGGTGACTTTAGTTCAACTCCCTATTAAATAAGGGTCGATGGAGAATCCATTACGTATAGTTTCTTTGATTTCCAGCGCTACCGAGATCGCTTGTGCTCTTGGTTTGGAATCTCAGTTAGTGGGTATCTCTCACGAATGTGATTATCCGCAATCCATCAAGCACCTGCCAGTGGTTTCAGAAACCCGACTCAATCCACTCGAACCCAGCGCAGAGATTCACCATACTGTTTTAGATTTGATTCAACAGGGATTGAGCATTTACCGGATTAAAACAGATCTTTTGGAACAGCTCCAACCCGATCTCATTTTAACTCAAAATCAATGTGAGGTTTGTGCAGTTTCCTTAAAAGACGTAGAAGCAGCTGTTAGCACACTCACTCAGAAGCCCACTCAAATCTGTTCTTTGTTTCCTTTTGCGCTCGATGACCTCTGCAAAGACTTTCGAAAAGTGGGCTCACTCACCGGAAAACTGGAAGCGGCTGAGACTCTGGTGACTCAGTTTTGGATTCGGTTGAATCAAGTCAATGCTCGCGCCGGAACCCACTTAAAGAAACGGCCCAAAGTGTTGGCGCTGGAATGGTTAGACCCTCCTATTGTAGCTGGAAGTTGGTTGCCCGAACTCATCACGCTCGCAGGAGGTGATCCCCTCATAGTGGAGGGTCCCAAGCCCTTCAAAAAAGTCAGTTGGGATGAATTGCTGGAACAGAACCCTGATCGGATTCTGATTTTTCCCTGCGGCTGGACACAGGAAAGGACTCTCCAGGAATTAGAACATCCCCGCATCCAAAACCAGTTTAAACAATGGATAAAAAAAACCATGCTTCTATTTTTGTGTGCGACGGGAACCGATATTTTAACCGACCAGGTCCCCGAATAGCGGACTCCCTCGAAATTTTAGGGGCGATTTTATGGCCAGATAAGTTCCAGGATCATTGGGCTACTTACCATGGGGATGCCTTCCGGCAATGGGAGCCCACCTAATCAATCGAGCTTTTTCTTTACAAGCTCGTTGACCATGCCAGGGTTGGCTTGTCCTTGGGTTTCCTTCATCACTTGCCCAACAAAGAAACCTAGCAGTTTTACTTTGCCTGCTTTGTAATCAGCCACTTGAGAGGGGTTCGCTGCAATCACCTTATCAATTGCAACTTCAATGGCTCCAGTATCACTGATTTGAACCAGTCCTTTTTCTTTGATGATCTCTGCCGGATTCCTACCGGTGAGAAACATTTCCTCAAAAACGGTCTTAGCAATTTTTCCGCTGATTTCACCCTGATCAATCCGCGTGACTAGGTCTCCTAATTGTTGAGCCTTGACCGGACTGTTAGCAATTTCTTTACCGGCGGCGTTGAGGCGCCCCAGCAACTCATTAGCAACCCAGTTGGCAGAAGCCTTTGGATTTTTGGATTGTGCAGCCGTCTGCTCATAAAAACTGGCGAGCTCCTTAGTGGCAGTGAGTACTCCTGCATCATATTCGGAGAGGGCATAATCCTTCTGAAAACGAGCCAAAACCTGACTGGGCATTTCTGGCATCTGAGAACGAATGCTTTTTATCCACGCTTCCGATATGACGAGTGGAGCCAAATCGGGATCCGGAAAGTATCGGTAATCGTGGGCACTTTCTTTTTCTCGCATAAGTTCCGTAATATTTTTTGACGAATTCCAAGTTCGGGTCTGTTGCCGGATGGGCTCACCCTTTTCTACAAGATCAATTTGTCGCTCAATTTCATATTCGATGGCCTTTTCAACAAATCGAAAAGAGTTGATATTTTTTAACTCGACTTTAGTGCCAAATTTGCTGTCGCCGCGTTTGCGAACAGAAATGTTGGCATCGCAGCGAAAATTTCCCTGTTCCATATTGCCATCGCAAATATCACCAAACTGCAAAATGCTATGAAGTGCCCTAAGATATTGCCCTGCTTCGTGGGAAGTTCGCATGTCGGGTTCGCTTACAATCTCAATCAGTGGAACACCCGCACGATTTAAATTAACTACCGTACCATGGGAAGCATGAACATTTTTTCCGGCATCTTCTTCGAAGTGAATTCGAGTGATTCCAAACTGTTTTTGTTCTCCTGATTTTAAGCGGACAGTGAGGCTTCCCTTTTCACAAAATGGTTTTTCGTACTGGCTGATTTGGTAGCCCTTGGGGAGATCCGGATAAAAATAGTTCTTGCGAGCAAAAATGCTCTCGTTGCGAATCTGACAATTGAGCGCCATGGCAGCGCGCACACCGAGTTCAATGGCCTGTCGATTCACCGCGGGAAGAGCACCTGGCTGGCCGGTACATACAGGGCAAATATTTGCGTTGATGGCTGCACCAAATTGGTTAGCACAGGAGCAAAACATTTTGCTTTTCGTGAGCAGTTGCGCGTGAACTTCCAAACCAATGACCGCTTCGTATTTGTTATTCAAGTCAGTCATGGATGTTTAAGTACCCCAAAAAGAGATTCGTGAACCCGGGCCATCTGAAGAAGCCGTAATTCATCAAAAGGGCGACCAATTATTTGAAGCCCAATCGGAAGCCTCAAATCATCCAAACCGCAGGGAATGGAAACTGCAGGCAACCCCGCCAAATTCACCGGCAGCGTAAACACATCAGATAAATACATTTTTAAAGGATCATCGGATTTTTCACCTAACTTGAATGCCGTGGAAGGTGATGTCGGCGTTAGAACAGCGTCACACTTTTTAAATGCGTTCGAGAAGTCTTGCTGGATCATTTTACGCACTTGGGTCGCCTTCAGATAAAAAGCATCGTAGTAACCTGCGCTCAGCGCATAAGTTCCCAACATGATTCTTAACTTCACTTCTTTCCCAAAGCCTTGTCCGCGAGAGCGATTGTAAAGAGTTTCACTGTCTTTAAACTCTGGTGCTCTAAAGCCGTAATGAACCCCATCGTAGCGAGCCAGATTGCTACTCGCTTCGGAAGGTGCAATGAGATAATAAACAGACAATGAGTATTTCGTGTAGGGGAGATCGATTTCAACGATTTCCGCTCCAGCCTGTTTCAAAAGTTGCATCGAATTTTCAAAAGCTTTTTGCACAGCAGGATCCACACCCTCTAACCAACTTTTGCAAAAACCAAATTTTAGTCCTTTGAGAGTACTTTCTTTCAAGGCGTCCGAATATGAAGGAACTGGAGCTTTTGAGGTGGTTGCATCAAATCGATCCCAACCAGAAATGACCTCTAAAACTCGAGCGGAATCCCAGACCGTTTTTCCCAAGGGACCCACTTGATCTAAGGAACTGGCATAGGCAATCGCACCAAATCGGCTGACGCGCCCATAGGAGGGCTTGATCCCAACTAAGCCACATAAACTAGCAGGTTGCCGAATGGAACCTCCGGTGTCTGATCCGAGAGCAGCAGGACATAAAGACCCTGCTACCGCAGCTGCAGACCCGCCACTGGACCCGCCGGGTACCCGCTCCAAATCCCACGGATTTCGACATGGTCCAAACGCACTGGATTCATTAGAAGAGCCCATTGCGAACTCATCGCAATTCGCCTTTCCAAGTACTACCGCTCCCTCAGCTTCCAAGCGTGCTACTGTGGTTGCCGTATAGGGAGAACGATAGCCTTGCAATATTTTTGAACCTGCAGTGCATTGCCAATCCTTAACCAAAATATTGTCTTTAATCGCTATGGGCACACCAAACAGCTTCAAGCGCTGAGCATCACTCTTTTTCTGATCCAATTCAGCAGCTCGGGCTAAAACACGGTCTTTTGAAACTTCTAAAAGTGCATTCAACTGGGGATTCTTTTTTGAGATCGCTTCCAGACAGCTCTTGGCAACTTCCTGCACAGAAAAGTCATTCTTCTGGTAACCAGCTAGGAGGCTCTGGATGTCTAAAGAATGCAAAGAGCTCATTCGGACTCCAAAATGGCGGGCAAGGAAAATCCGCCTTCATCTAGAGCAGGCGCATTTCGCATGATAGCTTCGCGATCAAATGCTTCCTCCACCACATCTTCTCGAAACGGTTCTGCGTCTTCCGGAACATGGCGAACGGTCGCAGCAGCTTCCAACTTCACTCCATTGAGCTCTTTCATATAATCCAGAACTCTTCCCAAACGATTTTGGAAAAATACAACTTCCTCTGGGGAGAGCTCCAAGCGGGCCAACTGAGCTATTTTCAAAACTTCTTCCTTGGAAAGCATGAGAAGCACCATACCTGCTTCTCGGATTTGGGGCAACCATCTATCACTTCTCCTCGCTCGAAATTCCAGGTAAACTCGGAGCACAATGTCAGTCCAATCTCAAGCCCAACTCCTCCTCACTTTGTCCCATCCCGATTGGAATGCGACCTCCTGGGTCTCAAGCCTTCCTGCACGAAGGTTGAAGGAAGTGCTGCCCTCGCTTTGGAAACTTTCTTGTGCCCTTCAAAAAGAGAACCTTGTAAACAGGCTGAGTTCTGAACAAAAAAAACAACTCAAAAGACACCTTTCCTTTTTTAAACCCCAAGGCGCTTCGAAACGAAATCATCCTCTCAAAACGGAGGCTTTGTTCTTAGTTGAAACTGCTAGCCTGACCACCTCCGAGGCCTTGGGTAAACGCATTCCTTGGACAACAAAAAAGAAATGGTTGCTCGAATGGCTCCAGAAAGCATCTTTTCAGAAACTAACCGAATCCGTGTTGTTTTCAGATGAATGCATCGATAGACTTCTTGGCCTTTTGGAACGCAAAGTTCAACACAAGGTGAACAATGCATCGCTACCTAAAAACTATCAAGAAGAGGCTTTATATCTGGATTTAAGCCCAGAGGATCTTTTCACTCCTTACCGAGTGATCTGCCGATGGGGAAACCGTTTAAAATTAAAACCCGGAATGCAAATCGTGGATTTAGGTTCGGGGATTGGTAGGTTACCCCTCACTCTCGGCCTCCTGTATCCGCAGGTTTTTTTCACTGGAATCGAGATCATGAAAGAACGCCATGAAATGGCCGAGCACGCGAGAAAGAATTTAAAGCTGAAAAACGTTCAGCTTCTTTGTGCCAACGCGGCCAAACAGGGATTGCCTAAAGCCGACTATTATTATTTTTTTAATCCTTTTGTGGGAGACACTCTCAGACAAGTCTTTCGACACCTGAAAAAACAAGCTGCTTTTGGAAAGTTCCGAATTGCAGTGGCACAAATTGAATTGCCCTGGAATTATATTCGACGGCTGCCATGGCTCAAATGTGTGAGTGAATTTAAGGCCGATCGCGGCTGGGATGGAATAGGCATCTCAGTCTTTGAAACTATTTCAGTTGAATAAACTTCAAAGCAAGTTTTTTCATTCCGTGGTTTGGAAATTCCACCATTACTTTGTCATTGCCTAAGGTCTGTCGAATAATTCCCTCACCAAAAACTGGATGAACTACAGGACTGCCTGCTCGAGGCCCCCCAGCTTCCAAGTTGTCATAAGACTCTTGAGCAAAATCATGATCCATATCGTAATTGATTTGATTAAATTCGTTTTCCTCATGCTCTGAAAGTCTCCGCGGCAAAAGCCCTGGCCGTTCCAGGAACTGCCGACGGCGAGCGAAGTAGTCGGCCTTTGCGAACTCGTAGTACTTTTCCGGTATTTCTTCTACAAAACGACTGAGCACTCGAAACTGGCTATTTCCAAAAACAGTTCGGTTTTTAGCGTAGAGCAGGTGGAGTTTTTTACGGGCGCGGGTCATCCCCACATAAAAAAGTCGTCGCTCCTCCTCGATTTCAGAGGGCTCTTCAGATTCCCAAGGCCTAACATTCGGAAACAACTCCTCTTCAAGGCCGACAATAAACACGACATCAAACTCTAGGCCCTTAGCCATGTGGATAGTCATGAGCTTGACTGCTGGAGCATCGGGATCAAAGCGATCGATATCAGACACCAATGCAATTTCCTCTAAAAACGCTTCTAAGGTAATGGGCTTTTCCGGGTTCTGAGCACCCCAACGTAACTCAAACTCCACAATACTCTGACGGAGTTCAGCTAGGTTCTCTAAGCGGCTCTGTGCTTCAACGGTCTGCTCTTTAACCAAGCTTTCTCGATATCCCGTATCCTCCAAGATGAGGGTGTATAAATCAGATGGCAATAGGTTCGACTTTTCTTTCCGAAATCTTTCGATCATCTCGAAAAAAACCTTGAACTGCTTTTGGGCCCTGCCCAAATCTAGGGCCAACTTGGGAGATGGGCCGAAACTGGCTTCAAGTGTTGGATACAAAGAAGTACCGAAATCCTGAGCTACTCGTGTGAACTTTTCCAACGAAACAGCGCCAATGCCTCGAGTAGGCACGTTGATAATGCGCCTAAAGCTGACATCATCATTTGGGTTGGCCAACAACTTGAGATAAGCCAACATGTCTTTGACTTCTAGCCGCTCGTAAAACTTGAGGCCGCCATAAATTTGATAATTGATCCCTTTGGCTCTTAACATATCTTCGAGCACCCGGGATTGGGCATTCGTCCTGTAAAAAATGGCTATTTGATTGAGGCTTTCGCCATTCTGAATTTGGTTATGGATCTCTGAACACACTTTTTGAGCTTCATCGTGCTCATCGTAGGCTTCCAAAATTTTTATCTTTTCACCTTCTATATTATCGGTCCAAAGACTTTTATCTCGTCTTTCGGTGTTTTTTGAAATCACATGGCTTGCAGCTTCAATGATATTCTTCGTTGAGCGATAGTTTTGTTCGAGCTTATAAATTTTTGCGTTTGGAAAATCTCGCTCGAAAGTAAGAATGTTTTGAATGTCGGCCCCTCTCCATCGATAGATGGACTGGTCTTCATCTCCTACCGCACACACATTTGCGCGAGTCCCAGCCAGTTGTTTCATCAGGGTATACTGACACTTGTTGGTATCCTGATACTCATCGACCAAAACATACTGAAACCTATCCTGGTAGTTTTTTAGCGTTTTTGGAAACTGCTCAAAAATTTGAACTGTCAGCAGAATAATATCGCCAAAATCTAAAGCAGACGAGGTTTTCAGAACTTCAGTGTACCGCTCAAAAACCCGAACAAACGCATCTTCAAAGGGGCCCCCGAAGCTGGAATCATAATTAGCAACAGTGACTCCCTCATTTTTTGATTTGTTAATTTTGGATTGAATGGCTTTTGGTGAAAAAGCAGAATCGCTAATGTTCAGCTCTTTCATGACCGCTTTAATTACAGAAAGCTGATCTGAATCATCATAGATAGTAAACGCTGGGTTATATCCTAGGAGATGTATTTCCGATCTTAAAATTCTGACACAAGCAGAGTGAAACGTACTGATCCACAAGTCTCTTTCGTCTACTGGAATTCCAGAAAGTTTCTCCAATAATTGACAGACCCTGTGCCGCATCTCTGCAGCTGCTTTGTTGGTAAACGTGACTGCCAGGATTTGGCGCGGATCTACTCGATGTTCAAAAATGAGATGGCAAATCCGGTGGGTAAGAACTCGTGTCTTTCCAGAGCCCGCGCCCGCCAGAATTAAAATCGGACCCTCGGGATGGATGACAGCGTTTCGTTGGGCTACATTGAGTGTTTCTAAATAATCCAAGCTCCTTGAAATAGCTCAGACCTGTGAGAAAGTCGACTCCAACCGGACGTTCAGGTATGATAGGCCACCTAATGACGTCTTCGCCCATTCAACCTGTGACTTTGAAGCCTTTCCTACCCAGTAATGCGGAGGGCATGAAGAAATTCATCACGCAATACCCGCGACTTCCCTACGGACTGGGGGACTTTGAAACTTTTACGCAGCAATGGATATCGGACCATTCCTGTGTGTTGGATTTGTGGCAGGGCAATCAACGTGTTGCTGTGGCCGTCCTATTGGATCGTTTTGAGGCTCAACCTCAGTCGGTTGAAGTTGCTGTTTTGGGTTATCGATGGGATTTTTCAGCAGCCCTTTTTTTGGAAACTGTGATACCGGCCGCTCAAAACAAAGCGCGAGAACAGAAAAAGCTCAAAATCGAAATGATTAGTTCGTTAGGACTAAAAGTGGCTCCAGCAGATCTGAATCGAAAAGGCTTTTCTACGGGTGTAACTGTCATTACCTATGAAAGCAGTCCGACCAATCCGCAGCTCTTGGTTCCACTGCCAGCTAAATGGCTCTGGCAAGAAGCCACGGAGAAAACGGTACCCCTATGTTACGAGCTGCTGAAACTCAATTTTCCCGAACCTGACGCGCAGTCTTTAGTTCCTTATGCCCAATTCGAGCGACTAGCCCTGCAGCTTCCGATCAAACCGCATTTACTCTTTGAGGATCAGACCGCAATTGCCTTTGTTTGGGTCGCTGCCGATCCGATCACAGGTCAATTACTCTTCATCGCACGTCATCCTCGATACCGCGGTCAGGGACTTGGGAAAGTGTGTTTGAGTGAGGCCGTAAGACTGCTCCAACCAGTTGGAATCAAGCGCCTTCAAGCTGAAGTCAAAGACTCTGATCGCTCGGCCATTCGCCTTTTTGAAGTTTCTGGCTTTCGAACCGTCCGAAAATTGACCCGATTTATTTTGCCCCTATAGGAAGGAAATTGGGAGAAACCGGCTGTGATCGGGGGGAAAGTCTTGATGACTCAGCCAGCCTCTCCCAAGGCGTGTATTTCTTTTGAATTGAGAAGCGACGATCAAAAACTTGGTCGGCCCTTCTGCTAATTTACTTTTGCAACTCAAATGCCAAGGGCGAATAGTTTCTAGGCCGCACAAATCCACGTTGAAGACCCTGGAGGTTTACCGTTTTTCGCATGGTGAGTGTGCTTTTTGGACTCTGGTCACTGGCGGATAGAACAGCCAGAACCAGAAAACTGAGAGCGACAAATACGAGGGGCATAAGCTCTCTCAAAGAACAATAAACCAAGATATTGCTGTTTGAGGTGAATCCTTGGTGACTGAGACGTCTTGTTTTTAGCATGCTGGGCACTCACTTTTCTTGCAAAAATCCCGATCTCTTTGCTTTTAGATGCGTGAGATCGCTTTTCTATTTACAAGAGCAAAGTGGGTGCCACTTTTGGACTTAGATAAAATTTCCCTTTTTGATTTTTTCTACAATGATCTTTTCAGGCATGGTGGGGTCTCTTGGATCCACCATGAAAAAGGCTTGTTGCTCACAACGGCGCTTGTTTTTTAGAAGCCATTCCAGCATTTTTGCAAGATTCTTATTTCTCTTATCTTGGAAAAAGGGATCATTCTTGAGCGCATCGGCAGCTTTTTTAAGCGCTCGGGCCTCACTCTGATCTGTCTCTTTTACAGGGTAATCACTCAGATCATATTTCTTAATATCCTCGGGTAGCACCCCCAAAAAATGAACATCGGGGGCACTGAAATCCGAATTTCTAATCAAGCTCGCTGCAGATCCAGCTTTGAGAGTACGATAAATGTTCTGAATGGTATATGCGTCCAAATCTCCAAAAAAGTAAATCGGTACTCGGAGTTGATCTTGAATGAGTTTAGCCCAACCTCTCACCGCGTTGCTGGGTACCCCCTGCGCACCAATAAGAATCGAGTTGTTGCGTTTGCAAAAGCCATTGGCCACAAAAGTATTGGCAGTGCCTTCAGATTCTACGACTAAGCAAAAATCAATTTTTTTCTTAGCCTTCAATTGCAAGCTTTGGGGTCGATTTTTGGGTTGAAAGGGGGAAGTCCCCAAGCTGCTCAAATCGACCACAGCTTTTGTTCCATCGGGAAGAGTTTCCGTTACGACCAACTGATTAGAGTATGTCTGTCCCCCACGATCATTCGCATAGCAGTTTAAATCTTCTCGATAGCACTCTAACATTTCACAAATGAAATCAATAACTGCATCGCTCTCTGATTGGTCCTGGAAATCCAGCGGCTTCAAGTGGGGATCATGCTTCACTTCACCTTTTGCAATATAGTAAAGTTCCCGCTTTGTGTTCACTGCCCCGGTATCAATGTTTCTCAGCAGAACTTCCAACAAAAAGATAGCGCGAGACATCTTTTGAACTGAAGAAACATTTAACTCGGTTCGAACTTTCTTATCCCCGGGGGTGAGATACCCGACTTTGGGACTGTAGTTGGAGTTATCTAATGAGCATTTGACGGCCTCCAGGATTGGGCGCCGTGCATTCTCCAAATCGGAGAGCATTCGATTGCAAAGTTCCTTGGAAATTTTTGGAATGGTTTCGCTTCTCATGTTGCTGACTTCTCCTTGCTAGCTGCGCGCTTAACTGAAGCTTTTGCTGTAGTTTTCGTAGGCTTTGCCTCAGGCTGCTGTGATTTAACTTCGCGTTTTTTGCCTTTTGAGGGTTTTTCTTCCAGTTCGGGAGCCTCTACAGCATCATCAGTGATGATTTGAATTTTCCCTTTGGCTGCTGCTTCTTTTGCAGCCAGGTCTGCTTCTTTAAATTCCTTTTTGGCTGCTGTGAGATCGCGCCCTAGAATTTTTTCCAGTCCCTCGGTGGCTTTCTTTTTTCTCTTTTCAGGCGCTTTAGTGATCCGACACAAACAATCAACCAAAATTGGACAGAACTGCTCAATGTATCTGAGCTTGTTTTCTAGGTCCTGCTCACGATGTTCTTTTTTAATATGTCTAGAAAGCCGCTGGCCCGCCTGAATCAGGGTTCGACGAAGCTCCTCAACTAATTCATCGCTAGCATCAATTGTTTCTTTTGAAGCATTTTTGAATTTGATGAAAGGAGAAACTAAGCTAACTGCCACTACGTAGGGGCCCGACGGTAAACTGTCCTTGGGCTGCTGAAGCCCATAAGCTCTCCAATTCACAGATTCAATCGCCTTCACCATGGCACAAGCCGATTTATCAAACTGAAGTGGCACTCGGTTCGCAAAACGCAGCACTTGAACTGGTCCATCTTCCGTACCTTCACCCTTAGTTACCCCCTTAAGTCGAGCCACAGCGACTTCCACAGCTACTGGTTTATAATCGCAAATGGTCGGCTTTCGTGTGACCACCGAAAAAAAGTCTACTTCGCCCAAGCGACGCACGCTTTTGGAAAAGCTCTCTTCCCCAATCGTCATAACCGATTTCGTACTCGGCGACATGAGCTCGGTTTTATGGATTACGGAAAAAATGTCTTTAAATTGGGCCTCGTTGATTTTGTCGACAGACATATCGAGCATTTTTTTGTTAAGGCCATTTTTTACAAATTCAGCAAGGGAGTTATCGCTGATTCTTGAAAATCCTTTTTTGAGCCACGCTTTTAGTGTGATGCGGCCGAAAAGATGAGAGTGCGCAATGAACTCTCCCAGTTTCATCGTATGCGGGTGAGGCTCAGTGGCGCTAGGCACTTCCGGACAGTCATTGGAAACCCGGGAAATCGTCACTGGTTTTTGATCGGGAAGCGTATAGTGCAGGGTCAAGTGCGGGTTCACGAGAGCAGTTCCTGTTAGATAAGTAATGAGTCCCCCTTCCCCTTGGAGCTGGATACGACCATCAATTAAAAACTCAACAGACAACCCGTGGGGATTTTTGAGCTTGCCTTCCTTTTTTTCTTTGAGCACTCCCTTATTATGTTTGATGTCTACCGCAACTTGAACTTGAACAGCTTGGCGCATGGTTTTGGTTTTGGTGGTTACGGTTACCCCTTTGGCGGAAGTTAATTGTGCCCAAGTAGTCGCTGCTGAAATACCGATCCCTTGTTGTCCCCTAGAGCATCGGCCTCGTCCGAATTTAGAGGAAGCTAAATACTCACCAAACACTTTGGGCACATCATCTAGGCTCAACCCTGGTCCATTATCTTCGACACGAATATGAATGAGATCGGTATTCTTTAAAGTCCCCGTTCCCTTTTTTTCAATGACCACAGAAATCTCAGGAAGAATGCCCTGCTCCTCACAAGCATCTAACGAATTATCAACGGCTTCTTTCAGCGTTGTTAAAACGGCCTTGGTAGGAGAAGAGAACCCCACTTGTTGGAGGTTTTTGGAAAAGTACTCCGCCGTACTGCTCGATGTGATTTTGTCTTTTGCCACGTTTTACCTTTGAGAAATCGGAGTATAAGAAATTTCCTTAGGCCCCGTATACACTTGTCGGGGTCTGCCTATTTTAGCTCCGGGTGATTCAATCATTTCTTTCCATTGGGCAATCCAGCCCGGCGTTCTTCCAATAGCAAACATCACAGTAAACATATTGGTCGGAATTCCCATCGCCTTGTAGATAATCCCGCTATAAAAATCCACGTTCGGATAAAGTTTACGAGAAACGAAATAATCGTCTCCTAAAGCTACTTCTTCCAATCGTTTAGCGATGTCTAATAATGGATCTTTAATTCCCATTTTCCCAAGAATGAGATCACAGTGATGCTTGATAATTTTCGCGCGGGGATCAAAGTTCTTGTAAACCCGATGGCCAAAGCCCATCAACCGAACCCCTTGTTCCCGATTTTTTACTCGCTCCACGAATTTTTTTACATCTCCGCCCGACTTATGAATCGCTTCCAACATTTCAATAACTTCTTGATTCGCCCCGCCGTGAAGAGGGCCCCAAAGCGCAGAAATACCAGCGGATACTGAGGCATACAAATTTGCTCGGCTGCTGCCTACAAGCCGCACCGTAGAGGTAGAACAATTTTGTTCGTGGTCGGCATGAAGAATTAAAAGTAAGTCGAGCGCCTTGGCTACTTCCGGATCGACTTCGTATTCCTCAGCAGGAACTCCGAACATCATTTTCAAAAAGTTGGAGCAATAGTCTAAACTGTTGGTCGGGTACATAAACGGCTGACCGATCGATTTTTTGTAAGAGCATGCCGCAATGGTGGGAAGCTTCGCCAATAATCTATAAATAGATAAGTTCCGATCTTCAGGAACATCCGAATATAAAAGATCCTGATAAAAAGTTGAAAGCGTACTCACTGCAGATGACAGAATGGCCATCGGATGCGCATCTCGAGGGAACCCATCGTACATACGCTTCATATCTTCATGAAGCATCGTATGACGAGTCAGCGTATTGGTGAAAGTATCCAGCTCTTTTTTGTTAGGCAGCTTACCATAGATCAGCAAGTAACTGGTTTCTACAAAAGAGGATTTTTCTGCCAGAACTTCAATGGGTATTCCTCGATAGCGAAGGACTCCTTTTTCCCCGTCTAAAAACGTGATCGCACTCTGACACGAACCAGTATTCATGTAACCAGGATCCAAAGTGATGAGCCCTGTCAGATCTCGAAGTTTGGCGATATCCACTCCGCGTTCTGCTTGGGTTCCCTCCACCACGGGAAATTCGTAGGTTTTACCTTCGTATTGAATGGTGATTTGGCTCATTTTGCTCCCTCTGTCTTGGCATTTTTGGCTAAAGCCCTGGCACGTTTGGTCGCTTGAACCACGGCTTTGATGAGTGTCACTCTCAGTTTGCCTTCTTCTAATTCTAAAAGTCCATCAATAGTGCATCCCGCGGGAGTAGTCACTTCGTCTTTCAAAGCTGCGGGATGTTTTTGAGTCACTTGCAACATTTTTGCCGCCCCCAAAACGGTTTGTGCCGCTAATTGGGTCGCAACGTGTCTGGGTAAACCCACTTTTATTCCCGCGTCTGTCAGCGACTCAAGGACTACGTACAAATAGGCCGGCCCACAACCACTCAACCCTGTGACTGCATTCATGTGGCTCTCATCAATAGTAACCACCTGACCCAAACTGGAAAAAATTTCTTCTGCAATTCGTAGCTGCTCGGGAGTAGTGGATTTTCCACCGCACAAAGCAGTCATTCCCTCACCCACTAAAGCAGGAGTATTGGGCATTGCTCGAATAATAGAAGTACCTTTTGCTACCTGGCTTCGAGTTCTGACGTTCCGACACTGGCCACAATAGAAATCAGTGTTTTTCCTTTTCCAAGAGCACTCCCCACTTCGGCAAGTACTTCGCGGACGTTTGGGTTTCACGGCTAAAACAATCACATCACAGGTTTTTAACCAGCTCCAGATTCGAAACTTGCTTCCATGTTTTTGGAAGGTCCCCAACGCTTTCGCGGTTCTTGCCGAAAACCAAAGCGATTTTTCAGCAAAGCCGGGCTGTTGATTCAGGCCTTCCGCCAACATCGGCCCATTCGACCTAACCCTAGAACCCAAATTTGTAATGCTGCGCCATAAATTTAGGTGATTCGACAGTTTAGAGGAGATACGGCAAGAAATACAAGACTGTTTCACGAAAGCTTTTTCATTGACCCTAATCGCAAGGGGTACGATCATTCGAAGTAGAGACTTTCGATGACATTCTTTAATCCTTTAATTTTGTTGATTCGTTCTTTTTGGATATTCAGTTTTATATTCGCTCTCGGTTTTTCGAGTTTATCCTTAGGCGAAGTTTCCTGTGGGGCTTCCTGTAGTGCTTCCAGCCAATGCCCCGTAAACCAATGTAAATTGTGTGATCCGGATGTGCTTCGTTGTGTCACCTGTTGCACCTATGATGAGGAAACCTGCCCCTCTAGCGAAGGCTGTGTTCCCACGAGTTCTGGAGCTACTTTTGAGTGTAGGGATAATGCAGGAGAGAGCTGTACTGGTGTGCCTGAAATCCCTAGGTCCTCAAAACCTTGGGTATGGGGCGGGCTTCTCTTGCTAGCCGCAGGATTCGGTGCGGTAGCTCGGCTAAAAACCCTCAGAAATTCGAAACGATAGCCACACCTAAAAAAGTTTTATTTTCTTCATAATTTTCAAGCACTTGTAGTTTGACTTTGTGCGTTAATTAGTGCTAAAATATTTAATATAAAGGTGGTACGTATGAAGTCTGGGCTAACGGGTTTTGCTCTAGGCATTGGGTTGCTGGTCTTGTCGGGATGCTCTGCATCAAAAAAAGACCTGGGAGGTATCACACCAGCGGAAACCCCCATCGTGATTGCAACCAGTGATCATCTCCTGGCACCTCCAAATTGTGAGCCTCCCATTTTAAAGGACCCTCAAACCGGGACTTTGGTTTTGGGTGAAGATCCGGCTGCCCCCTTAATGAACTTTAACGAGGAGCAGTGACTTTGATTCGTGGCTTTTTAATTCTGCAGCTGATGGTCGCTTTTAGCGGTTCCCTGGCTTTTTCGGAAATTAATCGGACCACCCTTCAGCTTCCCTCATTGGTGATTGGCAATCAATCTTCAGTAATTACAAATTTCACCAAAATCACAAAAAATAAGGCTACCTTGAGCTCGGGCGCCATCACTGCTTGCCAAATAGAAGAATCCAGTTGCTCCGGTACAGCTTCGAGAAGCTACTCGGGTATTTTCTCCTCCGTATTGAGCGGCTGTTCGGCTACTGGCGATTATGCGGGTTTGGACGGAAGAGCCAGCGTGGGGATTACTTTAGATGGATTTGCTTTGAGCAGAAGCTTTAAATCCTCGGCCAATTTCTCGCTGGCTCATGGCAGCCCTTCGTGTCCCTTAATTAATAAAGAATTTAATTTTCTCATTTTGAGAGCAAGAAACTACAACGATTTCACAGAAAAAACAGACTATAACAGTGCCACGACTTACACTTCTAATGGAAATACTTATTTGCCTGGCTGGGTGGGCGGACGCTTCACTTATCAAGCCAACACGTCCTCGATAGTCGGACAGAACCGATTCAGTTTGGCAAACCTCAGCACAGCTTCTCAAAATGCTACTTTTTCATACTCTGGATTTAATGGAGATTCTTGTTCTACCGTAGTCTCTCCAAACCCGCCCGTTACTTGTCGTTCCAAATCCAGCGGAAGATTATTGTCGGTGGGAACGGGCGCGGATGAACCCCTTGGCGCTTATGTGAATTGGACTTTCGGCCCCACTCTGACCATGTTCGCAACTTCTACTGGAAACCCTGTGGTGGGAGTAGCTGTGCCCTCAACCCTGAATGGTCTTGCAGCCACTGCGCTTTCTTCTCGAAAGGGAAATGCTTACACGGGTCTCTACACTCATTATCGAGGTCGATCTGATCAAGTGCAAGACATGGTATTCATTTCTCCAGACTCCACGAACGGGACCACATTCACAATTAAAACCGCCAAAGGATGCAATCCGGGGACTGACACAGCCTGTACTAAAATTCGTACGTGCACTGCCACTCAAACCGCCAGCGGCTGCAAAGAAGGGCGGCTCTTGGATGACCTTAATCAAGCTACGACGTTGGGAACTCTGACTTGCGCAACTTTAAACTCTCCAAGAAATGATTTTTGCAGCGGCACCTATACCCCCTCTGGTTCCAGCACCTCGGGAACTGCTGTTTGTTTACCAGCCTTTAATGTCAGCGGGCAGGATCTCTTGTTTTGCACGGCTCAAGTGCCGTCCACAGACTCCAGTGTCCATTTGAAAACAGTTGCTACTTTTGTCGCGACTACCACAGAACAGACAAAATTAGATGTCACATTAGCCTCCTGTAATTCCGTAGTGCCCACAGATCAGGGTCAAAAAGGCGAACTCCATCTGAACAACACCACAAGCACAGGCGTGTTTACTGTAAAAGCTACGAACGTATCCTCCCGCGAAATTTCTTCACTGGAAAATCGTACCGGGTATCCTGTGAACACTACAGACTTCACTGTTGTAGACACGGGAAACTCCTGTGAAAGCTTGCCGGCTTGCGGATCGACTCTTGCTGCTTTCTCTTCTTGCAAAAGAACCATCCGCTATAACCCTGCTACAAATGGACTGACTAGCGATTATTTTGCCTTTTCCTATCACAACGGACAATCAGCCGGAGTGAACTCTCCCAATGTAGAATTAAGGGCCAGCAAAGGCCTCAACTCTCTGGAAGCTAACTACGGCACCGGTGATTATTTCTCTTCGACCAAAAAGACGCCGCTCTCTACAACTGCCTCTTGGGGCACCTCCAGTTCAATCAACACACTCACGGGGGCCAACGGAATCACCTGGGGCTCTGGGAACACTAGCGTGGCGACTGTAGACACAGAGGGCACGATTACTTTTTTGGCGAGAGAAGGAAAAGCAACCATTACTAGCTCGCTTTGGAGCGGTCTTAAGTCGGATACAATCGATGCAATTCCATTTAATCCCGGAGAGGCGTTGATTTTATCCAGCCATAGTGGGGAGGGCACGTTTTCAAACGGGAGTCCGGCGGGTGTTAAAATGATGGCGGACTTCAATTCTCTTCAAGAAGGCTTTGGCATATCGGCTAGCCCCACTCAATGGCCCGCTTCTCCTATCATGACCATCTTGGCACCTTGAGGAGTTGTGAAGCCTCTTTTTTGTCCCAAGTCATGACAGTCATAAGCGATTGAAAATAAGCTGCTAAACCCAAACCGTAAAAAAGATACCCCGCATGCACATGAAAAATACCAGAAATCCAAGACAATCCCCGCTGAGCACCCACATACCGGACACAAAAAATCCCCGCCACAAAAAGAAATACAATCCGAAGCACGTTCAGCAAAACAAAAAATAAAATTCCATAAGCAAAACTCAGCATCCATCCCTGTACAGAGAATCTAGACCAGTTCAGACACGAAAATATAACAAAAGCAGAAATATAAAAAAGGATTCCATCTAAACCGCTACAGCCCTGACCGATCAAAATGCTCAACTGCGGATGCTGAACCCAAAGAAACTTTTTTTTAAGTGCCATCACTAGAATCTGATCCAGGCCCGCCCACATGAGAAAATGCTTCACCATCTCTTCCAGGGGCGAAAGCAAATGGGTCCAGAGCTCAGCCCCGAATTTTAAATTCAGCACTAACGAAAATGCCATAATGGCACAAGGAATGATCGCCCAACGATTGGGATTTTTAAAAACCTCTCCCAAGCTCACAAAAAGGCCAAAAGCAGAGAGCACGACCAGAAGCAATACACTCCACCATACTGTTAGGGTATGGAGGCCCAGCTTGGGTTCAAGTGATTGATAGAAAATGTTAACCAAAAGAAAAGCCCCCAGAAAAAAACCATGCAGAAAAGTTCGACGCCAGCTCCAAGTAAACTTAATAGGGATCGCTTGCTCCAGCGCTAACGTAAAGGCAATCCATGCCAGGGGCGCGGGCAATAAGAGTTCATAATCAGTAAATCCCGGAAACCCCAATTTGAGCTTCAAAAAAGCATGTTGAAACCAGCGCAAGAGGACTAACTCAAAAATCGGAAAACTCATCCAAGCCATGGATTTACCAAGAGTTTTCTCGAGGGATTGGCTTTGCATAGGGTTTTGTTGGGAAAAAATAAGAACGACTTCCCTATTATAACCGTATTCAGCTGAAATAGCGAAGAAGCCGTAATTGTCGACCCGCATTAAATGTGTTATGACCCCCAACTCTTCCTAA
>RFNT01000107.1 GCA_009927045.1 bacterium | reverse complement strand
TGCTTTATTGAGCTTCTTCATTTCTTGTAACCGAACCTGGAGCTCATCTTGAATGGAGCGGATTGCTTTCTTTAACATGTCCTTGGGAGTGACATAGTGACTCCCTGGATAAATCGCGAGCGTATCCACTTCCTCTACGACCGTGCCAGTCACTGGATCTATTTTGCAGATTTTCTCTATGGAATCACCCCAGAATTGAACGCGATAGGCATGGCTTTCCTCAAAAGCGGGAAAGACTTCAATCACATCTCCTCTAACTCTAAAAGTGCCCCGATGAAAATCATAATCATTGCGTTCATACTGGGTTTCTACCAAATACAAGAGAAACTCATCGCGACGCTGTTCAGCTCCTTTTTCCAAATGAATAGCCATTTCGCGATAGAGTTCGGGCGAGCCTAAGCCATAAATACAAGACACACTGGCAACGATGATCACATCGCGACGAGACAGAAGGCTACGAGTAGCCGAGTGGCGGAGTTGATCAATCTGATCATTGATGGATGAATCTTTTTCAATGTAGGTATCCGAAGAGGGAATGTAAGCCTCTGGCTGATAATAATCGTAATAGCTGACAAAGTACTCTACAGCATTTTCCGGAAAGAGATCCTTAAACTCGGAGTACAGCTGTGCTGCTAATGTTTTGTTGGGGGCCAAAATCAGGGCCGGTCGTTGCATTTTGGCAATGACATGGGCCATGGTGAATGTCTTTCCGCTTCCCGTAACCCCCAAAAGCACAGTGTCTCGCCGTTTGGATTCAATTTCCTGGCAGAGCTTTTCAATGGCTTGCGGTTGATCCCCCCGAGGGGAGAACTCAGATTTTAAGCGGAATTCCGGCATAGCAAAGCTTCAGTATAGGCAGGACTGGCCTCTCTGCCCAGTAGTTTAAATTTTTCATTAAACAGGGTATAGCCTAAGCATGGATTTGACCCAAAAACCGATTGCCATCCTGGGATACGGAAATCAAGGAAGAGCTCACGCCTTGAATTTGCGAGATTCCGGCTGCCAAGTTCGCGTAGGCGCGCGCCCAGGAGTGGGTTTTGAATTGGCTCGTAAAGATGGATTTGAGCCGATGCCTTTTGAAACTGCCTGTGACCAATCTCAAATTCTGATGTTCTTGTTACCGGATCTCGTCATTCCGTCTGTTTATGAACGATTGGCTCCCTACTTTAAGGACGGACAACGGGAAGTCGGTTTTTGTCATGGATACGCGTATCACTTTGGAAGAATCGAAAAGTTTTCAAAAACCGGGTATTTTTTGGCGGGTCCGAAAGGGGCTGGCGTATTGCTGCGAGATACTTTTGAACGAGGCAAGACGTTACCCGGAGTTTTAGCGATAGATTCTCCACGCAAAGAAACTCGAGAAATTGCCATAGCCTACGCCCGGGCCGTGGGTCTTGCCCATGAAACATTGGTGGAAACTACCTTCGAGGAAGAAACCGAGTGTGACTTATTTGGAGAACAAGTCGTTCTCTGTGGCGGTCTCCTGGAACTGATGGAAACAGCATTCGAAGTGCTCGTGGAGAGCGGACAAACTCCGGAAATGGCGTTTTTGGAGTGTTGTTATGAAGCCAAATTAATTTTAGATCTTTGGCTGCACGAAGGACCTGCTAATTTGTATAAAAAAATCAGTCCCACGGCATTTTATGGGGGGATGACTCGAGGCAAACGATTGGTGGATGCGTCTTCTCGAGAAAAAATGCGTCAGGCGCTTCAGGAAATTAAAAAAGGGCAGTTCAGTGCGGAGTGGGAACAAGAGGCTCTTGCGGGCTTTCCTCAACTCAAAGCTCGACAGCAATCCGCCCAAGAGTCGCTTCTGGAAAAGACTTATCAAGCTTTGAAACAAAGGTTACAGTGAGTCCCATCTCTAGGCCCCTGTAGTTAAATGGATATAACGGAGGATTCCTAATCCTCAATTACAGGTTCGATTCCTGTCGGGGGCAATTTTCCCTCGACAATACCGTACGATCGGCGAAAATGAGGCAACTATGGAATTAGTTTACGATATCTTGCCTCTTGTTGTTGTGTTGTTGTCGGCTTTTGTGATTGGTTGGGCTGCTGAAACTGCAGAAATGTTTATCTCAAGAGCTCTAGCGCTCAGTATCTTGGCCTGGCTGCAAACTCTCCCGGAGTTCGCGGTAGAAGCCCAGTTGGCTTGGAGCCAAGAGCGCAGTCTCATGATCGCTAACTTAACGGGGAGCTTGCGATTACTGGTGGGACTGGGATGGCCCATGATTTTCTTCACTCAATTTTATTTTCAGGGTATTCGCAAAAAACAATTCATTAAAAAAATAGATCTCGGAAAAGAAGATTCACTCAGCGTGCTCTTTCTCTTTTTGTCCATTCTGTATTTTCTGGTGATATTCTTCAAAGGCAGTTTGAGTTGTTGGGACTCCCTTGTCCTCATGAGCATTTATGGGGTTTATTTGTGGATCCTCTTTAAATTACCGAGCCATGAAGTCGAAGATCCCAGTGATTTACCTTGGATTGGTCGTCAAATCCTGCGTTTAAATCGGGGCCCTCAGATTATGGCGACGATTGCTCTTTTCGCAGTGGGAGGAATAGCGCTGTATCTCTCTGTGGAGCCATTCATTCACTCACTTCAGAAATGGGCGGTCGCAGCTGGAATCAGCACTTTTGTTTTTATTCAGTGGGTGTCTCCCTTCTTGTCTGAGTTCCCCGAGAAGCTGTCTGCTTTCAACTGGGCTCGTCAAAAAGGAAAAGCCCCCATGGCTTTTATGAATATGGTGAATAGCAATGTAAATCAGTGGACGATGCTGGCTGCTATGATCCCCTTGGTTTTTAATTGGTCGCTGGGCCGATTTGAGCCGCTCGTTTTTGATGAAGTCCATCATGCTGAATTAGCGCTCACTTTAGCCCAATCCTTGTTGGCAGGTATTGTGCTTCTGGATTTGAGTTTTTCCATCGTAGAAGCAGCTTTGATTTTTGTTTTATGGCTCGTTCAATTTGTGTGGTCGGGGCTTCGTTGGGAGATCACGTATATTTATCTTGCTTGGACTGCCATCGAAACCATCAAATGGATTGTTTTGTATTCCACTCAGAAAAAGTTACCTCGAGCTTTCGAAGCTCTAAAAGAGTATCGAAATCTATTTTAAGTATTTGAAATTATTATCAATTAAGAACTGTACCCGCTGACCAAAAAGTGTGTTATGAACCAGGCGTTGTTATGGTTGCAATGACACATTTTCAAGATGAATTGAACGCTCTGGGCAAAGCCCTGGCCACTGCCAAACGCATTCTTATCACGGCTCCGGGGGCTGCGGATGGAGATTCCATCGGCGCTCAATTGGCACTCCAACGGATGTTGAACCAAGCCTTTCCGAATCTACAAGTATTTATCGTGAATGATGAAGAGCTCCCGCCCCGGTATCAGTTTTTACCCGATGCGGAGACCGTTTTTATTCCCGAAACATTTGCCAGAGCTCAACACGAAAGAAAGTTTGATATGGCCTTTGTTGTGGATGGTGGAATCGATCGAGCGGGACGCGTGAAGCATTGGTACGATCAAACCCCAATTAAAGTGTTCATTGATCATCATGCGGTGAGCTGTGATTATCCCTACACCATCCGTATGGTGGATCCGAAAGCTTCTGCTACGACGGAGTTGATTTATCACCTATCGCAAACCTCGTTGTTTAAAACGCGGATTGATCCTCAATTTGCCCAGCATATTTATCTCGGCTTGGTATTTGATACTGGATTTTTCAGGCATTCCAACACGACTGCGGAAGCGATGGTGCTTGCAGCGGAGCTTTTGAAAACGGGCTTTGATTTTACTCGAGTGGGTGAGCGGGGCATGTTGGAGAGAAGTTTGGGGAGCTTGCGATTGATGGCGGACACTTTAGGTCAAGCCAAGACCCGTGAGCAGGGAAAAATCATTTGGTCGGTCTTAACCCAAGATATGTTGCGGAAGTATGATGCGATTCCTGATGATCGAGAAGGGATCATTGATCACTTGTTTTTAACTCATGGAGTGGAAGTTGCGCTCCTTCTTTTTGAATTGGGTCCTCAACAAGTCAAAGTTTCCTTACGTTCCCAGGGTAAAGTCGATGTCGCTCGGTTTGCACGTGCGTTAACAGTTCGGGGAGGCGGGCATTCAAAAGCAGCGGGAGCACTTTTAGAAATGCCCATCCAAGAAGCAGCTGAAAGCGTTTTGGAAAAACTTTCTGCAGAAATCAAAAAAACTCACTAAGCAGCTTCTGAGATCGTTCGATTGCGCCCTTGTTGTTTAGCCTCATATAAGAGCTCATCGGCTCTCTGGATAAACTCTTCAGATGTGCCAAAGTTTTTTCCAGTAAATGTAGCAATGCCCATACTGACTGTGAAGGTAATAGCTTGATTTTTGCTAGTTACTTTTTCCTTAGTTATGAGATCTCGGATTCTATCAGCTACAAATCTCGCCTGTGAGTGGGAGGCTCCACGTAAAACAACTGCAAACTCTTCTCCCCCAAAACGACATGAAATATTCTCTAATCGAGTTTGTTTTGAAAGAATAGCACCCAAAGATTTTAGAACTTTATCTCCGGCCACATGTCCGTAGGTATCATTGATCTTTTTAAAAAAATCGATATCCATCATGATGAGGCTCAACGGTTGTTGCGTTCTCCGGGTATAACTGAATTCTTTTTCAAGAAAATCGATGAAGTAGCGCTTATTGTACAATTGCGTGAGCGGATCTGTATTAGCGGCTTTGAATAGGCTTTGTTGATAATTTTGGTCTACAGCATCTTGATAGACCAATTTAAAATACATTTGAGTTCCAAACAGTACTTTGTCTCCATTATGGAGTGGCTCTTCAGCAATTTTGCGACCGTTGACGAAGACGCCATTGGTACTGCCAAGATCCTTGATAAATAATTGTGAGCCCTTCCAGAAAATTTCAGCATGAAAACGTGAAATGTGGGGGCTTTCGAGCATCAGATCGCAGCCCACTTCACGGCCTACTTTCAAATCTTTTCCCTTCAAGGGAATGGCTTTCCCGGTCTCTCTTCCCGAAATGGACACCAGAAATGGTTCTTTTTGCGCCGGTTTCTCGGGTTCCGCTTTCAGATTTACGATGATGGTTTTGTCAGATTTTTCGTTTTCTGCCACGATGCATTCCTCGTAGTATTTGTATCGGCTGAATGCTTTGAATCGTTGAAGGAGTTTTGTAACCCGATTTGGCATAGCCAAGTTGCCGAAACATGTACTATAATTTGATTTTAATAAGCGACATTGGATTTGGTTATACTTTGTGGGAGTGACTCATGGCAGCAGAACCAACGCTGAAAGAACTGGTCGAAACAATGGTTAGAGCCCTCGTGGATATTCCAGATGAGGTGAAAGTTTCTGAAATTGCCGGAGAGCAAACTACGGTCTTTGAACTTGTCGTTGCTAAAGGGGATTTAGGGAAAGTCATCGGCAAGCAAGGAAAAACGGCTAAAGCCTTGCGCACCATCCTAACAGGGGCTTCCACGAAGCTCAGAAAACGGTCTGTCCTAGAAATCGTTGAGTAATCGCCCCCGCTTTTATTCTACAAAAGTAGCTCGGAGCATTTCTCGATTGAGACGAGCAATATTCTCTAACTTAATTTCCTTGGGGCAAGCAGCTTCGCAGGCTCCGGTATTTGAGCAAGAACCAAACATTTCCTGATCCATTTGAGCTACCATCCCTCGGACTCTCTTTCCGCGTTCAGGATCTCCTTGAGGCAGAAGCGCCATCTGAGAAACTTTTGCAGAAACAAAGAGCATGGCCGAAGCGTTTTTACAAGCAGCTACACACGCACCACACCCAATACAAGCCGCAGAGTCCATGGCTTTTTCAGCCGTTTCTTTTCCAATCAGAATGGAATTGGCTTCCGGAGCGTTTCCAGTATTGATGGAACAAAATCCACCCGCTGCCATGATGCGATCGAAAGCCGTTCTATCCACGCATAAATCTCGAAGGATGGGAAAAGCTTTGGCTCGGAAAGGTTCAATTACAATAGTGTCTCCGTCGTTGAACTTTCTCATGTGCAGCTGACAGGTGGCAGTCCCTGTTTCAGGTCCGTGAGGATTTCCGTTGATCATCAGCGAGCACGAGCCACAAATGCCCTCTCGGCAATCGTGATCAAACTGAACCGCTTCTTCTCCTTTTTGCACTAAACTGGTGTTGAGAAAATCCAACATTTCCAGAAAAGACATATGCTCACTGGCATTGTCCACCGTGTAGTCTTTAAAGGCTCCCGTTTCTTTCGGACCTTTTTGACGCCAAATTTTTAAATGAAGCTTCATGAGGGGCCTCCTTATTTGTAGCTTCTCTGAGCCAAGTGAACATTTTCAAATGTGAGTGGCTCTTTGTGAAGTTTTGGGGTTTTTCCCGTAAATTCCCAAGCGGCAACATGCGAGAAGTTTTTATCATCTCGCAAAGCTTCGCCTTCTGGAGTTTGCATTTCTTCGCGGAAGTGACCGCCACAGGATTCTTTTCTCTCCAAAGCATCCAAGCACATCAGTTCACCGAGCTCCAGAAAATCAGATACGCGGTTCGCTTTTTCTAGTTCTGAGTTTAAGTGCTCATCGCCCGGGATGCGGACATCGTTTGCAAACTCATCTTTCAGTTTTTGAATGGAGCTGATGGCTCCTTTCAGGCCTGCCTCATTCCGAGCCATTCCGCAGAATTCCCACATCACTTTTCCTAACTTTCGATGGAGTTGGTCTACGGATTGTCCGCCTTTGGCTTTCATGAGCGCATCAATGCGCGCTTTGCTTTCGGCAAGGGATCCCAGTGCCGCCTCGTGATTGTTTTTCACAGGAGCTAAAGACGTTCCCCCGATGTAGTTGGCAATGCTGTAAGGGATGACAAAGTAGCCATCCGCTAGACCTTGCATCAGCGCAGAAGCTCCTAGGCGATTAGCTCCATGATCGGAGAAGTTCGCTTCACCTGCTACGAAGAGACCTGGGATAGAGCTCATTAAATTGTAATCGACCCAGAGTCCTCCCATCGTGTAATGAACGGCCGGGAAAATCCGCATGGGGACTTGGTAGGGATTTTCATCCGTGATTTTTTCATACATGGCGAATAAATTGCCATATTTCTCAGCGATTGTAGCTGAACCTAATCTCTGGATAGCATCTCTAAAGTCCATGTAAACCGAAAGACCGGTAGGACCTACTCCTCGGTTTTCATCACACATTCTCTTAGCAGCACGGGAGGCAATGTCTCGTGGAACTAAGTTGCCAAAAGCTGGATACATTCTTTCCAAGAAATAATCCCGTTCAGATTCGGGTATTTCATTAGGGCCTCTCTTTTCTCCAGCTTTGAGAGGGACCCAAACGCGCCCATCGTTTCGTAAAGACTCCGACATGAGAGTCAGTTTGGACTGGTAATCTCCAGAAACGGGAACGCACGTGGGATGGATTTGTGTGAAACACGGGTTGGCGAAGTAAGCCCCTCGTTTATACGCTCTCCAACAGGCACTGGCGTTCGATTGTTTTGCGTTCGTTGAAAGGAAAAATACGTTTCCATATCCACCCGTTGCCAAAATCACCGCATCCGCCGTATGAGCAGTGAGTTCGCCAGTAACTAAATTTCTAGCAATAATGCCTCGTGCTTTTCCATCGACGACGATGACATCTACCATTTCCTGTCGTGGGAAAATTTCGATGGCTTTTTGTCCCGCTTGACGCATGAGAGAGCTGTAAGCGCCCAGTAGGAGCTGTTGGCCAGTTTGCCCTTTTGCATAAAAGGTTCTAGAAACCTGCGTACCTCCAAAGGAACGATTGGTGAGTGTACCGCCGTATTCCCTTGCGAAGGGAACCCCTTGAGCTACACATTGATCGATGATGTTGACTGAAACTTCGGCGAGTCGATACACGTTGGCTTCTCGAGCTCGGAAGTCGCCACCTTTGATGGTGTCATAAAATAAGCGATAAACGGAATCGCCGTCATTTTGGTAGTTTTTCGCAGCATTGATGCCCCCTTGAGCCGCAATAGAATGGGCTCTTCGAGGACTTTCATGAAACGTAAAAACTTTTACTCGATAGCCTTGTTCTCCCAGAGTAGCCGCCGCAGAAGCACCGGCTAAACCAGTACCCACAACAATCACAGTGTGCTTCCGACGATTCGCGGGGTTAACCAGTTTGCCTTCAAATTTACGGTTGTTCCATTTTTGTTCAATAGGACCTGATGGGATTTTGGAGTCTAACATTTAAGGGGCCCCCCATAGATACATATAAAGTGGTTGAATAAAGAAACCGCCGCCAACAATCACCGCAAAAGCCCAACCGAGTCGTTTGATATTTCGATTATGAACGCTTTGGAGACCGAGACTTTGAAATGCGGCGCTGAAACCGTGAGACAAGTGGGTGAATAAAATCACCATGCACACTAAATAAAATCCGGCATACCATTCTTTCTGAAACCACTCTGCGACTAAGCGGTACAAGTCCCGCATTTTGACGCCGTCTACTTCTGTCTCATAATAAGTTCCGAATTTGAAAGTGACTAAATGGAGAATCACAAAAGTAAATACCATCAAACCCGAAAGCGCCATGGAACGAGAGGCAAATGAAGCTTTTTTTACGGGGTTACTTGGAAGTTGCTCGGGAGTGAGCGGCCGAGCGGTCCGATTTTCGCGAGTCAGTTTCAAGGTCAGTCCCAAATGAGTGAGAAAGAATGCTATTAAGCCCACTTCGGCTACATAAATAAGCGGGGTGCTGGTCAATTTATGGCCATATAAATTGTAAGCATCGGCGCCCACAAACATCAGGAGGTTGCCCAGCATGTGAGCGAGCACAAAGCCTGACAAGCCCAATCCCGTGATGGCTACTAAGAATTTTTGTCCTACCGAAGAAGTTAAGAAAGATTTGCATTTCATCATAGTGAATCTCGCATTCTGAAAATAACTTGGGTCATTAACTTAGCGAGAAAGAAGGCCTCTGTCACACCAAAAAACTAGAGAAGAAACTCAACTCCCGATGCTAAAAAGGATCGTGTGGCCCGTACCCTGAGGCGTATAGCGGGGGAAAGCTGGAATCGCAGCCCCACGCCCCCCTCCAAGCGCCATTGACCGGATTCCATCGACTGAAACCCGCCATTGGTACTTTCTCGAGAATCGTAGAAAAAAGGTCGGTAGAGGACTCCCGCTAACAGCTCCCCCGTGACCGTTTTATTGAACGCTTTGAGTAACCGAACCGAAAAGGGAACGGGAAATTCTAACCTTGAGAACTGGGTATTCGGTTGTGGTAACTCCACCCGTGAATAGCTGATCCCCATGCCCGTCTCCGCATGAAGCCAAGCAGATTTGGCCAGTTGCGTTATAGGCAATGAGAAAAGCGCAAGAAAACCTGCCGTCGAGAAAGCGCGATTGAACGTATCTGTCTCTAGGCTCGGGGTGAAAACCAACGCACTCAAAGCGGGTTTTGCTAGACCGGATGGTTTTTTTTCGGGTTCCGCCTCAACGGCCCTAGCGGAACACACGACCATATTCACCCCACAAAACATGAGGAAAAACCAAGTTTTGAACTTCATACTCCCCAGGTTAAAACAGCATAAAGGGCCTGACAACCTTTGGTTCCCTTGTTTATAATCCCGGCATTATGCCAAACATCGAAACTACCCATGCCATGGTCCAAACGCTTTACCAAAAAATGGAAGAGCGTTTAAACACTGTTAAAAAACGTCTGAATCGGCCGCTCACTTACGCAGAAAAAGTGCTTTTCGGGCATTTGAACGATCCAGCTCAGCAAGATCTCGAAGCAGGAAAAAGTATTTTAGCGTTGAGACCCGACCGAGTGGCCATGCAAGATGCGACTGCACAGATGGCACTCCTTCAATATTTGAGTGCAGGTAGGAAGACCACGGCAGTTCCTACAACGGTTCATTGTGATCATCTGATTCGTGCCAACCAGGGGGCAGGGGCAGACATGAGAACCGCTCTCGATGAAAACCGAGAAGTTTACGATTTTCTCCTCACGGCCTCACAAAAAGCCGGCATTGGATTTTGGAAGCCAGGATCTGGAATCATCCACCAAGTCGTTTTGGAAAACTATGCGTTCCCGGGTGGGATGATGATTGGAACGGATTCGCACACACCCAATGCAGGTGGTTTAGGGATGGTGGCTTGTGGAGTGGGCGGCGCAGATGCTGTGGATGTGATGGCTGGCCTTCCTTGGGAAGTCAAAAATCCTAAGTTGATTGGAGTGCATTTGAAAGGTGAGATGAAAGGGTGGACCTCTCCTAAAGATGTGATTTGCTATTTATGTGGTGTGCTGACGGTTAAGGGCGGCACGAATAAAATCATTGAATATTTTGGTCCAGGCGCTCGTTCGATCAGTTGCACTGGGAAAGCCACAATCACCAATATGGGAGCTGAGCTGGGGGCAACCACTTCTTTGTTTCCTTTTGATGGCGAAATGGAAAACTATTTAAAAGCGACTCGTCGACAGGATTTGGCACAGCTAGCGGTGAAATATCAACACTTGTTGCAAGCCGATCCGGAAGTGGAGAAAGATCCCAAAAAATATTTCGATCAAGTGATTGAAATTGATCTTTCTCAGCTAGAGCCTCAAGTGGTGGGACCCATTCTCCCGATGTGGCTCGATCGCTTTCTGACTTAGCGAGTGATGTGAAGAAAAATGGATGGCCGGATGCTTTAACATCCGCTCTCATTGGAAGTTGCACTAACTCTTCTTATGAAGATATTTCTCGTGCGGCTGATTTAGCCCTGCAAGCTGCCCAAGCAGGCGTAAAAATGCCGGTCCCATTTTGGATTTCCCCCGGCTCTGAGCAAATTTATGAAACTATCAAGCGGGATGGACAAATGGCAGCGCTTGAAGCCGTAGGGGGCGTAGTTTTGGCAAATGCCTGTGGGCCTTGTATCGGACAATGGAAACGGGATGATATTAAAAAAGGAGAAACCAACTCCATTTTAAGTTCTTTCAATCGGAATTTTCCAGCTCGCAATGATGGCAATCCATCCACTTTGAGTTTTATTGGAAGTCCCGAAACGGTGATTGGGATTGCTTTGGGAGGGCGTCTCTCATTTAATCCCATGAAGGATGAACTCACGGCAGCGGATGGTAAAAAAGTTCGCTTGCAAGCGCCCAAAAAAGCAAACCCGCTTCCTCAAAAAGGATTCCAATTCTCAGATGCTGGCTATGTCAAGCCGCCTGAGAATGGATCGCAAGTGGAAGTAAAAGTGTCCCCCACCAGTGAACGCTTACAGCTTTTAAAAGCGTTTGAACCTTGGAATGGCCAAGACTTTAAGAAGCTCCCTCTGCTGTTGAAAGCCAAGGGAAAATGCACGACGGATCATATTTCTCCTGCCGGTCCTTGGTTAAAGTACCGTGGGCATTTGGATCATATCAGCGATAATATGTTCACGGGCGCTATCAATGCGTTCACTCAAGAAGCAGGAAAAGGGAAAAATCTCGAAACCCAACAAACAGGACAATCGATTCCAGCCATTGCTCGGGACTACAAGTCCAAAGGGTTGAAATGGATTGTAGTGGGTGATGAAAACTATGGAGAGGGAAGCTCTCGAGAGCATGCAGCGATGTCCCCTCGTCACTTAGGGGCTGCGGCCGTCATCACAAAAAGCTTTGCCCGAATTCATGAGACCAATTTGAAGAAGCAGGGGATTTTGCCGCTCACGTTCGCGCAAGGTGCAGATTATGATCGGATTCAGGAGCAAGATCGCCTCAGCTTGATGGGCCTTAAAGAGTTAAGTCCCGGAAAGCCTGTGACACTGGTCGTACATCACGCCAACGGTCAGGAAGAAACATTGAAGCTGAATCATTCGATGACGGCAGAGCAAATCGAATGGTTTAAGGCGGGCTCAGCTTTAAATCTGTTGGCAAAAACCTAGAGGCTTTTTGTTGCAAACACGGATCAAACCTCAGTCTTCACTTCCTTGGGTTGACTGGAAATTAGTGTATCAGTACCGCGATTTGCTAGGACTTTGGGTCAAGCGCGATATTGCTTCCAAGTACCGGCAAACGTTTCTGGGACCCCTCTGGTTTGTCTTTCATCCCTTGGTGACTGCAACTGTTTTTGTACTTATTTTTGCTAGAGGACTTCAGATTGAAACTGAGGGTGTCCCGCCCGTATTGTTCTATTTAACGGGTCTTTTAATTTGGAATTATGTTTCCCAAGCCCTGAATTCGACTTCCATGACTCTGGTTTCGCATTCTGGGCTTTTCAAGAAGGTTTTTTTTCCACGAGTGATTCTTCCATTTTCCTACTGTGTTTCTTCTCTAGTGTCCCTCGGGATTCAACTGGGTGTTTTATCCTGCTTTTACTTGGTTTTTGTTGGGTGGGGTTCTCCCGTACGGCCCACCGAGTGGGTGCTGTTGTTTCCTTTTTTGATCGCTCAGACGCTTCTCTTGAGTTTTGGCTTAGGGCTCTGGATTGCCGCACTCACTGTTCGTTTTCGAGACTTTCATCATGTATGGGCATTGATCTCCCCGTTATGGCTCTATGCCACTCCTATTTCCTATCCCCTGTCCGCCTTGCCTGAGTCTTGGCATTGGGCTTTAGAACTCAACCCTTTGACGTCGGTGGTTGAGGGGCTGCGATTAGGAGTTTTAGGAACCGGTACCTTTCATTTCGGGGCTTGGGCTGGTTCTGTATGCATCACTTTGGGAATTGCACTCACTGGTCTTTTGATATTTCAAAAAGTGGAGAGAAGCTGTGTTGACTCCCTCTGAACAAAATCCGCGAGTCACTGCTCGAAGTTTATCCAAATGGTATTGGACGGAATCTTCTTATCGGACTTCGCTTCAAGAATCCTTCAAACGGGCGTGGAGACACTGGTGTGGAAGAAGTACTTTTGAGGAACCCCTTCCAACAGAGGGGCGTCAGGGGCCTGAAAAAAACACGTTATGGGCTGTGCGAGATCTCACGTTTGAAATCCAGCCGGGAGAATGTTTGGGAGTGATTGGTTCCAATGGAGCTGGAAAATCAACTTTAGTGAGATTGCTCGCACGCTTAACAGATCCCAGCGCCGGAGAGGCTATTGTTCAAGGTAAAATCGCCTCAGTCTTGGAAGTGGGTTCGGGATTTCATCCGGATTTGACAGCACCTGAAAACGCTTTGTTGAACGGAGTTTTTTTGGGCATGCGTCGGGTGGAAGTGGAAGAGCGTATGGAGGCTATTCTGAATTTTAGTGAGCTGCAGGATTTTAAGACAATGCCCGTCAAGAAGCTATCGCAGGGGATGCAATATCGATTGGCATTGGCAGTGGCCTTACATGCCAACGCAGATTTTTTGCTTTTAGATGAAGTGCTGGAAGTCGCGGATCGTGAATTTGAAAATAAGTGTTGGGAACGCATTCAACATCAACGCGAGCGAGGAGTTTCCTTTTTGTTTGTAAGTCATAATTTAGATCAAGTGAAACGTTTCTGCTCCCGTCTGTTGTGGATGGATGAAGGACGCATCCACCTTCAAGGGGAGCCCCAAGAGGTATTGGAGGCCTATACCCTTTAATATGAAGCACTCAAACTTACCCATTCCACCCAGCTGGGCTGAACATGACCAAAACATAAAGCCCTATTTATGGAGTCATCGAGTATTGAACCTCACTTCAAGAGGGATCAGTATTGGGCTTTTTCTCTCTTTTTTAGTGAGCGGTCGATTTCTCCTTTGGCAACAAAAAGCAATGGACTTATCGCTTCCTGAAGCGCTTCGTTGGTTTATTTATTTCGCGGCTTTAGGAATGGTTTGGGAGATTGTAGGTTTGCCCTTGAGTCTGTCTCATCACTGGGTTGAGCGAGCCCATGGACTTTCTCGACAGACCTATAGCGCATGGTTTTTGGATCGGCTGAAGGGATATGGAGTTGGGGGAGTGATAGGCATCTTAGTAACGTATCTCCTCTATTGGAGTGTTCAGTGGGGAGGAGAATTCTGGTGGTTATGGACCGCATTAGGATTTATTTCTCTAACGGTCGTACTGGCGCAGCTGGCACCCGTGCTTTTGATCCCCCTATTTTTCAAATTGAAACCTATGGAGAATCAAACCCTACGCCAGCGGCTTCTGGATCTTTCCAGTCGGTTTGGAGTCACGGTGCAGGAAGTGTATCAATTAGGAATGGGCGAAAAAACTGAGAAAGGGAATGCCGCTTTTGTTGGACTAGGAAAAACCAAGCGGATATTGATCGGAGACACGCTCTATGAAAAATTTCCCTTAGAAGAAGTCGAAGCCGTTTTTGCCCATGAACTGGGACATCAAGTCCATAAAGACTTGGTGAAAGGGATCTGCTTATCCTCTGGGATACTCCTGACTTTGTTTTTTATCACTGAGTACTTGTGCACGGAATGGGTCTTTCCCACATTTCAAACCAATGCCACTGAACCCTTTGGCTTGGTGATATTTCTTGTAACTTTTTCAATCTGCAGCTTGCCCACGGGGGTTTTGCAAAATATTTTTAGTCGGTCCCGAGAGCGAAAAGCAGATCGTTTTGCTATGGAAAAGTTAAATTCTGGTGAGGCACTGGCTTCTGCACTTGAGCGCTTGACGCTTCAAAATAGAGGCCTTTTTTGTCCTCATTCATTGATTGAGTTTCTGACTTATTCTCATCCCGCACCTTGGCGTCGTATCACCGGCCTACGATCCTGAAAAAGAACCAATTAGTGAGAAATCGGAGTGTCTGGGTGGTTACTTCCGCCAGCGACTGCACTGGGGATAGGAACTCCCGCTAAGGCAATTGCTTTGAGATCGGCAATTGCAAGCAACTCGTAGACATCCTTCACAAAGTGAAATGTCAGCTCTTTCTGGACTTCCTCAGCTACATCTCGGAGATCCGATCGGTTTCTTTCAGGAAGAATGACTTTCTGTACGCCTGCTCGATGCGCTGCCAATATTTTTTCTTTGATGCCCCCGACGGGAAGAATCGAACCTCTCAAGGTGATTTCTCCTGTACAAGCAAGCTTCGTATCAATTGATTTGTTTTGTACCAAGGATGAAAGCGCCAGAAAAATAGCGACTCCAGCCGAAGGACCATCTTTGGGGATTGCCCCTGCTGGAACGTGCACATGAAAATCAACTTTATCGAAGTGAATCGGAAAGTGCTTTTTCACCTGGCTTCTCAACAAACTCAGCGCTATTTGTGCCGATTCTTTCATGACTTCGCCCAATTGTCCGGTGAGGATTAAATTACCTTTGCCTTCCATCTTGGTGACTTCAATATGCAGGATTTCTCCGCCCACAGCTGTCCACGCAAGTCCGGTGACCACGCCGGGCTTTCCTTGATCAATGGTCATTTCGGTGAAGAATTTCTGAGGCCCCAACATTTCATCGAGTGATTGAGGGGTGATGTGAATGGGAAGTGTGATTCCAGGTTGAATCACTTGAGTGGCGGAGGCGCGTACGACATTCGCAATCTCACGAGTGAGCTGTCGTACACCGGCTTCACGTGTGTAGCCCTCAATGAGAGCTTCCAATGCTTCTTCCTGAAACTGAACTTGTTCTCCCGTCATCCCGTGTTCACCAAGTACTTTGGGAATCAAGTGATCCATCCCAATGTGCTTTTTTTCCAGCTTGGTGTAACTCGACATCTCGATGATTTCGAGTCGGTCGCGAAGAGCCGGTGGGATAGTATCCAGTAAATTTGCAGTTGTGATGAAAAAGACCCGGGAGAGATCAAAAGGAACATCTAAATAGTGGTCCGTGAACGTATGATTTTGTTCTGGATCCAAAAGCTCTAAAAGAGCCGAAGCAGGGTCACCACGGAAATCGGACCCAATTTTATCGATTTCATCCAGCAAAATGACTGGGTCTTTGACCCCTGCTCGCTTAATACTTTGAATGATTCGACCTGGCATGGCCCCGATATAGGTACGGCGATGACCTCGGATCTCGGCCTCATCTCGGACCCCACCCAAACTCATCCGTACGAAGCTTCTTCCCAAAGCGGTCGCAATACTTTTGGCCATACTGGTTTTACCGACTCCCGGGGGACCAGCGAGGCACAGGATGGGACCTTTCATTTCCTTTTTTAACTTCGTAACCGCTAAAAATTGAAGAATGCGGGTTTTCACCTTTTCTAATCCGTAGTGGTCCTGATCCAAAACGGCTTTTGCTTGGGCTAAATCAATTGCATCACTCGAGAGTCCCGTGGCTTTATTCCAGGGAAGGGCAACTAGAAGTTCCAAATAGGTTCGTATGACTTGATATTCCGGTGACGAACGAGGCACTTGATTGAGTCTTTGAGCTTCCTCTTTGGCAACTTTGAGGACTTCTGGAGGGAGTCCTGCCTTCTCAATCCGTTGAGAAAAATCTTCAGAGGCAGGTTTTTCTTCCCCTAACTCCTCACTGATAGCGCGCATTTGTTCCCGTAGCAGGTGGTCCCGCTGGTCCTTGGTCATTTTTTCAGCCAGCTTTGATTGAATTTCACTTTGGATTTCTAATCGGTTTTTCTCTCTCACCAGATGTTCAAGTAATTTTTTGAGTCGTAGCTCAACATCCATGAGTTCTAACAGTTCTTGCTTCTGGGGAGCCGGCAAATGGAGCAGAGTAGCGGCAACGTCTGCGATTTGTCCGGGGTCGTGTAATTGCGCCAGGATTTTTAAGACTCCTTCACGCCCTGGGACAGCTGCCAGTTTGAGAATGATTTTTGTTAAGTTCTTGATTTCTTCTGAGAGAGTTTCGAGCCGTGCAGTGAGCGTGGAAGTCACTTCAGGTACTTGCTGACCTTGAGCTGAGATGAATCCATTTTCATCAATATATTCAGAAACCTTAAAACGGAACAAGCCATTGACGATGACTTGAAAGTTATCCTTTTCTAATTCGGTGACTTTAGAAATATGGCAAACCACTCCCACTTGATACAGATCCTTTGGAGCGGGATCATCTACGCTGCCGTCTTTTTGCGTAACCACTAAAACGATATCTCCGAGAGTTCGGGAGGCTCTTACGGCTTCTACGCTTTTTTTTCGCCCCACGACTAAGGGAACCGCAGCATTAGGAAATAGAACCGTATTTCTGACGGCCAAAACAGGAAGAAGCTCTGGAATAACAACCGAGGCGGGCTTTTGATTTTCACTCATGGAGACACCTCACCCTTTCTTTTACAAATATGAAAATGAATTGGTAAAGGTCAAATAAAAAAAGGGATGGGCATCGCCCATCCCCCTGAAATCATAAAGAAAAATTTTAGCGACGGCGCAATTTTTTTGCGGTCATGCGCTTTTTACTTTTTCTCCGACGGGCCAATTTGGGATCTTGCCGTTGTTGTTGGCGTCCGCGTCTGAGTTTTCGTTTTCTAGCTGCTTTTCGGCGAGCTGTTTTTCTTCGGTTTTTTACCATAGGAAAGTTCCTTTCTTTTATGGGACTTATTGTAATGAGCAAGCATGGATTTTCCAAGCAGGGTCTTTCTGAGACATTAAAATCTGTTCAGAACCGTCAGCTCTCCATTCCGTCAGCTGCGTGGGCGAACCTCCAAACATGGAGCTTTGAAGAGACCAAACTTTTCCTTGAGAGCAATACATACTGTGCACTAATTGGTTTTGGGCCGCTTGAAACAACGGATGATTCAAAAAATCTGGATTAAACTGCTCAAAAACTGAGAATAACGGTACTGTGTACGGGGCAGAGGGTAAATCTCTGGCAATAGCCAGCTCTCCGTGGGGGAGAAGGCACCCATCAAGAAAAAGTCCTTTTTCTGAAAAAATCTTTTGGTGTTTCCGAGAGCCGTGAGCACTCCATAATTCTAAAATAGGTGCATAGGCATGATCAGGAGTGGTGGAAGAATATCCCACCCACAGCGAGTGTCGAACCGGATCCCAAATGAGCTTGGGCTCGCCCCAAATTTCCGTACCTGCCGAGAGGGTTTGTTTCCATGAAAGCGCGGACTGTGGAGACCAGTGGACTAAATTGAGATTGGACTCTGTCGAGTCCAATTGGAGCATCCAAAAGCCTGAGTGTAGGTTGCCTACAAGTTCTCGAGGGTCTTCAAGTGGAGCTTTGAAAGTTTTAAGTAAATTTCCCTCATGCGAACGAAGAGTCCATTGGGTTTTGGAGCGAGTGAAAAATCCCTCAGGCTGGGCCTGATCACCCAAAAGAGTTTCATTCGATTCGAATTGGTGGACTACGTGGAGGGATGGGTTGAGCGCTTGGATCCGATTTTGCGATTGAACCCAGAGGAGACAGGAAGCTTCATCCAGGAGAGTGGTTTCAGCAGAGATGTTTGCCTTGTGAAGAGGAGCCTTTCCCGGAGCGTAGAAGCTGATGGAATTTTTTCCGACGATCCAAAAAGATTCGGCAAGTGATGTTGCGGATAAAAGTCCTAAAAGTAACCAGAACAGAGAATTCATGGCTCTATTTGGATTTCTCCTTCCTGGTATCGTACTTTAACTCGCAAGTTCTCTTTGAGGTAAGTGGAGCTTCCCGGAAAACGAGGGGTAAAGCCCAATTGCTTCATGACTTTCTCGATTTGTGCGTGAATTTTATCTTGAATCTTTTTCAGCTGAACTCGTGTTTCCTCTCGGCCCTCCAGTAACTTTTTTTCAACTTCGGGCCGTTTTTCAAAATTAGTTTGGGCATCATAGGTGACCCACAAGTTAACGAAAGCACGAAGATCTTTGCTGAGTTGCGCTTCTCGTTCTTTCAAAAAATCGAAATGCTCCTTGGGATCCAGTCGAGGATCTGTGCTCAACTGTTTCAGTCCGTTGAGGATGGTTTCGGGGCTCAAGGTAATCGTCTTTTCTGAGGTGGTGCGCACAGGAAACCGGCGGAGTCTTTTTTGGAGACTGTGGGTTTCGCGTGCAACCAAATTGAAGCAGAAGACCATCAGAAAAAAGGCAAGGCTTCGATAAAACATAAGGGCTAGTTTAGCATGAGCATCGTCACTCTCGCTCTGTAGAAAAATTAGCCCTCATCGCAATTGTGACTTTAAAATCTTTAAGGATTTCAACGCGCACTGGATGAATACAGAGAGTCATAGAGAACGGTGTTCAAAGTCCAGGCGAATAAAGTATAATTAAATAAGTAGCTTATTCGTTTTCAATTCAACAGCGTAAAAAACTTCGACACCTGCCCAAGCTTCAGTCGGCTGTAAAGTTTGGCAGCTCCTTTGCTTTATTCATTCCCTAGAGGGATTCGGGGTATTTATGAAAAGAACAGTTTGGATTTTATGGGGGCTTCTGTTTTGGGGATGGTTAGCCAAGGGGACAGAACTCAGTGAATCGTTCATTCCCAGCACTGCGCACGCAGCACTGCTAAAAAACCGCATCGATTGTTCTATTTATGCAGCGGTAAAAGTTCGCACTCAGCAAAAATATCAGGATCTCCTCATTGCACATAAAGGGCTTAAGAAGTTTGCAAAGCAACGTCGGGAGGCTTTGGTTTTATGTGGGGCACCTTCCGAAGATTCCCGACGAGCTTTGCAAGAAGAGGATCTTGCCGATCGGTGTCCCACGGAATATCAAAGCTGGTTAGGAGCGGGTGAACGGTATTTCACACATCGGATGGAGCTCAATGAAGCCCATCGGAATTTGCAGAGCTTAGTCACATTGATTGCGTATCACTGTGGAAAAATTCCAGAAGTGCCAGAGAAGCTGCCGCCCGAGCCAGAGCCTCAGGCTCAGTTGCCTTCTGAAGTAAGTCCCGCCGAAAACCCAAACTGACGCAGTGATTCATAAAGAACAACGGCTGCACATTGGGCTAGATTCAGACTGCGGACGATGTCTGTTCGCATGGGAACTTTTAAGAACTGTTCGGGGTAGGCTTTCCAGAGATGCTCAGGTAAGCCATCGGTTTCACTGCCCAGAACCAAATAAACGGGTGGAGAGAGCTTTTTGTTCCAAAAGGATCGATTTCCAAATTTGCTGAAAAAAAACATGTGCTTAGGTTGCTGGGAGTGCATAAAACTCTCCCAGTTTTCATGATTGACCACTTTTACGTGGGGCCAGTAATCAAGGCCGGCCCGTCTAACAGAGGCCTCATCCACTTGAAAACCCAAAGGGTGGATTAAATGGAGGGTAGCCCCTGTACACGCACATAATCGAGCGATCGAACCCGTATTTTGGGGGATCTTGGGCTCATAGAGCACCAAATGAAAGTCTGAAGCAGTTTCCCTATCCATGAAACCTACTAACTACTTGAGTTGGACTCAATGCGCCACTAGAATCCGAAGCCATGTCACAGGCCCCAAAAACTCTCCATATTAAGACGTTTGGTTGTCAGATGAACGTCTACGACTCGGACCGGATGTCGGGGCTTTTGGAAGTTCAAGGCTATCGGCTAGAAAAAGATATTCGAAACGCGGATGTAGTTCTCATCAACACGTGCAGTATCCGAGATAAATCCGAACACAAAGTACTCAGTCTCTTAGGAGAGTTGAGACCCTTGAAACAAAAAAACCCGAAAAAGGTTTTTGGAATCACTGGGTGTGTGGGCCAAAGGATGGGACGTACTTTGCTCCAAAGAGTGCCTCATCTGGATTTAGTCATGGGACCCGATGCGATTGACCGAGTTGGCCAACTGGTCGGCTCTGTACTCAATGAGGGCAAGCGAGTCTTAGATGTGGGGTTTGATACGGATCGAAAACGTACCTACAGTCAGCCCTCTGTAATCCCTCGTGCAAAACCTTCTGAGTTTTTGACGATTATGAAAGGGTGCGACCACTTCTGCACTTACTGCATTGTGCCCTTCACCCGAGGTCGCGAAAAGAGCAGGCCGATCGCTGAAGTGATTCAAGATGTGGAGCATCTCGTAGAAAAAGGAACCAAAGAAGTTACTTTCTTAGGGCAAAACATTAACACATATGGAAAAGGAACTCCTGAAACCTTAGCTCAACTCATTGAAGCTGCTGACCGGGTAGCAGGCTTAGAGCGCATTCGTTATGTCACTTCCCATCCCAGAGACCTGGGCGATGATCTGATTGCTCAATTTGGTTCTGTCTCAAAGTTGTGTCCAGCTCTCCACTTGCCTTTTCAATCGGGGAGTGACTCCGTTTTGAAGGGAATGTCACGGTTATACACGCAACAACAGTATCTTGAGAAAATTGAAAAGTTGAAGCGGGCATGTCCCGAAATCGCAATTTCTACGGATGTGATTGTAGGATTTCCGGGGGAGACAGATGCAGATTTCAAAGAAACATTAAAAGTACTGGCGCAAGTAGAGTTTTCTCTCGTTTTTATGTTCAAGTATTCACCTCGTCCGGGAACCAGAGCTTTTGCAATGGGAGATGAGGTTCCTGAATCCGTGAAAGACGAGCGCTTGCATCAAGCACAAGTATTGGTCCATCAAATTTTAGACCGACAAAATAAAAATTTAATCGGGACTAAAACCCATGTTCTGATAGAAGCTCTGGACAAGAAAGCAAAGCATTTTTCTGGTAGGAATCCACAGGGAAAAATAGTGCATGTTTTCAATGCTGGTTCTGCCTGCATTGGAAAGACTATCGAAGTAGAAATCACTGAAGCCAATGGGTCTAACCTAAGAGGATATTATGTCGGAGCACTCCGAGCCGAAAGAAATCAACCCTTCGTATCTGCCACATCTTTTTCATAAGCCGCAATTAGATGCTTCGGTATTTGTGGCCCCTGGATCAAAAATCATTGGGGATGTAGTGATTGGGAAAAATAGCAGCATTTGGTTTAATACGGTGATTCGGGCCGATGTGAATTTTGTTCGTATTGGAGAAAGAACCAATATTCAAGATCTCACGCTGATTCATGAATCCTACAAAAAAAGCCCCACGCGCATAGGGAACTCTGTGACTGTTGGGCACTCCTGCATTTTACATGCGTGTACTATTTCTGATTTTTGTATGATCGGAATGGACAGTACTCTCTTAGATGATTGTCATCTTGAAGAGTATGTTTTGTTAGGAGCAGGCAGTTTAGTGACTCCCGGGACAAAAATTCCAGCGTTTAGCAAAGCAATGGGAAGGCCTGCAAAAGTAGTGGGTCAGCTCACCTCACAAGAAATTGAAATGTTGAAATGGTTGCCCGCTCATTATGAGACGATGAGCAAAATTTACCTCTCAGAAAATTGGAAACAGTTTTCAATCGACAAATAAGCGTTTCGTTGCCATCGTCGGAGCCATGAAGTGGTTTGTTGTTTTTGTTTGTTCTGTCTGGATTGTAAATGGTTCGCAATCGGAAGATCTCTTTCAATTAACGCCCCAAGAAAATCAAGAGATTGAAAAAAGAATTTCTGATTTTTATCGCGTGCCCATCACTCCCTCCGCGATGGATCAGCAGGGATTGAAAATCAATATTAAAACCTTGAAAGCCATCGAGTCCCATCCGGAATTAAAAACTTCAGAGATTTCTGATAGCTCAGCACTGTTAAAACAGGCACAGATCAAAGGCACTCGCCGTTATCAACGATGGTATTGTGAAAAAGTTTTGAAGAAAGTGATTCCGAAGTTCCCGTGTGAGGGTTTGAGAACATGGGCTGATGTTGGAAAAGAAGATCGGTTAGCGGATTTAGTAAAGACATGGGTTGCTGAGCCTAGTTATGAGCTGGATCAAATTCCAGTATCTGGAAAATCAGAGCGCCCCTTATGGTCGGATGATTTTTGGGCAATGGAACGTGGATTAATCTCTTATCGCTATTCTCGAGGGGAGTGGTTTTCTAGTTATCCAGAGGCTATTGCTGCATACACTCAGCCGCGAGATTGGTTTGCTTTACTTCAAGTTTCTCAACCTGAGATCAACCGGACAGTCATTTCTTGGTCCCCAGCGGAGAAATACGATCTGACAGTTGGAGATGAAACCTTTCAGCTCACCCTAGAACAAAAGTCGGAAGGGGAATGGTATCAAACACATGAAGGCGAAGTGGAAGGTTGGATGGGCTTATGCCATGGATGGGCTCCGGCCGCCATCATGGTCCCACGCCCGGAAAAACCGGTTCAGGTCTTGGGTCCCCGAGGAACAGAGGTTTTATGGTACCCCAACGATATCAAGGCTCTGATCACATTGGCTTGGGCCAATGGGGATTGGGAGAGTAATTTTGTGGGCCGTCGGTGTGAGCTTACAAAACCAAAGCTGTATCCGAATGGAAGAATTCAAAGCTTGGATTGCTTTGATAATAATCCT